>NZ_JBEAIU010000045.1:0-48894 GCF_040065135.1 Klebsiella sp. CN_Kp066 | reverse complement strand
CCGAAGCGGCGCAGAAAAAGCTGGATGAGACCACCCGCACGCTGTCGGCGCAGATCGCCGCGCTGCAAAAGCAGAACACCCAGGGCGAAAGTCAGCACAAATCCGCGCTCGACGCGCTGAGCAAAAAAAATGCTGAGCTGAGCGCCGCAGCCGAAGCGGCGCAGAAAAAATATGCTGAGTCAGTTGCTGCTTTGAACAATCAAAATCAGAAATTACAGTCTGCCCTTGATAGCCAGGCCATAAAGGAAAGTGAGTTAAAGCTTACTGATAAAAGCATTAAAAATGCCTACGCACTCGGCGTTTTCTATCTGACTCAGGCGCTATCGGATGTGAATAAAATGGCTGACAATGATGTGAAGCTGTCGCCTTCGGCGCTGGTTTCAGGCTTTAACGATGCTTACCATAAAAAGCTGAAAATCAAAGAAGGTGAAATAGAAACCATCGTTAACACCCTTAATGAACAAATGTCATCTAAGTACGTTGATATTGAAAAAAGAATCATGGCCAAAATTAAAAATAAAAAATATGAGGTTTTGCCTAATGGTGTCTATTTCGTGATTGATAAACAAGGGAAGCAAGCTTACAAGCAGAATGAGTCCTTATCCCTGAATATACTGGAGAAAAAGCTTGATGGTACCCCGATACTCAATACGATGAATTCCAGGATGATATACGACAAACAAATCGATCCCCTGATGGCCAAAGTTTTAACTGCGGGCTTAAAAGGCGGCGCGGTCACGCTATATGGTCAGGCTGGTTCGCTGTACAGCACGACGCCCGCTGACATAAATCCTGATACGTTAATCTCAATTACCTTTGAACTCATTCCCTGATCGTCGATAGCGGGCACCGGCAGATTGGCGCATTCGCAGGGTGGCAGGCCGAATACGTAAGATTCATACCCGTAACCGATATAAGACTGTAGCCCGAAAGCGCGCCGGTGAGGATCCCGGCGAAGACCCCCATCTTAAGCACCTGGCCGCCCAGCACCATGCTCTGGCCGGCTGCTTTCATCTGTTCCGGCGCCGCGAGCTGGCCCTGCAGCTGCAGTGTGATATTCATGGCGTTGATAAAGACGATAAACGTCACCAGGCCAATGAGCGCCGCGTAGCCTTTATCGCGGGCGGCCAGGCCTACGGGGATCCCAACGGCGAAGATCAGCGCCAGGTTCACCAGTACCGATACCGCTGATTTAGCAATGAGCTGGCCGATATTCTGAATAAAAGGATGGCCGAGCAAGGGCAGATATTTCGCAAGGTTGCCGTCGCCCAACACGTTGCCAAAAGCGATAAACAGACCCACTATCGGCAAGATAAGTACCGGCCCATAGAGGGATTTTCCAAAGTTTTGTAGGGCGTTCACAGCTTATTTCATGGTTATCTCTCTTATAGAACTGCGCACAGGGTGCGTCACAGGCATAAAACTAGCGGGATGAAGGGGCGGTAAGCTATTTATCTTATTGTTTTAAAAGCAAATGATGCGGAAAGTAGCATGTGACCTTCCGCGGTGTGAACAAGGTAACAGCAGATTAATCAGAGAAATTTTTGTCGGGATAGAGGTATGTGAGTATGACAAGCTGAAAGTAGGGGGAATTAATGAGCGGATTGTATGTTTAAAACAAAAATCTGCTCATCATCCTCCGTGCAGGAACAGGAAAATCCGAGTTTGTTCAGTAAATTTATTGAGGGAAGATTATCTGCCACAACGCCGGCTTTTACGGCTAAAAAACCTTGCTGCTTACACCAGTCAATGACCGCCATCGCAGTTTCAAGGGCGTAACCCTGACCTGCATACCGTGGGCTAACGGTGTAGCCAAGCCAGATGGTCTCGTTTTCTTGTTTTAAGTAGAGATCGCCAATCAAAGTCCCGGTCGCGGTATCGATCGCCGCGAGCTGCATGCCCTGCGTAAGAGAAGCGTTTCCCAGCAACGCCTCGGCATAAGCTTCCTTTGTCAGGCCCTTAAACCCCTGGTACTGCATCCATTCGGCATCGTTGCGATATGCCATAAAAGGCTCGATATCATCGGCGTTAAACGGTCGTATCACGCAGCGTTTTGAGTAAATATTCAAAATTGATCCTGTGAAAATGGGGCGTGTAACGTCTTTTTCGCCATCCTGCGACGTAAAGCCCGTGCAATGCCGATGAGTGCCAGAGAGCATAATCGAATCTCAACTCAGGATTGTCTTTTATTTGCGTCAATAAATGCAATGTGAAGCCGTCCCTTTTCATCTGGAAACGGAAGGTAGACGAATACAGGATTGAGAAGCAGGCCGCCACCAGGCTTCTCATCCGGGGCGGATCAATGTGGTCTCCGGTTCCGGAGCATGCTGAACCGCTGCAGTAACGAGTGTCGCGGCCACTTGTGGTGCGGAAACAGGCAGGATGAACAGCGGGGAAGTATGCAACCAGCGTTACTGGTAAGGATTTCGAAATAAAAGAGCGAATGTGGCGAACGGCCAGAGCGTAAACCCGCTGGATTTGATGATTAGCTCAAGGCCATCCCCATCAGGAAAACTTAGTGCGCTTTAATGAGAATGTCTGATTTTATCTCATTGAATAAAAAGTGTTTTTTTTCTGACGCACAGGCTTAGTTTTAGGTTCCACAAAAACACTAAAGCTTTATGAGGTGCCTGACAAGGTGCCTAAAAGGTTCAGATTTGATTAGTTGGCATCTGACTTCGCGGGACAAATTGAGGGCACAAAAAAGCCCGCAGGGCTTGCGCCGTGCGGGCTCTTAGGACTTCATCGGATGACTCTGGTAATCACCGATGGAGAATTTTGGGCTGGCGTCCCTGTAATTAGTTATTCAATTCATTGATTTATAGATTTATTTTTACTTTTAAATTTATGGGTGGTTCTAAAAAGGAACCATAAATATTAATGGTATGAGTTCTCACGATTAGCTGATTGCCAAATTGTATCAAAAGATAACTAATTCGCAGTTCAGCTAACAACTAGGAGTTGAACTGCGCAAGCAGGATCTGCTTTTCACCGATTAGTGTATACGGTAGTTTTTCAGCATGATTGAACTCTATCCGCAAGACTTATTTAAGAAGGTAGGAGATTCGAATTTTGAAAAACTGGTCACCAGAAAATACTAAAGAAATCAAAGCTTGGCTTGACATAGATAACTATCGCAAGCTCGAAGATATAAGTCTTAATGCCTTGTATCACGAACTGTGGGCAAGAGCACTTCTGTACAAGCCATGGCCTACTGACGAAGAAAAGAAAGGATTATGGGTCTACATGACTGAAATTTTCAGTGGCAACCCCCATCTTTTCAAAGGAAAGCAACTCGATTATCCAACAGTTAGCGATACTCTTTACAGCCCACCACACCTTTTTATTACTGATATCACCAGACTTGCTGAACTTAGTGTGATGGCCCTTAGTGTGAATCTTTTCACTTGGGAGGAAGGAAACGAGGAATATTGTGTTAATGCCCCACACCACGAAGCTTATGTGTCCCAACTCTTGTCTCCCCTATGTGAGAAAACGGTGTTGCTTGAAATCGATCTTGGTAGTGGGACAGACGATGAAATTGCCGAGTCGATAAAAGCGGCTCTGCCACAATGGAGAGCGATAAAAGGAGTGGATGTTAATGAAACAGGTATCGTTCGTTTCGGCTATGGAACCATTAAAAAAATCATAAATTACAGGTTGGTTGCGATGCTGGACATCTTACTTTGGGCGAAAAGGAAAGAACTAAGAATCTCAGATGATCGCCTCTCTCGGCTTCTTTATACTGATGAAGATGAAGAAGTTTCTACCCGTTTAGGGTATCACATTAAAGACTCGGATCGACCTCTTGCGATGAAAGCTGCAACGATAGACTTCATTAAGCAGTTCAATTTTTTCATGAACCGAAATCCCCACCTGAAAAACATGAGAGTTTCAGATGTTATGAAACTCTCTGATTCTAACTGAACCCAAATCCCCGAAGTCTACTACTGCTGGGCAGACCATAGCCCTGCAGTTAGGAAGCTCGCTCTTTTTTTTTCGAATAATTCGTATAGTTCCCACATCGAATCAAAACAAGGGGAACAAACAATGAACAATCACAACTCCCGCCTCATCCGCTTGCCAGAGGTTATGAACAGAACTGGCTACTGTAAAGCTTGGATCTATCGTCTGATCAGTGAAGGTCGGTTTCCGGCTCCCGTCAAGATCGGAGTTCGTGCCGTTGCTTTTGTCGAGAGTGAAGTTGACGAGTGGATTCAATCAGTTATCGAAACAAGCAGAATTAAAGTTGCTTAATTAAACCTGGGAGAGATTTTTATGAATATCGAAGAATTTATGAATGAAGAAAACCATATGTGCAATTTAGGCGAGGATCTTTTTTGCAAGATCTTCGAACCCGGAGCGATTTATGATTTGCCGAATAGCGATTTTAATAAAGAAATCATTTACTGGCTCAGTCAGTATCTTGTCGGAAATTTTAGACAGCCTTTAGAGGCGATCTCTGAGCTTGATATTTTCGAGCAGTTTTATGTTTACGAGACATGGTTCTCGCTAATTAAATGCCCAGATGAAATTAGAAATTTATCGAAACGGATAATTCGATATCAGATTGGGTTGAAAACCATTCTTTGAATGAACCTATATTTAGTACTATTTTGTAAATTGTATTATTGCAATGATAGTGCTATTTACTTTTTGATTTACAAAACACCTTTAATTCCTTTTAAAATAATGGGTTAACTATTTCAAGTGAAAAGAAAGGACTATAATATCCCTCTAGAGGGATATTATAAATTTTCGACCGGGATGCGTCATTGTAAAAGGGGATAATGTTAAATTCAGGAAAATATATTTGTAAATTGCTTATGTTATATGCTTTATTTATTTTCACTGACGATTAAATGTAAATAGAGGTGGTATGACTTTGAAATATAGAATAAAAAGATTGAAGAATAAGGATGGTATCAGAAGTTGCATTATTATTAATGAGAGCAATGGATTACCCTTGGTTTACCCTAACTTATATATGAGTGTTATTTCACGAACAAATAGCTATTCATTTTCAACAATGGAAGCAATAGCAAATGCTTTGCTTTTATTTGAAAGATATAATGCTGACATGAATGTGGGTGTTTTTGATATGGTAAATTCTGATATCGAAAAACTTGTCTCGAACAAAGGATATTTATTCGGGTTAATGAATGCCCTCTCTTACAGAAACGACTTAGAGAATGTGACAAGCATTCTTAAAAAACGACATGTCTCTAAAAGAACCCTTTATTTCAAGATAATGACAATTGAAAATTACGTCAAATGGTTTTTTGATAACATTGCTATCAATAATATTGATTCTTCTCGTTATGAAACAATCAGTCGAGCATTTGATTTTATAAAGCCAAGAATAGAGAACGGAAAGAATTACAATATTGAAAGCGAAAGCAAATCATTGACAAATGAACAAGTCACAACTTTGACTGATATGGTAAGTGTTAAATCTAAGATTAATCCATTTTCGGCGCATGTAAGGTTTCGAAATAAACTAATAATTGAAATTTTGTTAGAGACAGGTATTAGGGGAGGGGAACTACTTAATATTAAGTTGGTTGATTTTGACTATGTCCACAAAAGTCTATGCATAGTAAGAAGGCCAGATGATCAAAACGAACCACGATTAAGGCAACCATTGGTTAAAACTTTAGAAAGAAAAATACCATTGAGTATAGAATTGACTGAGTTAATACAGAATTATATTAGTGATTTCAGAAGTAAGCAGTGTCATGCAGGGGAGCATGACTATCTGCTTGTTACTCATAGCAGTAAAGGTCAATTAGGTCATGCATTGACTATTTGAGGTTATCAGAAAATTTTCGAACAAATTAGGAAAAATAGTAATGTATTGAGCGATATTGTGGGGCATTCGCTAAGACATACCTGGAATGTGAAATTCTCAGAAATGATGCTCATGAATTCGAACTCTCAGGATTATATTACCTATGAGAAAGTAAGAAATTATCTTATGGGGTGGAAAAAGAATAGTACAACCTCAGATATCTATAACCAAGCATTTATAGCACAAGAAAGCCGAAAAATAATGGCTGTTATTAACCCACTCAAAAACATAGTAGAGGACAAATCCAATGTTTCAAACTCTAAGAAAGCTACAAGAAAGTCAATATTCGGTTTTTGAAACCAAGGATGGTAACTTCAAAGTGAACTTTTCTTATTCCAAGTGGAAGATAAGTGAAAGTATAACATTGAACATTGATTCTTTAAGAGTGGTCATCAGTGAATTTATACCTATCAAAACCACTTTGGCATATTTCGTTATAAATTATAGTGCCAGTTATACTAAGAAAATGTTTTATGCAATAAAGCATTACATTAAGGCCTGTAATAAGAATGATGGCTTGTTTTCTAAAGAATGCATGAAGTATTACTATAAAGTTGTGAGCTCATTAGATTACACACATGCAGAGTCAGTGAAATATTTTTTTATTAAGATAAGTGATCTTTACCCTTCTTTATTTTCGACAGAAGCAATCATATTTTTAGAAAATATTAAAGTTAAAAAAACAAATGCAAACAAGTCTATAAAGACACATGATTATAAAAAAGGTCCCTTCAGTGACTCGCAATTAAAGGTAATTATAGATTCTGTAGCGATAGCTTATAAGGAAGAAAAGGTAAGTCTGTCAAACTATCTGCTAACCTTCCTTGTTGCATATTCCGGGCGGCGACCTATGCAAATATCTCAACTTGAAGCTGGTGATCTCTTATCTTTTAATGGAGAGTACTTTCTCAATATCCCAAGAATTAAACAACGGAATGGATATAGAAAAGAGTTTAGAAAATTACAAATTCCAGAAGAGCTTTTCAGCCAATTGAAATATCTCGTTGAAGCTGTGAATTCGCTGGTCAGTGATACATTAAAAATCGATTTAAGTGAAAAACAAAAGAGAAAACTACCAATTTTTATAAACACATATCCATTCAAAAAAAGATGTGTTGAGCTAAACATGATTGAAAGTGGTGGATTAAAACTTAACCCCTATGCCATAACACTAAAAATAAGGAACACAATAAATCGTTCAATAAATGAATATCAAGCCTATCTGGGGGGTATAAATTCGCGCAGATTTAGATATTCATTAGGCACTAAGGTTGCACAATTGGGTTATAGTCCTTCACTGATAGCAAATGTTTTGGACCATTCTTCAATCAATTCTGTTATGAGTTATATAGAAAATACAGCGGAAAATGGCAAGAGGATTAATGAAGCTGTAAACGAACTAATGAAGCCACTGGCTAACAAATTTATTGAGGAAAAAGAGCTTCAGAAAGAGTTAGCTTCTTTGAAGCATATGATAGAAGAATACTGCGGTGGATATAAAACTAACTCTTTTGATAATACAGCAATATCGTTAGTAACTAATTCTATCGACGATATGATCAATAGCATTTAAAAGAAGGATAAAGTGATGAAAGAAATCCATGATAAAATGATCAATAACTTCATTATCGCTAATAAGGCTCATGCGAAAAATTTTGGAAATTTTGAGTGGGATAATTCAAGTTGGGGAGGCGGAATTACATTTTTTAGCGGAATCAAGGTTAGAATGGGGAACAAGAATAAAAAATTAATGAATTATAACATTGTAGAGTTCGCAAAAGCATATGTATGGCATGAGTGCTTTCATGATTTATCTGTAGCTTTCAGAGTGCTGAGATTATTTAGGATATTAGAAATTGCCATAGTTAAAGCAAATAAAGAAGTTAAGGTTTCAAGTATAGATCATAAAGTATTAGATGAAGTTATGACTATTGTTCAAGAAAATTTTGCAATATCCACTTCTTATAAAATATATTTAGATATTAGGGTATTATGTTCTTTTATGTCTAAGAACGAAATGTTGCCAGCATCCATTACACGATGGTCATATCCATTTAAGGCATATGATGCTTACACAAATAGCACAATGGATTCGATGGGAAATTTATCCAATCAGAAAAAACTTCCTGATGAAAAAGCTATAGATTTTATTGGTAAAATATTTAGCTCTAATCCAGTTAATGAAAGGGACATATTTACATCTTCTATTTTTGCATTGCTCTTATGTGCTCCATCTCGAATTAGTGAAATTATGCTCTTGGAAGAGGACTGTGAAGTTATAGTTGAAGATAGTAATGGCATATCAAGATATGGTTTGCGATTTCATTCTCTGAAGGGCTTTGGATACAATACCAAATGGATTCCAGACTGTATGGTTCCTGTAGCTTCAAAGGCTATCATGCGATTGAAAAAACTTACAAGGAATGCAAGGGTTGTTTCACGGTTGATAAGAGCAGGGGAAATTAATTTATACGAGTCATTAAACAGAAGTGCATTTGATTGTTTAACAATTGAAGATCTCCACAAACTTGGCTTTGTTATAAATCAATTAAATATCTCCCAAGAAAATCTAAAATTCTTGTCTAAGATAAAACATGGCACAGTCAGTGTAAAAGCATTTTGGATTTATATAGAGCGAAAGAATGTTAATTCTGAAAATATTAATGCTAATTTATGCTCCATAAATCATAATTTATTAGACTCTATCAAGGGTGCTGATATTTTCACAACCATTAAGGCATCTTCAAAGTATTTTAGAGCGGATTTTCGCACTGATAATATGAATAACATATTTCATAGGAATATACATTTTAACTTTGATGATTCTGTTTTAATTTTCCGAAGCCATCAAATTAGACATTTACTTAATACTATAGCTCAACGAAGCGTATTGTCAGAGATACAAATTGCCCAATGGTCTGGGAGAAGGAGTGTTAAGCAGAATTCAGTATATGATCATATGTCTCACGACGAGTTATCAGAACTATCAAGGAAACTATTGAACAGAAACACCTACGAAGAAACAAAAATTTCAGAATCTTCATTTAATGAACAATCGATTATTATGAATTTGATTAAAGATAAATTTGAAAAACTAGAATTAAAAATCCAAAATTCAGATCCAAGAAAAAGAAAATATATTCTGGAAAAAATTAAAGATTTAAGAATGGAAATTGAATGCATATTAATGTGAGGAGATTATATGGCAAGAAAATTTTATGATAAAGAAATAAAAGCTATTGTTAAACTTATTGAAACCTGGAGTAAGCCTGATTTCACTTGGGATTCTTTATGCGTGGCTTGCAAAAAAATTTTAGGTAAAGTACCTACACGGCAAGCATTAAGCCAGCATAGTGAGATTGTCATTGCGTATAGGACCAGAAAAAGATCTGGTATGGTTAAACGTCAATATACGAAGTTACCCGGTAGCCTGAGCCTTGCGGCGAAAAGAATAGAACGACTTGAAAATGATAATTCGGCACTAAAATATGAAAATAATAATTTACTGCTTATGATTCAAAGAATGCACGAAAATGCTTACAGGCATAATATATTGGCTTCTATTCTTGAAGAAGAACTGCCACAGAGAGCAAGAAAATAATATCTTGATAGGTTTTATCTATTGACAGTGAATATTAATATGGTATTTGTATATGTAGTCAGGAAGACAAAACTAACTTGCAAGGATGCAATTTATGGACAAAAAAAACAACTTTCCAGTGGAAACACTGGAAGAGCAGCTTATCGTCATCGTAGATAAATATATCTCTAAGCGATATCAGCCGCATGATAAAAGTTTCTCATACCAGCTTTATTTAATTTTTGTGGGATACCATCTAAAATATTTTTATCCTAAAAATATTTATTCTAGATCTAATCGTAATATTGATAACATAATGGCTATGTTTATCTCGGTATACAAAAGTCTGACAAGCAATCTACTACAACGATTAAATAACAAAGAAGGGGTTCTAAGAGAGCTAAACTCGCTTGTTAATTTCATAGATAACAATCAGGAAAAAGCAGAACAAATCTATGCTACGGTCAGAGCACAATATGAAATGAAAGTAATTGAAAAAGAGTTAATCCATGAAGTTCGCGTAAGAACCGTCAGATTATAGACAATAAAAAGCCCCTATGCAGGGGCTAAAAGAGACTTCTCGATATAAACTACTACTGAACTTCTTTCCAGACACCATCAGCTTTCACAAGCTTAACAGGCTTTGTCTGTTTATTGTTGCTAATAGAAGCATCTACTATACAGTTGTAAACATTATTAGCTTCTTTTGAACAGCTAACTTTTTTCACATAATCGATTCTTAAAAGATCATTTTCAGAAACTCTTGAATCAAAAGCTTTCATACTTGCGTTGGTTCTATCTACAACACTTTTGAATGCATTATAGATGTCTTTGTCTGATGGTTCAGAATTACAGGCGGTTAATAAAAAAAGTGAAAGAATGATTGTTATGATAGCATAGGTTTTCATTTTAAATCCCTTTATTAATGTTGGTGCGTGAAAATTGCTCTATGTGCAAATTTTTTACGAATATACAATCTTGTCGAAACCATTAATACCAATAAAATAATGATAGCTACTAAAAAACTTTGACTTATATAAAGTATGATGTAGGCAATTGCTAATAAAATAAATCCTATGAACAACGATAACCAGGCTGAAACTTCGCCATATTTGATGGTTGAATGACAGCCAGTGCAGACACGGACACCAAACTGGCTCTCTTTGAAGCAGAACGGACACTTAATGGTTTCGTTATTCATATTAACTCCATTTTTACAATCGGTTCCTGATACTGCTATTGCTTAAAAATCATCAGGCTCTTTTCAGGGATTCTCGATGAATAATTATCTTTAGTAAAATCACTTGTACCGATCGATGTTTGAATCATGATAGGCAAAAGCTATCATAACTGGATTATCGATCTGTAATAACGATCAATATATTATTGACTTATCCTAAATTAATCACTACCCAAACGATACTGCTGTCAGGGATAAGCGGTAAGATTATGTTTATAAATGAATTTTCCTATCTTTATGTAAAGGTCGGGTTACATAGAGATTTGAGAATCCAGGGAGGGGCTTGTGAAGAATGCTCTTACCATAGCTTCGGAGAAGCTCTGCAAGCCTTCTAAGAAATGGAAGCCAGCCGATAAGCCTGAGATGCTTTTGCTGGTTAACCGCATTCTTTTGGAGAATCTTCTCAACGATCTCGTTTCGTCTGTCTTTTCTGAGTCGCAGTTCGAGTTCAGTAATTTTTTCACTGATACTTTCCTTTTGCTCCCTGGTTTCCAAAATTGTTGCAGGAGCAGGAGCAGGAGCAGGAGCAGGAGCAGGAGCAGGAGCAGGAGCAGGAGCAGGAACAGGAACAGGAACAGGTATTGGCATGGGAGCTTGAGAAACTTCCTTTGAAGGTATGTCGATTCGAAGAGCTTCTAGATGATCTGGGTTGTAGTTGAGCCTGTTAATAAGATTTGCCCAACTGTAACTTTTACCCAATTGCGAAGCTTTGAAAGCTATATCGCGGTAGGAGAATGAGAAGCCGTTCATTTTGCCTGTGCTTGCGACATTCGCTGTCCAGGATACTTCAGCTTCTTCCAGCCGTTTTGTGAAAGTCAAAAGGTCCGGCTTATCAGATAAACTTTTATCAAGTATCTGCTGCAGAGCTTCTCTTGGTGAAAGCACCCCGGTTCGTTCCGATAGCATTTTCTCATTACGGGACACTCTCTTCCGCTTCGGTTGTGCTTGCGAGGGGGGAGATGCCGTTTTGGTCACTGTCAGGCCATAAGCGACTTCGAGTTTACTGATAATCTGTGTGCTGATGAGGTTTTCGTTCCTACCCAAGTAAAGCTTCCCACCATTGAGATCTATGCGACTTGCGATAATGTGTATGTGCTGGCCATCGTCGTCATGTAAGACATAGCAACGGAGATGGGTATCACTGAATCCCATTCTCCTCATATAGTCATCTGCGATACTAGACCACTGTTCATTCGTTAGTGATTCACCGTTGGGTAAGCGAAGCGAGTTGTGCCAAACTGATTTTGCGACATCCTGGCGAAGATGCTTGGTGCTATCGAATTCAGCGATCAGTTCAAGGGCTGAATCACCTAACATGTTCCCGCCAATGATGATGGGATCACTTTTATGATGTGCTCCCGGTTTCAATGCATATTGAACGACACCAGCGAAGCTCTTACCCCTTTTGATCTTCTGCATACCCTTCATCGGGTTTGCTCCATATGTCAGCATTTAGCAGGTGCTGGCGAAGCTCTTCCAGTTGTCGCTTCACAGCGAAAAGCTCTGTATGAGTAAGCTGGCTATCTTTACTCTTACTATCGATATGAAGAGCGATACGGTTTAGCTTCTGATTGATCTCACCCAGAGTCTTCCATGTTTCGATGTTTACAGGAGGTACATTCATGGGGAGCTTCTGCAAGGAAGCCATACGTAACCATTCACCTTTAGATGTAGAACCTCGTTTTGTGTTGAGTAATTGAAGTTCCGAGTTATTAAGACGGACACTGACACAGTGTGTTCGCAATGATCGTGGGTTGATATTAGATTGATTCATAAAAATTCCTTTTATTAGATTGATTACTCATTCCATGTGTAATAACTTATTTATAATAAGTTATAAATAAAAGTCAATGAATTGTGATGCTGAAATCAATTATAAGGAGAGTGAATGTATTTAATGATGCCTTTGCATATGCACATAGACTATGGTTTTGGTGCAACAGCAGAACAGTTTAAAGAATCAGCAGATTTATTATCGGCTTCTGAATCCATTAAGGATTTAGGTATGCCAGTCAATTATCTTAGACGACATGCAATCGAACTTTACCTAAAATCTTTAATTTATGTTTTGCACCGAAATTTTAAAATTCCATTCAGTAGTGGTGGTACTCTTGGAAAACCAAAAATTAAAGTGTTGGGAAAGGATTTTGAATTAGAAAACATGCATGACATCAGATTATTAACCATATATTTAATCGGTCAGCACAATAAGTTAATACCTTGTTTTTTCCACTTAGGAATAGGTGTAATTGAAAAGGATGTTTTAGATAAGATCAATAAGATAAATTCCATTGATTCTAAGAGTACTTTTTTTCGCTATCCTAAAACGGGAGATCACATCCAGGATATGAGAAAGTCATCTGTAAGACAAAAAAGTACGGAAGATATTATAAACTCGATGAACAAAAAAGAAGGGAAGTATGTGAAGGCTTTGCTATTAGTTGATGACGAGGATAACATAGTTGACTCATTTGACATGGATGTAGATGTATTCCCAGATTTAAATAAAAATCTTAAATATCTATGTGATTATTTTCATGATCTTCATGCGGCATACCGATGGGGTATATGTGATGGCAGGTGACTATATTTTTATTTACTTAGATAAATTTGCATGAAAAATATTTCCTTTTCAATCGTAGAGCAGAAAAGCAAGGCAACTCAGAGAAGCGGAGCTTCGGAGAGTTAGCCCTTGCTTAATGCTTCTGAATTGATAAAATGATATGATGAAGAGTTTGAACAGATAATGTATTAATTTATACACTGGGGTATAAAATGAATTTTGGTAAACTCTCACTTTTAGTAGTTGTCATTTTAAGTAATTCCTCTTTTGCATCGGATACTCCTTTGGTTCAACAATCATTGTTAAGGCAGAATGCAATAGAGTTATGTCGTGCCTTTGAAGCATCAGGATCTGAATTTACAATTTATGGAGAAGCTAATGGTGATATGGCAGTCAACTTAAAAAAGCTTAAAAGCCTGAATCTAGGGGAGTTAAATGCGAAGTTAGGCACTAATTATTCTAATTGGGAAGGAGTTCCGAAAGTAGAAAGGAAGGATCAACTCTCTGAAAATATCAGAATGTCTAATTGTACTTTGACAGCATTTAATATGCTATCTCAGGATTATAAAGAAAAAGTTGAATTACAGGATAGGAAACAAGAATTATTACGCCAGCAGGAAGTAGTTGAACAGGAAAATAAACTCCCCCGTAATTATATTGTCAGTGGTGACCGACTACGTTTATTGCCTGATCTATATATTGAAAAGAGGACTGATTATAGCATTGGTAATAAGTATTATCTAGAAATTACAACTCCTGAAAACGGATTAATTAGAATGATTAATGGAACAAAAGAAGTGATTGATTTCAAAAACAAGTCGTATTATATTTCATTCCATAGAAATAACCATAAGCAGATTGTCATTACATTGGAAAATAAAAAAGAATAAATAAATTTGAAATTCTATTTTTGATAAAGCATCCTTGTTAGATATTAAACAAGGGGGTGTCAAAATGAGAATATTTATGGTTTTATTACTGCTTATGTTGCCTACATGTTATGTAAATGCTCAAAATATTTGTGTGGATTACAAAACAGATCCACAGGTTGATGCAAAATATGTTTTAACTATAAAAAGAAAAATGGATTTTGTTGAGTATAATGATGTGATAAAGGTTACTAAGTACGATCATAAGCTAATTCAGGTATTTGAAATTAAAAAGACAATTCCTGAGCTAAAAAAGGATAAACCTTCTACAAAATATGACATTCTTGACAATACAAAACTCTATATTAATATGTATTCCAAGGATAAGATTGATTTAAATAAAAAAACAGACTTTAATTGTATCTATATTGAGCTTAACAACAAGAGAAATAAAAAAATTACCACATTAATTGACAATGACATTATTGCTGAGTTCAGATCGCGTTAAGAACAACAAATATTATTATATTAGATGATCATAAATAATATTGGCTTCCTTTTGTCACTTTCATTTAGTCATTTTCACATTGTTTATCTCATTAGGTATACTGGTTGAAACAGGATACCCTTTCTAAGATATCCTGCTGTCTGCTCAATAGTTAGGGGAAATTATAGAGAATATGTCTTTTTTCTCAATATAAACCCCCAGTTCATCATATGGGTTGCCATAAGCTGAGGCTGATAACCAATTAAGGCTTGTGATTAAAATATTATCATTGTCCCATGATAATATTTTTGCATGAGAGATTGGATCTTTCTTTTTCTCTAGAATAATTCCATTTGCACTTAAAGACTTACTTGTCTCTTCAAGTTGTTGGGTATTGATTCCCCCACTTAGAGATGAGTAATACATTTTTATGTTCAGCTTATTATTGTCTGTTATTGAACTTATTAAAGGTGTCAAAATAGGTCTTTCGGCATTATTACTAATCCTATGGCTTGCAATAAAGATGGTGCTTGTTGCTTTGTCCCTGGCATCTAAAACGTAATCGTGATGCTCATTTTTTGTGATGATTTTAATTTTTACATTTTTTTCAGTAGGATTTGCAGTAGCCAAATGTTGAGTAACTTTTTTTAACTCATAAGCTATGGCAGAAATAGATTTGCTTAAATTATTAGATACCCGCGACTTCCCTTTTGATAATATACTCAAAATATCTAATACTTCAGTTGTTAAGACATTATTTGTCGTAAATACAGAGCATTCATATCGATTGAATCCGCTCGCTAACCAGTTGCATGAACCTATTGTTGCACAATAACCATAATTTAAGGTATCACAAACTATAATTTTCGCATGTGAGCCTGTTGGATCTGAATGTATTGTAAAAAGTGAAGCTAACCCAAGTTGTACTATTTCCTCCTTATAAACATTAAGTCCACTAAGAAATTGATTATAACTGCCCATGCTTTTTTCATCATCAGGTTCCTCTTGACCCCATATTATATCGACTTGGACTCCTCGTTTAGCTGATTCAATTAGTTTATTAAAGATGTCTTGAAAATTTTTCAATTGGATAAAAGTTGAATGGATAATAATCCTGCTGAGAGATTTATCAATCAAGTCCAGAAGATGAGCTTTATGATTTTCAGCGCCGGATATTATTTGAAATTCGTTTTCGCCAATCAAGTGTTCTTCAAAATGATTTTCATAAGACTCTGTGCTAAAAATACTTAGTTTAGAACTCTTATTTTGAGAAGTGCTACTTTCTTTACGTTTTAAATTAGCAGCAGAAATTATATCTTCAGCCAATTCTTTTGAGATATCAGATGGAACACCTGTTATATTATCGGCCTCATCAACCTGAGCTATTGCAAAAAGTTTGTTTTGATAATATGGTCGATCATTTGCCCTTTCCTCATAGCCTATAACCTCTTCATCACTATCTTCAACACAATTTAGTATATCTGATGGATATGGTGCATATTTCGGGTTTTTTATATTTAACTCTGTAGCTATTGAGTTTTTATTCCTGAGCAATTCATTTGCTCTTTGTTTGTTATATATTTGATAGTTTTGGTTTCTGGCATTTACTCGATAACACTTTGCTGTTTTAGGGTCAATTAAAAACTTCCTAGTAGATTCCATAGGCTCTCTTTCATAAGGAAGTTCGTCATGGTTAGCAACAATAAATCCAACATCAGTAATTCTGAAATTATATTTTGAGTCTAATTCTACTAATTCGACCCAACCCAATTTCATAAACGGTATTATTATTTCAATGATTAGTCTCTGCGGAAGATTTGACTTCAATGATAATTCTTCTATTGGATAAGAACGGCGGCTAATTTCTTGAAGTAAAAAATGATCTAAAGCTCCCCACCTATGACCCTTAAAAATTTTGAATTTATGTACGCCATAATGAAAAGGAATTTTTACATAAATATTTTTATTTTGCATTTTTCTTCCCTTGCTTTTTTGTTGAGTTACTCTCAATTAATAAAAGATTACCGATTTGAGCAGATGTTTCTAATTCATTAATTAATTTAGGAATGAATTCATATTCTTGTGAGCTCTCTTTTACTATACGATTAGACCAAGATTTAAGAAGTTCATATGATCCTGTGATAATTAATTTATGCTTGGCTCGGCTGAGTAAAACATTTATACGACGTTGATCTGATAAAAAACCTAAGGCACTTTTTATTGTGCTTTTACCATTATTTCGGACTAATGATATTATTACAATATCTGCCTCACCACCTTGAAAAGAATCCACTGTAAGGCAGTAACCATCATTATCGTCAGGAGGAATGTAATTATTTAGAAGAGTTTTAAGCTCATTGTTTTTCTTTGCAATTTCTATGTGTTTGGAAATTAATTTTACTTGATTGGAATAAGGCGAAAGAATGGCTAATTTGATTTTTTTTGTAGGGTTGGTGTTTTTATCAAGATCTTTTAAAATGTCGATTATTTCTTTACATTCACTATCGTTAGACCAAATTGGTTTATGTTCTCCGGCTCGACTTCCCTTTGTTTTTTGTACATCTTGTTGATTAATCCATACAAGTGCTGGCGTATCTTTTAATATTGACTCTTGCTTTATATTTATAACAGAATCAAAGTCTTTTGAAAGATATTTCAATTTTTTTTCAGCATCAGTAAATAACTCATTTTTATAAAAAACATTGGATATTACTTCCGCGATGTGAGGATGCATACGATGCTGGACTGATAACATAGAAGATAGTTTATTTTTTCGTTTTTGGCCTTTACCTGCTAACTGTTCAAACTTTTCATCTTGTTCTTCATCTTCTAAAATCAAAGACTCAAATAAATTTACATATTTTGTTGCTCGTAATCCTATTTCTCTTGCCTGTTCGTCATTGATTGATGAAAAGTAGCCATTGCGGATTAATTCATTTTTTAATTTGAAGTTGTTTATGCTATCAACTTCTTCGAACGTGTTGGTTAGTTTTTTATTATTAGTTAATATTTTTTTTAGTTCAATGGAACGGTATGGTGGTAATTGACGGTGATCACCGATCATTAACCTTCTATAAGACAACAAAAGAGGACTGATTAGTTCTATCCCTGTAACTTTCCCTGTCTCTTCCATGATAGACCAATCAAATTGTGCTCTTTCCTTTATCATTCTTTCGACATAATCGGAATTTGTTGTAGCGAATATTAAGCTTGCTGATTTGATAAGTTGATTAATTAATGGGTATCTTTTTGCAGGTGAGGATTTAAGTAAACCAGCAATGTCATTCTTTAATTTATCATTAGATGAATTTTTAAAAAGATCGCTTTCTACAAACATCTTTAAGTATTCTAAGCCAGTCTCATCAGCACTGTTTACTACAATATTGTCCTCACCAGAAACTTTGTTGCATCTAATGATTATAGGGCCATTAATGCTTTTATCTTGCGTAACTAAATCTTTAACAACTTCATGGTAAAGATGCTGTACAGTAGCATGACTCTGTGCGGTGAATAATATTCTGCTGTTAGGTTCTTCTTTAAATATATATTGAGATAGGGCTTTTACTAAGTGAGTTTTACCAACTCCCGGAGGTCCCTGTACAAGGTTCATTGGTAAAGTTGATAAAACTTTTGAAAAAACTTTCTGTTTAGATTCATCTAATGAATCCATTATATCTTCTGCAACGATTTCTTCATTGCTTACTGTAAGGTGTGTGTTAGGTGAAGTAATTACATTCATCAATTCTACATGATTTTCAAGCATGTCTAATGTATTTGCATGTCGTGTTATTTGACGCAATGTACCTTCTAGAGAATCTGGAACAATATAAAGATCTCGCCAATCGGGAAGTGGTTTTTTAGAGGTGAAACTGTAAATATCTTGACTTTTATTATCGGTTTCAAAGCCATAAAACTCTAAAAGGATTTCATCATCAACTCTACTAAAATCTTTATTATTAACAAGACTCCAAGATAACTTGTCATTATTTTCGCTACTGTTTATTATTTTTTCAAGCCTAACTGATGGGGATTCTATGCTAAGAGATTTTGACAACTCTTCAGTTGCCTCATCAAGCCTTGATATGAATTTAAAAATCCATGAGCCAATATTTTCTGAGTCACTTTCTTCACTGAGTATTTCTACAGGGAAAATTTCTGCCTTAGCATAGGCGATATTAGTAATATGTACAGCAGTTAATCCCTCTAATAATTTAAGATGTTCTTCATTTTTCTTGTTGTAAGTTTTTCCTATTTCTTTGAATATAATATCCCAAGACATTAGATTTAAAGAGTCATTACTGTTTAGAAGGAAATTTTTTGCTTCATGATGAGTATAACAAAAAATATTGTTGCTATTTAATTCTATGTAGTTTTCTTTGCTGAAAAATTTATTCGGAAGCTCTAAATAAGCATGTTTTGAGTAACCTATTTTCCACGTTTTATCATTCGTTCCATGGTCTGGTTGAAATGGTGTCAGCACATAGAAAAGCTCTTTACCTTTTAAAATTACATCGTAATAATCGTTTTCATAATTATTTACAAACAATACAGGAGTCTCAGATAAATCATCTTTTACAAAATTCTTAATTATTTCTGTGTCATCTCTTGAAATAGTGAATTGAGTTTTTCTATGGATGACTTTTTGTATGCAGTGAAATAATTCTTTTTTCTCTTTATTATTATCTATTTGTGAGAATTTAGTGTTTATAGCAATGCCGTGTATAGTTTTGGTTCTTTTATAATAATCAGTAAGCTCATTGGTTATCCTCTCTATGAATTGGAGGATTTCCTTTTCTCCTAAAAGTTCTTTGATAGCATTTTGCTGAATTGGTTGAATACCTAAGAGACTGCGAATTATTGCTACTTCACTGATTGCTAATTGATTGTTAGTTATAAAGTATTCGGCGGGAAAGTGAAGATCCTTAATCTTGTTTATTTCTATTTTAAGGAACTTAGATATTAATACTCCTAAGTCAACCCAATCTGTAGCGAATGTTGATATTTTCCCTTGTTCACCAGAATGTTCGATCTTCGCCGTTGTAAGTGTTGGCATCCGAATCGACCATTCAAATCCCGTTAGTTGAAAGTCATTATAATCATCAGATTCATAGTTGTATGTAAGAATTGCATTTTCATCCAAATGTCGATGTAGTAATCCCTGAGCATGAAGTAAACCAATAGCACTCGTAACTCTACTGATGTTTTTCCAAAACCTTATTCTTATTGTTGGGTCTTTTAATCGTGTAAGCCAATGGCTCTTTCCGGGGAGGGATAGAGTCTTTTTATTTAGTAAATATGATGTAGGAACTCTGCCATCGGAGTTTAAAACTAGATAATATCCGTCATTTGTTTTTTTTGATTCGACGGGATTTACAATATAATCTCCTACGCCAGGATATCCTTTTAATCTTTGAAGTTGTCGTAGTTCATGTTGCCAAATACTTTCAAGGACTTGTTCATCACTTAAGGTATTTCTAGGCCAATATTTAATGATGTAACTCTCTCCATCCTTAAGGGCAAGATTTATTTCAGGGATGTTTTTATCTGACTCTGTTTTTAGTAGATTTCTTTCTATAATCTCATAATTATCAAACAGTTTATTTTCACTCATAGACCAACCTTATTCATAAATGCTGTGTTAACTTTACGGATGAGAATTGTACATTTAAATGCTACCGCCCCAACATATGCATGTATGCTGTACATTGTATTTATTGCTAACATAAAAAAGCAATATATACAATGAGTTAAGTAGTGTTGTTTGGTTTGGATCAAAAAAAAAGCTTCTTAAATTATTTGACCAGCTATTGCTTAATCTCAGAAGCTAAAACAGGGCTTTAATTGGTTAATGCTGGGTGTATGGTACTAAGTTGTTCGTTGAAAAATAGAGATGCAATTCCAATAATTACCCTTGTTTATTATATGGTTTTGAATTATTAGGCTGCAACGGCTTTCAGCCTTTGAGCTTGAACATAGTTACTCCACCACTGCATGAGAACCACTCTTTCGGCCAGATACTCAGCACGATTGTAAGCCGCAATTATTTCATCTTTCTTCGAGTGTGCAAGAGCCGCTTCAAGCACTTCTGTCCTGAATTTACCGCTCTCTTCAGCAGCCGTTCTAGCAATAGATCGCATACCGTGAGCGACAAGTTCACCCCCAAAGCCCATACGGATTATGGCTGCATTTGCTGTTTGTTCATGCATGTGATTGAGTGGAGCTTTGATGCTGGGGAAAACCCACTCTCTGTGCCCACTGATGGCTTTCATTGAATCCAATACTCGCAAAGCTTCTTTGCTCAGTGGGACTTTATGGGGCTTCTTCATTTTCATAAATTCAGCAGGAATGTTCCACATTGAGTTATCGGTATCTATATCAGTCCATCTTGTGCGGACAGCTTCACCAGGGCGAACCCATGTAAGAAGTTGCCACTCAATCAGTAGCCTTGTTTCTAAACGAACAGAGGCATTGTTTAACACCAATAGGAAGCGGGGTAACTCGGAAGGGGGTAATGCAGGCATATTCTGCTTTTTAGGCTTACTGAACCGTTGCCCAAGGTTGTCAGCCGGATTGAATTCGATAAGTTCCTCAGTTGCTGCATAACGGAAAATTTCATTTAATCGGGAAATGATTCGCCGTAAAGTTTCGAGGACTCCTCGTTGCTCAATAGGGTCAAGATGTTGCTTTAAGAGTTTAGGTCGGATCTCATTGATAGGAACATTACCCAAGCCGGGAAAGATATTTCTCTCCAGGCTTCGCCAGATATCTTCTGCATGATCTTGTGAGATACCTGATGTCTTTACCTTCTCATCTAACCATTTCCTTGCCACGGCTTGGAGAGTGTGTTCAGTAGCATTCTTTAAGGCATTAGCTTTATCGTTGTTATGGATTTGAGGATCAATGCCATTGGCAAGCAAGGAAAGGTATTCATCTCGTAAGGCTCTGGCTCTTGCCAGTGTAAGGTGAGGATATGTTCCTAAGCTCACCTTAGTTCGCTTTTTGGTCACCGGCACTGCATACCTGAAATACCAATTCTTCTTCCCTCCTTTCGAGAGGGGGGCGATTCGTAGGATCAAACCATCACCGTCAAACAAGTTGATTTCTTTGTCGGCTGGCTTGGTGCTTTTGATTTCAGTGTCAGTGAGCTTCTTAGCGATTTTTGCCATTTTGGGACCCTCGGTTTTTGGACCCTTCGTTGTGGGTCCCATTCAGGGTGCCATAAGTGATAGTTCTCAGCAATTCTCACTGGACGACAATAGACATGAAAAAGCCCGCAGAGCTTGTGCTGTGCGGGCTTAGTAGACTTCATTGTACTTCAAACAACTAAAAAGTGGTGGAGCTGGCGGGAGTTGAACCCGCGTCCGAAATTCCTACATCCTCGGTACTACATGCTTAGTCTGTCTTTACATTCGCCTGGCACCTGCGGACGGACACGCCACTACCAGACTAGCCTGATTAGATTTAACGCTTCAACCCCAGGCAGGGCCTCCACGCGATCTCTTTTGGGTTTGACCTCTCTTTGATCCCCGTCTTAAGAGCGGAAGCTAGGGAGAGAGGGCTCAGAGCAGGTTATTAAGCTGCTAAAGCGTAGTTTTCGTCGTTTGCGACTATTTTTTTGCGGCTTTTTACGAGGCCAACCGCCCCTCGGCATGCACCTTGGGTTTCGCAAATCCCGTCGAATCCAGAATCAGCCCCAATGTGTACGTTGAGTATAACAGATTTATGAATGCGCTGACCAGCCCTCGTTTTGAGGATTATGGCGCCAGAGTGGATGAAAAATCAGCATCAACAACAATATAGCGTGAGGGCCAGCTGGCTGACCCTCAAGAGAAGGGCAATTAACGACCTGCGTGTTTCATAATGCGGGCTTTATCAACTGCCCACTCGCGATCTTTTATATCGGTGCGCTTGTCGTGCTGTTTCTTACCTTTCGCTACGCCGATTTTGACTTTGCACCAGGCATTCTTCCAGTACAGGGAAAGAGCGACCACGGTGTAACCTTCACGGTTGATACGCCCGTATAGGGTATCCAGTTCACGCTGATTGAGCAGAAGCTTACGGGTACGCGTTGGGTCGCATACGTAGTGGGTGGACGCTACCGCCATCGGCGTGAAGTTGGCGCCAAACAGATAGGCTTCGCCATCTTTCAAAATGACATAGCTGTCGCCAATATTGGCTTTACCTGCGCGGAGAGATTTTACTTCCCATCCCTGCAGGGCAAGACCCGCCTCGTATTCATCTTCGATAAAGTATTCATGACGAGCGCGTTTATTCAGCGCAATGGTGGCTGATCCAGGTTTGTGGGCTTTTTTCTTAGTCATAGTATCCTGAAGTCATCGTCTTAAAACAGTCGTACCTCAATCTTCCTGCGAGGCGTAATGGGCTATCTTAGCACGAGTTGCGGTACAGCGTTTTTTTTAGCAGCAGATAAATGATATTATTTGCCCTGTGTTTATATGTGGAACCTGCTATGCCTCAGATTAGCCGTACCGCGCTGGTGCCGTTCAGTGCTGAACAGATGTATCAACTGGTAAATGATGTAAAGTCCTACCCTGATTTTCTGCCGGGCTGTACCGGTAGCCGGGTTCTGGAGCTTGGGCCGACGCAAATGACTGCGGCGGTTGACGTATCCAAAGCGGGTATCAGTAAGACCTTCACAACGCGAAATACGCTCACCAGTAACCAGAGTATCCTGATGAGTCTGGTCGATGGTCCGTTTAAAAAGCTGATTGGCGGCTGGAAATTTATCCCTTTAAGCCCGGAAGCGTGCAAAATTGAGTTTCATCTCGATTTTGAATTCACCAATAAGCTGATTGAAATGGCGTTTGGTCGTA
The DNA here is from genome assembly GCF_040065135.1 of Klebsiella sp. CN_Kp066. Classification (NCBI taxonomy): domain Bacteria; kingdom Pseudomonadati; phylum Pseudomonadota; class Gammaproteobacteria; order Enterobacterales; family Enterobacteriaceae; genus Klebsiella; species Klebsiella sp. CN_Kp066. The sequence continues at coordinate 25,470 of NZ_JBEAIU010000045.1, read as the reverse complement.
TCTTCAAAGAACTGGCTATGAATATGGTGCAGGCATTTACGACGCGCGCTAAAGAGGTCTACAGTGCCGGCTAAAATCGTGGTTGAAGTGGCCTACGCGTTGCCGGAAAAACAGTATCTGCAAAGCGTCAAGCTTGAGGAGGGGGCGACGGTCGAGCAGGCGATTGTTGCCAGCGGTCTTCTGGCGCTACGTGACGATATCGATCTGACGAAAAACAAAGTGGGAATTTATAGCCGCCCGGCTAAGCTTCAGGATCGCGTCCATGATGGCGATCGGGTCGAAATCTATCGTCCGTTGATTGCTGACCCGAAAGAGCTACGTCGTCAGCGGGCGGAGAAAAACGCCGGAAAGTAACCGTTTCGCACCAAAGATGCAGATATAAAAAAAGCGCTCAATGAGCGCTTTTTGTGTATTGATAGCTTTATTACTCCGCCGTCAGGGCAGGTTTGTTATCAATGTTGGTCAGCACACCGCTGCTGTTAAAGGTCAGGGTAAGCGTCTGCTGGGTAACTTTTTCATGCCCAGGCTGCTGACGGAAAACGTAGAACCAGGTATTAGTGCCAAACGGATCCGACATCATCGGCGTACCCAAGGCATAGGCAACCTGTTGTTGCGTCATGCCGACACGAACTTTTGCTACATCGGTTGGTGCCAGATAGTTACCCTGGTTGATGTCAGGACGGTAAACCACTCGTTCCAGAGTGGAACAGCCTGCGGTCAACATAAGAAGAACCGCTGCGGCAGCAGTCAGCGTTTTACAGCGCATAGTGATTTGATTCCTTTTTGGGCCCGAGCAGTACGTGGCTCATCTGTAATATGCCGATGATAATAGACCTTTGCCCGGTTGGGAACCTTCGGCTGCAGGTCTATCGGCAATTTGCTGTTCACTATGACTCTGTGAAAATCAAAAAGTTTACGCGGCAAGCAACTCTTTCGCGTTTGCCAGAGTGTTACGAGTGACTTCACTGCCGCCCAGCAGACGGGCCAGTTCCTGCAAGCGAGCGCGTTTATCCAGAGGGTGCATATGCGTCTCGGTCATTTCACCGTCTGTTTCCTTGCAGACGAAGAAATGATGATGTCCGCAACCGGCCACCTGCGGTAAGTGGGTAACGCACATCACCTGGGTTGACTCACCTAGCTGGCGCAGCAGTTTGCCCACCACCGCTGCCGTAGGGCCACTGATACCGACATCTACTTCATCAAAAATCAATGCCGGAGTTTCCATTTTCCGCGCGGTGATCACCTGAATCGCCAGCGCAATACGCGAGAGTTCGCCTCCGGAAGCAACTTTAGCGATTGGCTGCAGCGGCTGACCCGGGTTGGTGGTTACCCGGAATTCAATATGGTCTGCGCCTTCAGCGGTGAGATGACGCTCATCAAACGCGACATCAATGGAGAATACACCGTGTGGCATTGAAAGTGAGTGCATACTCTCCGTAATTAACCGAGTCAGCTCATCAGCGCTATTCTGACGCAGGGCATGTAGCTGCTTCGCCGTCTCAAGGGCTAACTGATGATGCTCCACGACCATCTGACTGAGGGATTCCAGGGAACCGGCGCTATCATCCAGCAGACGCTGCTCTTCCAGCAGTGACTGGTAAAATTCTGGAAGCTCCTCGGGCGTAATTTGATGCTTGCGCGCCAGGACAATTTGTCGGGAGATACGTTGTTCCAGTTCGAACAGACGATTCGGATCGAGATCGAGGCGATCGTGATAATGACGCAGCTCGTCCGTGGCTTCGCTAAGCTGAATAGATGCTTCTTCAAGCATATCCAGCACTCCGGAGAGTTTACTGTCCATACCAACCAGCTCGCTCACCAGCTGCTTTGCGGCATAGAGTTGGCTTTGCAGATTGGATTCTTCGCCGTCTGCCATCACCGACAGCGCATGCTGACAGGTCGACAGCAATTGGCCGCTGTTGGCCAGACGTTTGTACTCTTCATCAATTTGCTCGAATTCGCCCGGCTGCGGATTAAACTCGTTGAGCTCTTTTAGTTGATACTGCACCAGATCCGCACGCGCGGCGCGCTCCTGGCTTTGCTGCTGATGCTGCGCCAGATCGCGGCAGCTTTTGTGCCACTGACGATAGCGCTCAGCCATTAGCTGAGTAAGCGCATACTCACCGGTATAGCCATCAAGTAAGGTCTTCTGATGTTCAGGCTTAGTCAACAGTTGGTGCGCATGCTGGCCATGGATCTGGATAAGAAGCTGTCCCAGTTCGCGGAGCTGGGATAAAGGCACCGCCGTACCGTTAATAAAGCCGCGAGAGCGGCCGTCTGCGCTGATAACGCGGCGAAGTAAACACTCACGCCCGCTTTCCAGCTGGTTTTGTTCCAGCCAGCGTTGTGCGGCCGGCGTGTCTTTCAGGGAGAAGCGCGCGCATAAATCAGCCCGGCTGGCGCCTCTGCGCACCATATCGGCTTCCGCCCGACCGCCCAGGCACAGCCCCAGCGCGTCGATAGCGATCGATTTACCGGCGCCGGTCTCGCCGGTAATAGCGGTCATACCGCTGTGAAAATCGATTTCCAGCTCACGAACGATAGCAAAATTACTGATAGTGAGTTGTGCCAACATAGCTGCCTTCCTGTATGAAAAACCATTACTGTGTTTTCGTACAGTATAATCGGGTTTTTTATCCAGTAAAGGGGCTGGCTATAAAATCAGAACAATTTTTTCGACCAGCCAAGCTTAGTGCTTAATGTATTGAAATAGCTGTAATCTTTAGGATGGATGAGATTAAGGTGATAATCACACCGGCGGATCAGCACATCTTCTCCATCCTGAATGGGCAGCGCTATCTGGCTATCGCAGCTAATTTCGAGGTCGCTGCAGCGCTGCGAAAAACGCAGGCGAATAGTACTGTCACCGTTGATCACCAGCGGCCGGGCCGAAAGCGTATGCGGGAACATAGGCACCAGGGTGATAGCATCCAGCGAAGGGGTGAGGATCGGCCCGCCGGCGGAGAGGGAATAGGCCGTGGAGCCGGTGGGCGTGGAGATGATGAGCCCATCTGAGCGCTGAGAGAAAGCAAACACTTCGTCAATATAGACTTCAAACTCAATCATATGCGCTACTTTACCGGGGTGCAGGACGACTTCGTTAATCGCCGTGCTGATACGCTTCTGGCAATCCTGCTGACAGACCTGAGCTTCCAGAAGGAAGCGTTTTTCGGCGATATAGTGGCCTTCGAGCACATCAGCGAGCTGCTGTAGCGCGTTGTCCGGATCGAGGTCGGTCAGAAAGCCGAGATTTCCGCGGTTAATGCCAATAACGTTAATATCGTAGCGCGCCAGCGTCCGCGCCGCGCCGAGCATATTACCATCGCCGCCAACCACGACGGCCAGGTCTGCCTGCTGGCCAATTTCCGCCAGCGTCCCGGTCTTCACATTGCTGAGCTGTAATTCATGAGCGATTTGCTGCTCAACCAGAACTTCATAACCTTTGCTGGACAGCCAGCGCCAGAGCATTTCATGTGTGGTCAGCGCGGTTGGGTGACGAGGGTGTCCCACAATGCCTATACACTTGAAGTGATTCTTCATGATCTGGATGTCCTTGAGTTAAATGAATAGTGACAATCTGGCTGCGTTCCCTTGAAACCCGGAAACTGATCCCCATAATAAGCGAAGTTAGCGAGATGAATGCGAAAAAAACGCGGAGAAATTCATGAGTAGTAAAGAACAGAAAACGCCTGAGGGGCAAGCCCCGGAAGAAATTATCACGGAGCAGCACGATGACGTTGAGGCGGTAGAGCCTGAGGTTTCGGCTGAGCAGGTGGATCCGCGCGATGAAAAAATTGCGAATCTGGAAGCTCAGCTCGTTGAAGCCCAGAAGCGCGAACGTGAAGTATTGCTGCGTGCGAAAGCCGATGAAGATAACCTGCGCCGTCGTACCGAGCAGGATATCGAAAAAGCGCATAAGTTTGCGCTTGAGAAGTTCGTCAACGAACTGTTGCCGGTCATCGACAGCCTGGACCGCGCCCTGGAAGTGGCTGATAAAGCCAACCCGGATATGGCGCCGATGGTTGAAGGTATCGAACTGACGCTGAAGTCGATGCTGGACGTGGTTCGTAAGTTTGGCGTGGAAGTCATTGGCGATACTAACGTGCCGCTGGATCCGAACGTGCATCAGGCCATTGCGATGGTTGAGTCCGAGGACGTACCGGCAGGTAACGTTCTGGGCATTATGCAAAAGGGCTACACCTTGAATGGCCGTACTATTCGCGCGGCGATGGTAACCGTAGCGAAAGCGAAGTAAATAAGCGAAACGGCTACCATGAGGTAGCCGTTTTTCTATTCAGACCTGCACCGTGCCAGGTATGCTATGACTCCGCCACGCTTTCACGAATGGGTTTTACCGGCATAACCTTCACCTGTTTAATCATATTCTCCTGAACATCAAGAATATCGATATCATACTGTTCAATGCGCACGCGGGTGCCGGGGGCAGGGATCTCTTCGAGAGCTTCCAGAATGATACCGTTAATGGTTCGCGCTTCATCTTCCGGCAGATGCCAGTTAAATGCTTTATTGATTTCACGTACGTTGGCGGTACCGTCGATAATCACTGAACCATCGTTAAGCGGCGTTACCTCTTCTGCAAGCGTAGGCGACATGGAGGTCGTAAAATCGCCGACGATCTCTTCGAGGATATCCTCAACCGTGACCAGGCCCTGAATATCCCCATATTCATCCACCACCAGGCCCACTTTCTTTTTGTTGCGCTGGAATTTTACCAGTTGGGTGCTGAGCGGCGTCCCTTCCGGCACGAAGTAAATTTCGTCGGCGGCGCGCAGCATTACCTCTTTTGTGAACTCTTTTTTCTCCGTCATCAGGCGATAAGCTTCGCGTACCCGCAGCATGCTGATGGCATCGTCAAGGGTGTCGCGGTACAGCACGATGCGGCCGTGGGGAGAGTGGGTCAGTTGGCGGACAATGGACTTCCAGTCGTCGTTAATATTAATACCGACGATATCATTGCGCGGGACCATGATGTCGTCCACGCTAACTTTCTCGAGATCCAGAACCGACAGCAGCATGTCCTGATTGCGGCGGGAGATTTGCGAGCGTGATTCATTAACGATAGTACGCAGTTCATCTTTGCTGAGCGCCCCGCTAATGACGATATCGGTTTTAATGCCCATGATGCGCATCAGAATGCGGGTGATGGTGTTGAGCAACCACACCAGCGGCATCATCAGTATTTGCAGCGGCGCGAGCAGAAGGCTGCTGGGATAGGCGACCTTTTCCGGGTAGAGCGCCGCAATGGTTTTGGGCAGCACTTCCGCAAATACCAGCACCACGAACGTCAGAACCCCGGTGGCAATGGCAACGCCTGCATCGCCGTACAGGCGCATACCCACGATGGTGCCGAGCGCCGAAGCGAGAATATTAACCAGATTATTGCCAATGAGGACCAGGCTAATCAGACGGTCAGGTTTGCGCAGCAGCTTTTCAACGCGTTTTGCCTGACGATTGCCCTGCTTGGCCATATGACGCAGGCGATAGCGATTTAGCGTCATCATGCCGGTTTCAGAACCGGAGAAATAGGCGGAGATAACCACCATGATGATCAGCGTTACGATCAGCGTGGTGGTGGAGATATGTTCCACTAGGGATTCCTTAAAGACTTAGCTCATGAACTGTTGCAATACGCGGCTACCAAAGTAGGCCAGCGTCAGCAGGCCTGCGCCAGTCACGTTAAACCAGACGACCCGGCGTCCGCGCCACCCTTCATGATAGTGGCCCCAAAGCAGGACGATATAAACGAACCACGCCACGATAGAGAGTACGGCTTTATCAATGTTTTCCGCACTAAACAGGTTATGCATGTAAAACAGCCCGGTACACAGCGTCAGGGTTAACAGCACCACGCCTATCTGGGTGATATGAAACATTTTACGTTCGATGCTCATCAGCGGCGGCATTTCGCTACTGAAGGTCAATCGTTTGTTCTTTAACTGATAGTCAATCCACGCCAGCTGCAGAGCGTAGAGCGCGGCGATAATCAGCGTAGCATAAGAAAAGAGCGACAGGCCGATGTGGACCAACATCCCCGGCGTGGTTTCCAGATGCGTGATGTACTCGTTCGGCATAAAGGTGGCGAACGCGAGGTTGATCAGGGCGAAGGTGTAGACAATGGGCAGCAGCAGCCAGCCGCGATTGCGCGATGCGACGATGGTCATCACCGTACAGATCATCAGGCTAACCAGCGATCCCACGTTTAATAAGCTGAGGTTTTGCCCGCTTTCGCCGCCGGGAAAAATGCGTGACTCCAGCGCAAAGGCGTGACAAATCAACGCAATAGTTGCGGAAAGAATCGCCATCCGCCGCCAGCTGCTGTTTTTTTGTAACAGACCAGGGACGATCAGCGCGAGGCTGATGGAGTAGGCGACAAGGGCGAGTAGAGCAAAAACAGGCATATGCGCGTCGACTGTTGACTAAATAGTAGAGAGAAGCAGTATAACGTCACGCGAGTCTGGCTCCAACCGTTGCAGCACATTCGCGTTTATGTCGTGTTATACTGCGCCCATTCCGTTTTTGTGTCGCTGCGGCGACCGACCGTTTCCACCTCAGGCGAGAGACAATGTTTGATAATTTAACCGATCGTTTGTCGCGTACGCTGCGCAACATTAGCGGCCGCGGACGCCTTACTGAAGACAATATTAAAGATACTCTGCGCGAAGTGCGCATGGCGCTGCTGGAGGCGGACGTTGCTCTGCCTGTGGTTCGTGACTTCATCAACCGTGTTAAAGAGAGCGCGGTTGGTCATGAAGTTAATAAAAGCCTGACCCCGGGGCAGGAGTTCGTCAAAATCGTGCGCAACGAACTGGTTGCCGCGATGGGCGAAGAGAACCAGGCGCTCGATTTAGCCGCGCAGCCGCCTGCCGTAGTTCTGATGGCCGGTTTGCAGGGGGCGGGTAAAACGACCAGCGTCGCTAAGCTGGGTAAATTCTTGCGTGAAAAGCACAAGAAGAAAGTCCTGGTGGTTTCCGCTGACGTTTATCGTCCCGCGGCGATCAAACAGCTGGAAACGCTGGCCGAGCAGGTTAGCGTCGATTTCTTTGCGTCTGACGTTGGCCAGAAACCGGTTGATATCGTTAATGCCGCGCTGAAAGAAGCGAAGCTCAAATTCTACGACGTGCTGCTGGTGGATACCGCTGGTCGTCTGCACGTTGATGAAGCGATGATGGACGAGATTAAGCAGGTCCATGCAACGCTTAATCCGGTAGAAACCCTGTTCGTTGTCGATGCGATGACCGGCCAGGATGCGGCGAATACCGCGAAAGCGTTTAACGAAGCGCTACCGTTAACCGGTGTTGTATTGACCAAAGTGGACGGCGACGCCCGCGGCGGCGCGGCGCTGTCGATTCGTCATATCACCGGCAAGCCGATTAAATTCCTCGGGGTTGGCGAGAAAACCGAAGCGCTGGAGCCGTTCCATCCGGATCGTATCGCTTCCCGTATTCTCGGCATGGGCGATGTCCTGTCTCTGATCGAGGATATCGAAAGTAAGGTCGACCGCGCGCAGGCTGAAAAGCTGGCCTCTAAGCTGAAAAAAGGCGATGGTTTTGACTTGACCGATTTCCTTGAACAGCTGCGTCAGATGAAAAACATGGGCGGTATGGCCAGCCTGATGGGCAAGCTGCCGGGCATGGGGCAGATACCGGACAACGTTAAATCGCAAATGGACGACAAAGTGCTGGTGCGTATGGAAGCCATCATCAACTCGATGACGCTGAAAGAGCGCGCTAAACCGGAAATTATTAAAGGTTCGCGTAAGCGCCGTATCGCCGCAGGCTGCGGAATGCAGGTGCAGGATGTGAACCGTCTGCTCAAGCAGTTTGACGATATGCAGCGCATGATGAAGAAGATGAAGTCGAAAGGCGGCATGATGAAGATGATGCGTGGAATGAAAGGTATGATGCCGCCAGGTTTCCCCGGAGGCCGATAGTATTGTGGCTATTGCTGCCGGCGCGCCCTTCTTTCCTGTCCCATTGTTGGCGCGCTCTGGCTATGAATTACTCGCAGGTACCCAATTTAGGGTATCTGCGGTGCCCTTCCACAGCAGAGTTTATAACTGCTGATTGCAATTTCCCCAGAAATCAGTAAAATTTTCGGGCTTTTAATATGACACCGGGCTCCGTTCCTCGATGGGGCCCGGTGTTTTATTCACACAAGAGGATGTTATGGTTACTATTCGTTTAGCACGTCACGGCGCGAAAAAGCGTCCGTTCTACCAGGTTGTTGTTACCGACAGCCGTAATGCACGCAACGGTCGCTTCATCGAGCGCGTTGGTTTCTTCAACCCGATCGCTTCTGCGACCGAAGAAGGAACTCGTCTGGATCTGGATCGTATCGCTCACTGGGTTGGCCAGGGCGCGACTGTTTCCGATCGCGTAGCTGCGCTGATCAAAGCCGCTAACAAAGCAGCTTAATCTGTCACGGTGGTCATGATGAGCAAGCAACACACCGCACAAGCACCTGTTGATCCGATTGTATTGGGCAAAATGGGTTCTTCCTACGGTATCCGTGGTTGGCTCAGAGTGTTTTCCTCCACCGAAGACGCCGAAAGCATTTTTGACTATCAGCCCTGGTTTATCCAGAAGGCGGGTCAGTGGCAGGTTGTTGAGCTGGAAAGCTGGCGCCACCACAATCAGGATATCGTCATTAAGCTGAAAGGCATTGACGATCGCGATGCAGCGAATCTATTGACTAATTGCGAAATTGTTGTGGATTCATCGCAGCTGCCTGCGCTTGAAGAGGGTGACTATTACTGGAAAGACCTGATGGGCTGCCAGGTAGTGACCACTGAAGGCTATAGCCTCGGTAAAGTCATCGACATGATGGAAACCGGGTCTAATGACGTTCTCGTCATCAAGGCAAACCTGAAAGATGCATTTGGTATCAAGGAGCGGCTGGTTCCGTTCCTCGATGGGCAGGTTATCAAGAAAGTCGATCTCGCTACTCGTACTATCGAAGTAGATTGGGATCCTGGTTTTTAAATTCTCCGAATAAACGGTAAAAAACGGCACTATGGGGATTGGCTTGTGTTTATAGGTATCGTTAGCCTGTTTCCAGAAATGTTCCGCGCAATTACCGATTACGGGGTAACTGGCCGGGCAGTAAAAAATGGCCTGCTGAGCATCCAGAGCTGGAGTCCTCGAGATTTCGCTCATGACCGGCACCGTACCGTGGACGATCGTCCTTACGGCGGCGGACCGGGGATGCTAATGATGGTGCAACCTTTGCGGGATGCGATTCATGCAGCAAAAGCCGCGGCAGGTGAAGGCGCAAAGGTGATTTATCTTTCACCTCAGGGGCGCAAGCTTGATCAAGCTGGCGTCAGCGAACTGGCAACAAATCAGAAGCTGATTTTGGTGTGCGGTCGCTACGAAGGCGTAGATGAGCGCGTAATTCAGACCGAAATTGATGAAGAATGGTCAATCGGCGATTACGTTCTCAGCGGTGGTGAGCTACCGGCAATGACGCTGATTGATTCCGTTTCCCGGTTTATTCCGGGGGTTCTGGGTCATGAAGCTTCGGCAATCGAAGATTCGTTTGCTGAAGGATTGCTGGATTGCCCGCACTATACGCGCCCTGAAGTGTTAGAAGGTATGGAAGTACCGCCGGTATTGCTGTCGGGAAACCATGCGGAGATACGTCGCTGGCGTCTGAAGCAGTCGCTGGGCCGAACCTGGCTTAGAAGACCTGAACTTTTGGAAAACCTGGCTCTGACTGAAGAGCAAGCAAGGTTGCTGGCGGAGTTCAAAAAGGAACTCGCGCAACAGCAACATAAACATGATGGGATGGCGTAAGCCCCCAATATCAGTTTACCCAGGATAAGAGATTAAATTATGAGCAACATTATTAAGCAACTTGAACAAGAACAGATGAAGCAGGACGTACCTTCCTTCCGTCCGGGTGATACCGTGGAAGTGAAAGTATGGGTTGTTGAAGGTTCCAAAAAACGTCTGCAGGCATTCGAGGGCGTGGTTATCGCTATTCGTAACCGCGGTCTGCACTCTGCATTCACTGTTCGCAAAATTTCCAACGGCGAAGGCGTTGAGCGTGTCTTCCAGACTCACTCTCCGGTAGTTGACAGCATTTCTGTCAAACGTCGTGGTGCTGTACGTAAAGCTAAACTGTACTACCTGCGTGAGCGTACCGGTAAGTCTGCTCGTATCAAAGAGCGTCTTAACTAAGATTCGCTTTCGCGACATCCTGAATGAGAGGGCTGGCCTGATGGGCCAGCCCTTTTTTTATCTTCATTTTAACTATTTCATTGAGAATCATTTACAATATGGCCCTCATTCGGAGGGACCGTGGTCAGCACTATTTTTCATCACCCGGCATCACAACGGCACGCCGCGTGGCTGGCGCTGTTTGCGATCCTGCTGATCGTGGTGGCGCCGCTGATCTCTGTCGCGCTGCAAAAAGATCCGATGAGCGGTATGCACCATTTAACGATGGAAATGACGCAAGAGATGCCATCACATCAGATGCCCATGATGCATACTGACGCCTCGATTGCGGAACACGCGCACAGCATGCCGGTCGATCATGCTGAAGCCTGCGGCTACTGCGTACTATTAGCCCACGTGCCAGGGATGATTTTTGCGCTGGTACTGCTGATCAGCCTGGTGCTTCGACGCTATAGCGCACCGGTTTTCCGTCCGGAACGGAAACACTGGCACTACTTTCCCTGGCTTTACCCTCATACCCGCGCTCCGCCGCAACAGTCTGCTTGCTTCCTTAACTAAAAAATCATGTGCGCACTGCGCAACGTTCTCTTTTGCTCTCAAAAAGGAAAAGTATGACTACCTGCACCTCGCGCGCGGCATGGCTGAACCTGCTGCGTCGTCTTCATTTCTATATCGGACTGTTTATCGGACCGTTTATCTTCGTGGCGGCTCTAACCGGTACGCTCTATGTCGCCACCCCGCAGCTGGAAAGCTGGCTCTATAAAGAGACTCTGGAGGGGACGCTCAGCGGCGAAAAGCAGCCGCTGAGCGCGCAAATTACCGTAGCAATGGAGGCGGTCCAGGGAAACCTCCGTTTGCACGCGGTTCGACCGGGGATTATGGCTGGCGATACTACCCGAGTGATGTTTATTGATCCAAATCTTGGCGAGTCTGAAACTCGGGCAATTTTTGTCGATCCGGTGACGTTACGCGTGACAGGTGATATGCCGGTTTACGGCACCAGCGGTATTTTGCCGCTGCGGCAGTGGATTGATTATGCCCATCGCTCTTTGCTGCTGGGTAACTTAGGCCGACTGTACAGCGAGCTGGCAGCCTCCTGGATGTGGGTTGCCGCTCTTGGCGGGATCGCGCTGTGGTCGATGACCCGACCGCGTCGTCGTATAAATAATAGAGTGCAGAATAACCGTCGCCTGCATGTTTCTCTCGGCTGGGCGCTGTTAATCGGTATGCTGTTATTCTCTGCGACCGGTTTGACCTGGTCACAATGGGCGGGCAGTAACGTCGACAAGATGCGCGCCGCCTTTGGCTGGTTGACGCCGCAGGTGAACGCGCAGCTGGAAAGAACCACTCCGGCAATACAGGATCCACATGCGGAACATCATATGAGACACGGGGCGATGGAGAAGACGAACGTCCCACTTCGCGTAGAGGATTTTGACGAGGTCCTGCAGGCTGCTCGCAAGTCCGGGCTGGAAGCAGGCAAGCTGGAGATTCGTCCTCCGTCGGCCTCCGGACGGGCGTGGACGGTAAATGAAATTGACAGAAGCTGGCCGACACAGGTTGATGCGGTAGCGATCGATGGTTCAAATATGCAGGTCGTGGACCGCACTCATTTTTCCGACTTTCCGCTGATGGCTAAACTAACCCGCTGGGGCGTGGATTTCCATATGGGAATTTTGTTCGGGCTTGCCAATCAGCTACTGCTTATCGTATTCGGGATTGCACTCTGCGTGATGATCGTGGTGGGGTACCGTTTGTGGTGGATACGCCGTCCCGCGAGTTCGGCCTTTAACCCGGCTAATACGCTGCTCCACGCGTGGCTGGGCTTAGCATGGCCTGCTCGTCTGTCGATCGGCGTTATCACAGTGATGTTGGGGCTGGCGCTGCCGCTAATGGGGATTAGCCTCGCGCTGTGTCTCGCCGTTGATTATCTGCGCTGGCGCGCAGCAACGGCGATGACAGAGGCTAAGTCAGTCGAATAGGTGCTTAAGGCGTGCTGATAACCACCGTGACGCGGCGGTTTTCAGCGCGTCCTTGTGCGGTAGCGTTGCTGGCTATCGGATACTTTTTCCCGAGCCCGCGAGTGGTCAAATTGGTGCGCGGAATATTTGCCCCTTCGGCCCAGGCATCCGCAACGCTGTTCGCGCGTTTAAGCGATAACATTTCGTTGTAAGCGTCTTCGCCGTAATTATCAGTATGTCCTTCGAGACGACTATGGGTAATTCCGGTGGTGGCCAGACGCGAAGCCATAGTGCGAATTTGCTGTTTGCTATCGGCACGCAGGTGATAGTCGTTTTTGTCGAATAATATGGAGTCAGATATTCCTAATGACCAGTCGCCATTGGCTTCAGTAAAGCCGTATGACTTCATTGCTGCAATTTGTTCTGCAGAGAATTTTCCTTGCGGAGCCTGACAGCCGCTTAGAAAAAGTGCGGCCAGTAAAGCAGGAGCAAAATATTTCCCGATCATGGTGATTCCTTTTATTTTTGCGTTCGCTGTAAGCGCTGGTGTTTCATCCGATACATATTTTGGTCGGCAAGTTCTTGCAGATTTTCCGCGGAGGCATGTTCCCAGGTTAATGCGTAACCAATACTCAGCGACAGCCTGACGGTGTGGCCGTTGTGGAGATTAAACGGCGGGATAAACTGTTCCGACAATGCGCTGCAGAGTGCCTGAACTTCAGCCTCTGTATGAACATTGCGCAGCAGAACGGCAAATTCATCGCCGCCGAGACGCCACGCCTGGTGCTGTTTGCCGACAAAGGCCATCAGGCGGCTGGCGACCTCAATTAACACCTTGTCGCCGGCAGCATGGCCCCAGTTATCGTTAATGAGCTTGAAATTATCGCCGTCAAGAAACAGCAGCGCAGAACTACCATGGACGGTTTCGTCTTTCATCAACGCATTAATAACGTTGCGGAAAGCGGCTCTGTTAGCCAGGCCGGTCAACGGATCGTGCAAGGAGCTACGCAGAAGCTGGGCATTTTTAGCCTGAAGCTGCCGCTGCCAGTCCTCCATCTCGCCCAGCAGACTATTAAAGTCCTGGGCAAAGAGGTGAAACTCTTCAATACGCTCTTCGGGGACCCGACGAGAGAAATGGCGATTTTCGCGGATATCATGGACTACCTCGGTAATACTCTGCAGCGCAGCCACGATGCCGCGATGCAGCGAGTGGGTAAGCAGCAATGCAATGCATGAGGCGAGAAAAATGCTGCCGGTTAGCACAATAATTGAGATACCGAGGAAATAGCTTATCAGCCTGTCCAGCGCGGTCAGACGAAGTTCACCGATAACTTTTCCCTGGTGCAGGATAGGTTGTACCGTGGGTTCCGGGAATAGCCATTTGCTGATAACGTCGCTGACTTTATCCTGCCTGGCCAGGCCATCGTTATGCCATGAGGCAAAGGGCTTCTGCCGACCGTCGACCAGGATTGCCTGCGAAAACTGTCCCTGCTTGCCCAGCGTGGCCAGGGTATCTTCAGCCGCCGCGCTATCGCCAAAGACCAGCGCGGCTTCCAGACTACGGCCCATCGTGGCGGCGGTGAGCTCCAGATTTTTTTGTGCGTATTGCTTGAGTGTGAATATGGAAGCGGCGCAGAGCAATAGCCAGACCAGTGTCATAGAGATAACAACGCTTATCATGCTGATACGGCGTAGCGCTCTTTTAAATGTGGGGCGCGGGGCCTGAGAAAAATCCTTATTCATGTGATGTTTTCCGGGCAAGCATCAGCACATCGGGATTAACCCGAACGCCGCTGTGCGTCAGTACATCCAGATTTACGGAAAATCTGACTCTCTCATTGTTTATAAGCAGGCAAAATGCGCTGCCAATAGAGCAATCGGTGTTTTGTTCCGCAATAAGCAATAGGGGCCGGTTTCCATATTTAGCTGTAAATTCAGACTGCTGAGTCGGAGATTCACTGCCAAAATAAAAACCATCGCAGGTCGTCTGTAAGGCTTCTTCCGTATTACGAACAATCACGGGTTTATAAGGCAATAATTCCGGTGCTTCTTCGGCCAGGCTATGGATATAACGTGATGTCGAAAAAATACAAAGCTTTGGCGGGCCGGATAACTGCGGCCAGCGTGTATAGGTCACGATTCCCGAAACGATCGTCCGAACATTTTCAGACGGTTCGGAGGCAACAGCAGAGATACCCACGAGCGATAGTACTAAAGTCAAAAAGAGACGGTGAAGAACTGTCATTACGGATCCGTCAGGTTGTCATAGCGCGGGGGATGCAGATTGCTGAAACCCGGGCGAAGAATAGCATTATTGCTGAAAACCGTCATTAGCCAGCCCCGCCGCTTTAAGATAATTCTCACCAGGATTTTTCGTAAAAGAATGGAGTGAAAAGAGGGGAAGTGCTGAACCTGCATGCTTGTTGTAAATATAACTGTACAGTATGAAGTGAATCTGGCGCGATTTAATTTATAACTGTAAAGTAAAATTTACGGAATATGGATTGAAATCTTTACTTCATATGGTATCGTTACGTCATCCTCGCTGAGGCAATAACTATCGCAAACGAGCTATACAGGATCGCAATCATGCAAAAAGACGCGCTGAATAACGTACATATTACTGACGAACAGGTTTTGATCACGCCGGATCAGTTGAAAGCTGAATTCCCTCTGAGCGTTGAGCAGGAAGCGCAGATCGCGCAGTCTCGTCAGACCATCTCTGACATCATCGCCGGTCGCGATCCGCGCCTGTTGGTGGTATGTGGTCCTTGTTCGATTCACGATCCTGAAACCGCCATTGAGTACGCTCGTCGTTTTAAAGCCCTTGCCGAAGAGGTCAGCGATAGCCTCTATCTGGTCATGCGCGTCTATTTTGAGAAACCCCGCACCACCGTTGGCTGGAAAGGGCTGATTAACGATCCGCATATGGATGGTTCGTTTGATGTAGAAGGCGGCTTGAAGATTGCGCGTCGTCTGCTGGTTGAGCTGGTCAATATGGGGCTGCCGTTAGCGACGGAAGCGTTGGATCCTAACAGTCCTCAATACCTCGGCGATCTGTTTAGCTGGTCCGCCATCGGCGCGCGTACGACAGAATCTCAGACTCACCGCGAGATGGCCTCCGGGTTGTCGATGCCGGTCGGCTTTAAAAACGGCACCGATGGCAGCCTTGCAACGGCAATTAACGCCATGCGCGCTGCCGCAATGCCGCACCGCTTCGTCGGTATTAACCAGGCCGGTCAGGTGTGTCTGCTGCAAACGCAGGGCAATCCAAACGGACACGTCATTCTGCGTGGCGGTAAAGCGCCCAACTACGGCCCGGAAGATGTCGCGAAGTGCGAAAAAGAGATGACTCAGGCGGGACTGAAACCCTCTCTGATGGTAGATTGCAGCCATGGGAATTCTAATAAAGACTACCGCCGCCAGCCTGCGGTTGCTGAATCCGTCGTCGCGCAGATTAAAGATGGTAATCGTTCCATTATTGGTCTGATGATTGAGAGCAATATCCACGAAGGAAACCAGTCCTCTGAGCAGCCGCGTTGCGATATGAAATACGGTGTCTCCGTGACCGATGCCTGCATTAGTTGGGAAACCACCGATGCGTTGCTCCGCGAACTTGATAAGGATCTGCGAGGCCATCTGGCGGCTCGTCTGGCGTAAGAGGATTATATGGTTGCTGAACTGACCGCGTTACGCGATCAAATTGATGAAGTCGATAAAGCGCTGCTGGAACTGCTGGCTAAGCGCCTGGAGCTGGTTGCGGAAGTCGGAGAAGTTAAAAGCCAATACGGTCTGCCGATTTACGTCCCTGAACGTGAATCGGCGATGCTGGCCTCCCGCCGTGAGGAGGCTGAGGCGCTAGGGGTTCCGCCGGATCTTATCGAAGATGTTTTGCGTCGCGTCATGCGTGAGTCTTACTCCAGCGAGAACGATAAAGGTTTTAAAACGCTTTATCCGAATCTGCGTCCGGTGGTGATCGTCGGCGGCGGCGGGCAAATGGGGCGACTGTTTGAAAAAATGCTGACGCTTTCCGGATATCAGGTGCGTATCCTCGAGAAAGACGACTGGTCTCGGGCCGAGGAGATCGTCGCCGATGCCGGAATGGTCATCGTCAGCGTACCGATTCACACAACAGCGGCAACGATTGCTCAACTGCCGCCGCTGCCGGCGGACTGCATTCTGGTCGACCTGGCCTCGGTGAAAGCGGAACCGCTACAGGCGATGCTGGCCGCGCATAACGGACCGGTATTGGGATTACACCCCATGTTTGGGCCTGACAGCGGCAGCCTGGCGAAGCAGGTCGTGGTGTATTGCGATGGCCGCCAGCCTGAGGCGTACCAGTGGTTCCTGGAACAAATCCAGGTCTGGGGCGCGCGGCTCCATCGTATTAGCGCCGTCGAACACGATCAGAACATGGCCTTTATTCAGGCGTTGCGCCACTTTGCCACCTTCGCTTATGGCCTGCACCTGGCCGAAGAGAACGTGCGACTTGAGCAACTTCTGGCGCTGTCGTCACCGATTTATCGCCTTGAACTGGCGATGGTTGGCCGGCTGTTCGCCCAGGATCCGCAGCTCTACGCAGATATTATTATGTCCTCAGAAAACAACCTGGCGCTGATTAAGCGCTACTACCAGCGCTTCGGTGAAGCTATCGGCCTGCTGGAACAAGGGGATAAACAGGCATTCATTGACAGCTTCCGTAAGGTCGAGCACTGGTTCGGTGATTATGCCCAGCGCTTCCAGAGCGAAAGCCGGACGTTGCTGCGTCAGGCAAATGATAATCGGCAGTAAGTGTTAAAAGACGTATACAATAAAGCCAGAGGGGTGACCCGCTGGCTTTTTTTATAGGGATGAAAACGATGGCTGAACCACAACCGCTGTTTGATTACACCGGGCATTTACCGGAATGTCCGACCTGGAGCGAAGCCGAACAGGCATTGTACTGGGCCGATATTATGGAGTGCGAAATTCATCGCTACGACGTGCAGACGGGCGATCATCAGGTACTGCAGTTTCCCGAAGAGCCCGGCTGTTTTGCACTACGCGAAAAGGGCGGTTTTATCGTCGCTTTACGTAGCGGTATCTGGCTCACCGATGTTCATGGATTACTGCAGCGAAAAGTCTGCGATAACCCCAGTAATCCGCAATTAGCCCGTTTTAACGATGGCGGAACCGATCGCGATGGCCGCTTTTATGCCGGGACTTTCTGGGGACCGGGAGATTTTAACGGCGCGCTCTTGATGCGCGTTGATAACGATCTCTCTCCGCAGGTTATCCAGTGCGACATTCATGGCGCCAACGGTCTGGCATTTAGTGAAGACAAGCGGTGGATGTATACCTCGGATACGCCCAATGCCGTTATCTATCGTACACCGCTGGATGAGCAGGGCGAGGTGGGTAAACGCGAGGTCTTTCGTCGCTTTCAGCCCGGTGAGGGCATTCCTGATGGCGCGGCCATCGATACTGAAGGTTGCTACTGGAGCGCGATGTTTGACGGTTGGCGTATTGCGCGCTTTTCTCCGACGGGCGAGCAACTGGAGGAGTACCGTCTACCGGTGCGTTGCCCGACGATGGTGTGCTTTGGCGGAGCGGATATGAAAACGCTCTATATCACGACCACGCGGGAGAATATGGATGCTGAAGAGCGGGCGAAATATCCGCTTTCCGGCGCGATCTTCACCCTGCCGGTGAACGTGGCAGGGATGAAGAAGTTGCCGTTTACAGAACGTTAAACCGGATCGACCGGCACCACGTTTTCGCTGGCATAACATCCCAGTACTTTCATTGAACGGGTTATCTCGGCCAGCTCTTTTAATGCCTTACGCATTGGCATTGACTCCAGGTTGGCCTGGATATCCAGATAAAACATCTCTTCCCACGGATTGCCATGAATAGGACGCGATTCCAGCTTGGTCATAATCAGGTTATGGTTTCTCAGCACCAGTAGCGCTTCTACCAGGGCCCCGGCTTGCTGGCCGGTAGCCATCAACAGAGTGGTTTTCGCCGGCACCTGATCGGAGACCTCCACCGCTTTACGCGCCAGAACGAGGAAGCGGGTGATGTTTTGCGTCTGGTTAGCCTGGCAATGTTCCAGTACCTGCAAACCGTGCAGCGCTCCGCCTGCTTCGCTGCCCAGAGCGGCAACGGTTGGCGATTTTGCCTGAGCGACCTTTTCCATCGCCGAAGACGTGCTATCGGTATATTCAATGTTCCAGTGCGGATAGCGGCTTAGATACTGGCTGCACTGCTGGAACGGCTGCGGATGGCTGTAGACCGTCGTAATCTGTTGCGCATCGGTGGATGTTGAAACCAGCACGCAGTGATCGATAGGCAGCGTCAGCTCGCCAACGATAGATAGGCTGGTGTGCTGCAGAAGGTCATAAACATCATTGATGCCGCCAGAACTGGTATTTTCAATAGGGACGACGGCGTAATCAGCCTGACCGGTTTCCACTTGCTCAAAGATATCCGCGAATTTAGCGCAGCCGCTTTCGATAAACTGTTCAAAGTGGCGGGCGGCATACTGACGAGCCGCAAGATGCGAGTATGAACCTTTGGGCCCGAGAAACGCGACTCGTGCAGAGTGCGGATTAATTTTATTCAGATGCTGCTGGAGCAGCGTTTGCTGGGTAAGGACCGAGTCTTCAATAATGAGTTGAAACAGGCGTGTGATGTAGTGGGCATCAAGATGGTGTTTTTTTCCCAGCGTCATCAGGCGTTCAAGCAGATCGCGCTCGCGGTCGATATCCCGCACCGGCCGGTGCGATGCCAGCTTGGCTTTTCCAACCTCTACGGCCAGGCCGCGGCGTTCCGCCAGCAGCGCCAGCAGTTTTTCATCCAGAGCGCTGATCTTATCGCGTAGGGCCAGTAATGGGTTTTCCTCGGTCATATGTGTTGCCTTTCTTGTTATTGATTATCAATAAAAAAGGCCTCCCTTTTGGGAGGCCTTATTGTTCGTCTTCGCATTCTTTATCACACGACGAATTGCCTCCCATTCAGGGGAAGGTAAAAAAGAATGCGAAGAAGAACGGGATGAGTTTCACGATGAATTCCTTGAGTTAGTGGGGATTACAGTACCTGTACTGTTTTCACTCTGTCAATAAAAAACGCGCCCGAAGGCGCGTGGCATGACACAAGCTTAAGTTAAGGATTACTCTTCTTCTTCCACAAAGCCTGCCTCTTTCACCGATGTGGCGGCGCGGCGGGCTTCCCCTTTGTGTTGCACTTTATTTAGCTGCCGTTCCAGCTTGTTGATCAATTCGTTGATTGCGGCATACATGTCTTCGTGCCGTGCGCTGGCAACCAGGTGACCGTTCGGCGTATTGATGGTTGCGTCAGCGACAAAACCCTGCGGCTCCTTAGAGAGGATGATATGCGGGTTGATTAAGTGAGTTTGCCATTTATCCAGTTTGGCGAGACGGTCTGCGACGTGCTGGCGAATTGCCGGAGTAATTTCCATTTGTTTACTGGTAATGTTCATTGTCATAAATTTTACCTCTTGTCTTTCCCGTCTTGGTGAATTCAGCATACCTCGCCTAATGTCAAAAAGCGTGATTTAAATCACATTTTATTGTCACTTTTTGTCAACGAATCTGTTTTGTGAGAAAGGACAGGAACAGGCGAGATTTTACTTGTCGAATGGCAGAAAGAGAGCCATATTTGATGAGTTAACTCGGGGCTAAACCGCTTCAGCTAAACTATTTAACGAATAAAAAAACGGCAGCCCTTGGGCTGCCGTTTTGTTTAGCGACCGACTATCAGGTGTTCTTGCTGTTAGCCGCAATGATCTTCGCAACCTTGTCAGCCTGAGCGTTCATTTGCATCTGACGGTAGGCATTTTCCATCTTCGGTAGCGCATCACGGGTGGCCTGCGTATCCGGGTAATTACGCAGCATGCCATCGACGCGGTTAACCACTGCAACCCATGCGCCACGATCGGTATAGTAATCGACCACTGACAGCTCGTACTTCGCCAGGCGATCCTTCAGGAACACCATACGCTTGTAAGCATCGGTAGAGTACTGACTGTTAGGATAGCCACGGACCAGCCTGGAGAAGTCGTTAAAGGCATCACGCGCGTGTTGTGGGTCGCGATCGGAGCGATCGACGCCAAAGAAGCCCTGCAGCGCACTGTCATCCAACGCCATATTTGTCAGACCACGCATATAAATGACGTAATCAATGTTAGGATGCGTAGGGTTCAGGCGTACAAAGCGATCGATGGCTGCCTGAGCCAGCGGCAGGTCTGCGTTTTTGTAGTACGCATAAATCAGGTCCAACTGCACCTGTTGGGAATAAGGTCCAAAGGGATAACGGTTATCCAACGCTTCCAGTTGCGTTATTGCCTGTTTCCAGTTACCGTCCTGCAGCTTTTGCTGAGCGGTCGCGTAGATCTCATTCGGCGGATTATCGGGCACCTCCTCCTTTGAGCCAGAGCAACCCACCAAAGCCAGGCTCAGTGTGGCTGCTGCCACCAGGTATTTCATGCGCGTCATGACGTTTTGACTTCCTCAAAATGTTTATGCGGGAGAATCTCTGTTCCTGCTCCCGATTAAGACCAGCTACAATAGCACACTATATTAAACGGCAAAGCCGTAAAACCCAACGTTAAAACGAAGAAGCTGTATATGGCACAACGAGTACAACTCAACGCAACGGTGTCCGAAAATCAACTCGGACAACGCTTAGATCAGGCTTTGGCCGAATTGTTCCCGGATTATTCGCGTTCGCGCATAAAAGAATGGATCCTTGACCAGAGAGTGCTGGTAAACGGCAGCGTCAGCGACAAGCCGAAAGAGAAAGTTCTGGGAGGGGAGACGATTGCTATCGATGTTGAAATCGAAGAAGAAGTTCGTTTCCAGGCACAGGATATTCCGCTCAATATCGTTTATGAAGATGATGACATCCTCGTAATTAATAAACCGCTCGATTTAGTTGTGCATCCTGGCGCGGGCAACCCTGACGGTACTGTGCTGAATGCGCTGTTGCACTACTATCCGGCCATTGCTGACGTGCCGCGTGCGGGGATTGTGCACCGTCTTGATAAAGACACCACCGGTTTGATGGTGGTCGCGAAGACTATTCCGGCGCAAACCCGACTGGTGGAGTCCCTGCAGCTGCGCGAAATCACCCGCGAGTATGAGGCGGTGGCGATTGGTCATATGACGGCTGGCGGAACGGTTGAAGAACCGATTAGCCGCCACCCGACCAAGCGTACGCATATGGCGGTACATCCCATGGGAAAACCGGCGGTAACACACTACCGGATTATGGAGCATTTTCGCATCCATACTCGGCTGCGCCTGCGCCTGGAAACCGGCCGTACGCACCAGATTCGCGTACATATGGCGCACATTACTCACCCGCTGGTGGGCGATCAGGTCTACGGCGGTCGCCCGCGTCCGCCCAAAGGGGCATCCGAAGAGTTCATCGCTGCCCTGCGGAAGTTCGATCGTCAGGCGCTGCATGCCACCATGCTACGCTTATACCATCCGATCAGCGGAATTGAGATGGAATGGCATGCGCCAATTCCACAGGACATGGTGGATTTGATTGATGCCATGCGCGCGGATTTTGAAGCCCATAAAGACGATATCGACTGGCTATGACTAAACTGATTGTACCGCAATGGCCGATGCCGGAAGGCGTGGCTGCCTGTAGTTCTACGCGCGCTGGCGGGGTAAGTTTATCGCCATACGATTCACTTAATCTCGGCGCCCATTGTGGAGACAATCTACAGTACGTAGAAGAGAACCGTCGGCGTATGTTCGCCGCTGGCGGCCTGCCGTCATATCCGGTATGGCTGGAGCAGGTTCACGGTACGGCAGTTTTGCGACTCGATGGCGGGCCGTACGAGTCAAAGCGAGCGGATGCTTCGTACTGCAATGTGCCGGGGACGGTCTGCGCGGTGATGACCGCTGACTGCCTGCCGGTGCTTTTTTGTAACCGCGCGGGTACTGAAGTTGCGGCTGCGCATGCCGGTTGGCGAGGGCTGTGCGAAGGCGTACTGGAAGAAACCATCGCCTGTTTCGCCGATAAACCGGAAAATATCATGGCCTGGCTTGGGCCCGCCATTGGGCCGGATGCGTTTGAGGTCGGCCCGGAAGTGCGGGAAGCTTTTATGGCAAAAGATGCCCTGGCGGAACGTGCATTTCGTCCCGCGGGCGAAAAATATTTTGCTGATATTTATCAACTGGCTCGTCAGCGTCTGGCGGGCGTTGGCGTTGAGCAGATTTACGGCGGTGACCGCTGTACCCTCAGCGAAAAGGATGATTTTTTCTCTTATCGCCGCGACAAGATGACGGGTCGTATGGCAAGTTTCATCTGGCTGATATAACCTGCCGAACTAAGACGATCCAGAAGGCAAACTTATTTTTGCATAGTTCAGGTCTTTAACCTTGAATAATTGAGGGATGACCTCATTTAATCTCCAGTAGCAAATTTGACCTGTTATGGGAGGAGTTATGCGTCTGGATCGTCTTACCAATAAATTCCAGCTTGCTCTTGCCGATGCCCAGTCCCTTGCGCTTGGGCACGACAACCAATTCATCGAACCTCTTCATCTTATGAGCGCCTTGCTGAATCAGGAAGGGGGATCGGTACGTCCTTTATTAACTTCGGCTGGCATCAACGCCGGAGAGCTACGCACGAATATTGAACAGGCGCTAAGCCGTTTGCCGCAGGTGGAAGGTACCGGTGGTGATGTTCAACCGTCCCAGGACTTAGTGCGTATTCTGAACCTTTGCGACAAGCTGGCGCAAAAGAGAAAGGACAACTTTATTTCGTCAGAACTGTTCGTTCTGGCTGCGCTTGAATCACGCGGTACGCTGACCGACCTTTTAAAATCTGCCGGAGCAACAACCGCCAACGTGAGTCAGGCGATTGAACAAATGCGCGGAGGTGAAAGCGTGAACGATCAGGGTGCCGAAGATCAACGTCAGGCATTGAAAAAATTTACCGTCGATCTGACCGAGCGTGCCGAGCAGGGCAAGCTTGACCCGGTCATCGGTCGTGATGAAGAAATTCGTCGTACGATTCAGGTTCTGCAGCGTCGTACCAAAAATAACCCGGTGCTCATCGGTGAGCCTGGCGTAGGTAAAACGGCCATTGTTGAGGGGCTGGCGCAGCGGATCGTTAACGGCGAGGTGCCGGAAGGGCTGAAGGGCCGTCGAGTTCTGGCGCTGGATATGGGCGCGCTGGTGGCGGGTGCCAAATACCGCGGTGAGTTTGAAGAACGCTTAAAAGGCGTACTGAACGATCTCGCTAAGCAGGAAGGTAACGTTATCCTGTTTATCGATGAGCTGCACACGATGGTGGGGGCAGGTAAAGCAGACGGTGCAATGGATGCCGGCAACATGCTGAAACCGGCGCTGGCGCGCGGTGAACTGCACTGTGTGGGTGCCACAACGCTGGATGAATACCGGCAGTATATTGAGAAAGATGCCGCTCTGGAACGTCGTTTCCAGAAAGTATTCGTGGCGGAGCCGACTGTTGAGGATACCATTGCGATTTTGCGTGGTCTGAAAGAACGGTATGAACTGCACCATCACGTGCAGATCACCGACCCGGCGATTGTGGCGGCAGCCACGCTGTCCCATCGTTATATTGCCGATCGACAGCTGCCGGATAAAGCCATCGACCTGATCGATGAAGCCGCTTCCAGCATTCGGATGCAGATTGACTCAAAACCGGAAGAGCTGGACCGGCTCGACCGCCGTATCATCCAGCTCAAGCTGGAGCAGCAGGCGCTGAAGAAAGAGTCTGATGACGCCAGCATTAAGCGACTGGATATGCTAAATGAGGAACTGGCGGATAAAGAACGTCAGTACTCAGAATTAGAGGAAGAGTGGAAGGCTGAAAAAGCCTCGCTTTCCGGCACTCAGACCATTAAGGCTGAACTGGAACAGGCTAAAATCGCCATTGAGCAGGCGCGTCGCGTCGGCGATCTGGCGCGAATGTCCGAGCTCCAGTATGGCAAGATCCCTGAGCTGGAAAAACAGCTGGCGGCGGCAACGCAGTCTGAAGGCAAAACGATGCGTCTGCTGCGTAACAAAGTAACGGATGCCGAAATCGCGGAAGTGCTGGCTCGCTGGACGGGTATTCCGGTGGCCAGAATGCTTGAAGGTGAACGTGAGAAACTGCTGCGTATGGAGCAGGATTTGCATAGCCGCGTTATTGGTCAGAACGAAGCGGTGGAAGCAGTATCTAACGCGATTCGCCGTAGCCGTGCTGGTTTATCCGATCCTAACAGGCCGATTGGCTCGTTCCTGTTCCTTGGGCCTACCGGGGTGGGTAAAACAGAACTCTGTAAAGCTCTGGCCAACTTTATGTTCGATAGCGACGATGCAATGGTACGTATCGACATGTCAGAGTTTATGGAGAAACATTCCGTTTCACGTCTGGTTGGGGCGCCTCCGGGATACGTGGGCTATGAAGAAGGCGGCTATCTGACCGAGGCGGTCCGTCGTCGTCCTTATTCTGTCATCCTGCTGGATGAAGTGGAAAAAGCGCACCCGGATGTCTTTAACATTCTGCTGCAGGTGCTGGATGATGGACGTTTGACCGATGGGCAGGGGAGAACGGTCGACTTCCGTAATACGGTGGTCATCATGACTTCTAACCTTGGCTCCGACCTTATTCAGGAACGCTTTGGGGCACTGGATTATGGCCATATGAAGGAGATGGTGCTGGGCGTGGTTAGTCAAAGCTTCCGTCCAGAGTTTATCAACCGTATTGACGAAGTGGTTGTCTTCCATCCGCTGGGTGAAAAACATATTGCTTCTATCGCGCAGATTCAGCTGCAGCGGTTGTATAAACGACTTGAGGAACGCGGCTACGAAGTCCACATGTCTGATGAAGCGCTGAAATTGCTGAGCGAAAATGGATACGATCCTGTTTATGGCGCACGTCCTCTGAAACGTGCTATCCAGCAACAGATCGAAAACCCGCTGGCGCAGCAGATCCTCTCCGGTGAATTGATACCGGGTAAAGCAGTGCAACTGGTTGTGAAAGATGACCGGATAGTGGCAGTGCAGTAAATCACAAACAGCAAAAACGGGCCCCTGGGGCTCGTTTTTGTTTAAAAACCAGGCAATAATCTCTTTCCTGCTGGCGATTTGGCTGAAAATTAAGCGGGTGAGTTTTTTTTTGAAAATACCGCTTGTCACTTTGAAATTACGCCCTATAATGCGCCTCCACTGACACGGAATAACGGCTTACAGCCCGCCGGGTCAGCGGGATTCAGCGATGAATACCGGCAGAGAAAAGCGAAATTAAACGCTTGACTCTGAATGAGGAAAACGTATTAT
>NZ_JBEAIU010000044.1:0-49823 GCF_040065135.1 Klebsiella sp. CN_Kp066 | reverse complement strand
GGCTACGAACCGAGCGGTCGGAGGTTCGAATCCTCCCGGATGCACCATATTCTCCGAGATAACAGCCACGCGGTTGTTTCATGGTCTGCGAGATGATCGCCAGCACCAGGGAGGATAACGTTGCTTTAGCAACGGCCCGCAGGGCGAACCGAGTGAGTCATGCTCCCGGATGCACCTATTCTCTTCATAATAAATATTCTTCAGTTCCTCCTCCTTATCTCAAGCATGTTAAGCGCAATAATTCACCTTATTCTTCAGCACTTTTTTCATTGGCAACTCCCTCTTTCCACTATAATTTATTCCTGTATATCGATCTGATTTTGGGTGAGATAAGTGCAAGGAGAGAAATCCATGAAATGGTTCAAAGCAATAACTGCGTTTTGCGCGACGCTGCTGGTGGCCGTATCGCTGGCGGGCTGTGCCGGTTCGTCCACAAAGGAGAGTACCGGTGGTTACATTGACGATACCGTCATTACGACTAAAGTAAAAACCGCGCTCTTCAATGACAAAGAGATAAAGTCTTCAGAAATTAGCGTCCAGACCTTTAAAGGTCGCGTACAGCTCAGCGGCTTTGTCTCATCCGCAGACAGCGCTAAACGTGCGGTCGAAGTCACGAGAAAAGTGCAGGGCGTTCGCGTGGTTGAGAACGATTTAAGAATCAAATAATCGCAGCAGACTGCACTGTTATTAGCAAGGGCGCCACAGAGCGCCCTTGTTGCATCTACCGCTGGCAGCGACAAACCTGACCTTTTGCGTTACAGTAACACCTCCTTAACCGGTTGATGAGAAGACGATGTACGAACGTTATGCAGGACTGATTTTTGATATGGATGGCACGATCCTCGATACCGAGCCGACGCATCGTAAGGCATGGGACGAGGTTCTGGGACGTTACGGCATGCGTTTCGATATGCAGGCCATGGTCGCGCTTAACGGATCTCCAACCTGGCGGATTGCTCAGGCCATTATTGAATTAAATCAGGCTGATTTAGATCCTCATCTTCTGGCGCAGGAAAAAACTGCCGCTGTGAAAGCGATGCTGCTTGATAGCGTCCGTCCTTTACCGCTTATTGAGGTGGTCAAAGAGTGGCACGGTCGTCGTCCGATGTCAGTCGGTACCGGCAGCGAGAGCGCCGTTGCTGAAGCGCTGCTGGCTCATCTGGGTCTGCGTCACTACTTCTCGGCGGTGGTTGCCGCGGATCATGTCGCCAACCATAAACCCGCACCTGATACTTTCTTACTTTGCGCAGAGCGCATGGGCGTTGCGGCGGAGAAGTGCGTGGTCTTTGAAGATGCGGACTTCGGGCTGCAGGCGGCGAAGCGCGCCGGAATGGATGCCGTGGACGTGCGATTGCTGTGAGCGACTCGCTGTCGCTGATATCGCTGTTTGCCAGTAGCTTTCTAAGCGCAACGCTGCTTCCCGGCAACTCGGAAGTGGTGTTGATCGCCATGCTGCTGGCGGGGGTTAGCCAGCCGTGGTTACTGGTTTTAATAGCAATAATCGGTAATAGCCTTGGAGGGGTAACTAACGTTATTCTGGGGCGCCTGTTTCCGCTGCGCAAGACATCGCGCTGGCAGGAGAAGGCGACCGGCTGGCTGAGGCGCTACGGCGCGGTCACGCTATTATTAAGCTGGGCGCCTGTTATAGGCGATTTGCTGTGTTTACTGGCGGGATGGATGCGCATTTCCTGGGGACCAGTGCTCTTTTTTTTATGCCTTGGCAAAGCATTACGCTATATCGTCGTTGCGGCGATAACGCTTCAGGGCATGACGTGGTGGCACTAATTGGACTGATTGTTCAACCATTACAATTATGCTAATTCAAACGATTTCGACAGGCGGGAGGTCAAATTGATCCCGGACGTATCACAGGCGCTGGCCTGGCTGGAAAAAAATCCGCAGGCGCTGCAGGGTATTCAACGCGGTCTAGAGCGCGAAACGCTGCGCGTCAACGCTGATGGCACGCTGGCCACTACCGGCCATCCGGAAGCACTGGGTTCAGCGCTGACTCATAAATGGATTACCACCGATTTTGCCGAAGCTTTGCTGGAGTTTATTACGCCGGTTGATGGCGATATTCAGCATATGCTCACCTTCATGCGCGATGTTCATCGCTATACCGCGCGCCATATTGGCGACGAGCGGATGTGGCCGCTGAGCATGCCGTGCTATATCGCGCCCGGCCAGGATATTGAGCTGGCGCAGTACGGCAGCTCAAATATCGGCCGTCTGAAAACGCTGTATCGCGAAGGATTGAAGAATCGCTACGGCGCGCTTATGCAAACGATCTCCGGCGTGCACTATAACTTCTCTCTGCCGATGGCTTTCTGGCAGGCCAGGTGCGGCGTCGAGGATGCTGAAAGCGGGAAAGAGGCCATTTCTGCCGGCTATTTCCGATCTATTCGCAACTACTATCGTTTTGGGTGGGTCATCCCGTACCTGTTCGGCGCTTCCCCGGCTATTTGTTCGTCGTTCCTGCAAGGGAAGCCGACCACGCTGCCGTTTGAGAAAGCCAGCAACGGCATGTACTACCTGCCTTATGCGACCTCATTGCGCCTGAGCGATCTCGGCTATACCAATAAGTCGCAAAGCAATCTCGGAATTACGTTTAACGATCTGCATGAGTATGTGGCAGGATTGAAGCGGGCGATTAAAACGCCATCCGAAGAGTATGAGAATATCGGGCTGGAGAAAGACGGCAAGCGTCTGCAAATTAACAGCAACGTGCTGCAGATCGAAAACGAGCTGTACGCGCCGATTCGGCCGAAACGCGTGACCCGCAGCGGTGAAACGCCTTCCGACGCGCTGCTGCGCGGCGGCATTGAATATATCGAAGTCCGCTCCCTGGATATCAACCCGTTCTCACCGATTGGCGTTGACGAACAGCAGGTACGTTTCCTCGATCTGTTTATGGTCTGGTGCGTGCTGGCCGATGCGCCGGAAATGAGCAGCGACGAGCTGCTGTGCACGCGCACTAACTGGAATCGGGTGATTCTGGAAGGCCGCAAGCCGGGCCTGACGTTGGGTATTGGCTGCGAAACCGCCCAGTACCCGCTGGCTCAGGTCGGCAAAGATCTGTTCCGCGATTTACGCCGCGTGGCGCAAACGCTGGATAGCATTCACGGATGTCAGGCTTATCAGCAGGCCTGCGATGAGCTGGTCGTCTGCTTTGACAACCCGGAATTAACCTTCTCGGCGCGCGTTCTGCGTTCTATGCTTGAAGAGGGGATTGGCGGTACCGGCAGAGAGCTGGCCGATCGGTATCGGACGTTGCTGCGCGAAGAGCCGCTGGAAATTTTAAGCGAAGCGGATTTTGCTGCCGAACGCGAAGCGTCGGTACAGCGTCAGAAGAAGGTGGAAGCGGCGGACAGCGAGTCGTTTGAAGCGCTACTGGCGAGGCATGCGTAGTTTTACGAGCCGTAAAAAAGAAAACGGCCACATCACTGTGGCCAAACTTTCATCTCTGATTCAGGGATGATGATGATAATAAATGCGCGTCTTTCATATACTCAGACTCGCTGCCTCAAAAAGAGTTCATTTTATTTTTAAAAAAATCACTATCGGAGGTGAAGAATGCCGTTGTTAGATAGTTTCACAGTCGACCATACCCGAATGGAAGCGCCTGCGGTGCGCGTGGCGAAGAAAATGAACACGCCTCACGGCGATGAAATCACCGTTTTCGATCTGCGATTCTGCGTACCAAACCAGGAAGTGATGCCGGAAAGAGGTATTCACACCCTTGAGCACCTGTTTGCCGGCTTTATGCGCGATCACCTGAACGGCAATGGTGTGGAAATTATCGACATCTCTCCGATGGGCTGCCGTACCGGGTTCTATATGAGCCTGATCGGTACGCCGGACGAGCAGCGCGTCGCGGATGCCTGGAAAGCGGCGATGGCCGACGTGCTGAAGGTGAAAGATCAGAACCAGATCCCGGAGCTGAACGTTTACCAGTGCGGAACCTACACCATGCACTCGCTGGAAGAAGCCCAGGAAATCGCTCGCCATATCATTGAGCGTGATGTCCGCGTCAACAGCAACGACGAGCTGGCGCTGCCGAAAGAAAAACTGCAAGAGCTGCACATCTAGTGCTATCGCTACGGCCCGGCGAAGGCTGCCGGGCCGCAATTCATCAACGCCGCAATGTCGACGACTTTAACCCTCAACTTCCAGCATCGCTCACTGGTGCCTTTTGCCCATGATTATGCCCATGGCGATAGCGAACCCTGGCATCAGCACGATTGCGCTCAGCTGTTACATATCCTCAGCGGCGTAGTACGGGTGGAAACCGCGCAGGGTTATTGGGTTGTGCCGCCGGGGCGAGGCGTCTGGCTGCCCGCCGGTACGCCGCATACGCTACGGATTACCGGCGCGGCGGCTGCGCGAACCCTGTTTATCGATCCCCTTGCCCGCGCCGATCTCCCTTCAACCTGCCAGATAGTACAGATCACTCCGCTGCTGCGTGAACTGATTGTCGCGTCGCTGACGCTGGCGGAATCTTACGCGCCGGGCAGCCGCGATGAACGAATCTACGAACTGATCCTCGATGAGATTCGCGGTATGGCGGTGCTGCCGTTTGGCCTGCCGGAGCCGCAAAGCGAAGCGCTGCGCCGTTTATGCCAGAAGGTACGAGAAGCGCCAGGAGAGCCGTGGGGCAGCGCCGCGGCGGCGAAAGAGAGCAGCATGAGCGAGCGCACGCTGAATCGCCATTTTCAGCAGCAGACCACGCTCACCTGGAGCGAGTGGGTGCGCCGGGCGAAGCTGATGGAAGCGCTGGTTCGCCTGGCGCAGGGGCATTCGGTACTGCGGGTGGCGCTGGATCTCGGCTACGGCAGCCACAGCGCTTTTAGCGCCATGTTTCGCCGGGTGTTAGGCGTGACCCCCAGCGATTACTTCCGCTCGCCGGAGTGATGGTTTTCGCTCATCGCGTTGCACAGCGCCTGCAGCGAGGCGCGCGCCACATCGTTATCAATTCCGACCCCCCAACGGCTCTCGCCATTCGGGAAGATGCAGCGAATATAGGCCACTGAACGGCTGTCGCTGCGTTCACCCAGGGTGTGCTCATGATAATCTTTAATCACGAAGTTTTGCCTTAACAGGACGCTAAGCCCGGCGGCGGCGGCGGACAGCAGGCCGTTGCCGCGGCTCTGCAGTCGTCGCGTTTCACCGGCGATGCGCAGGGTAGCCTGCAGAGAAAGCTGGCCGTCCTGCTGGCTATCGCTTTGGTAATCCAGCAGCGCAAGCGGCGGCTGGGGGAGCAGTCCGTAGCGCGCGCGAAACAGCTGCCATAGCGCATTCTGGGTCATCTCTTTCCCGTGAGCGTCGGTTTCGTGCTGGACGTGCAGGCTAAAATCCTGCTGCAGCGCACGCGGAAGCTTGAGGCCATGATTCTGTTCAATCAGCCATGCGCTCCCGCTTTTGCCGGACTGGCTGTTAACGCGGATCACCGCCTCGTAGCTGCAGCCGATATCCTGCGGATCGATAGGCAGGTAGGGCATTTCCCAGCGTTCGCCGGGCCGGCGGGCATCGAATCCCTTTTTAATGGCATCCTGATGCGAGCCGGAAAAGGCGGTGTAGGCCAGACTGCCCGCCCAGGGATGGCGCGGATGAACCGGGATCTGATTGCAGCTTTCGACGATTTCGACCACCCGCTTCATCCCGGAGAATTTGAGCCGGGGATCGATGCCCTGGCTGTAGAGATTCATCGCCAGCGTCACCAGGCAGACGTTACCGGTGCGCTCGCCGTTGCCGAACAGGCAGCCTTCGACGCGGTCGGCGCCTGCCATCACCGCCAGCTCCGCGCTGGCAACGCCGGTACCCCGATCGTTATGCGGATGGACGCTGATGCACACATCGGCGCGGCGCGAAAAGTGACGGCAAAAATGCTCAATTTGATCGGCATATACGTTGGGCGTGCTCACTTCTACCGTCGCGGGCAGATTGATAATCATCGGCCGTTCGGCGCAGGGCTGCCAGATTTCCGCCACCGCCTCGCAAATCTCCAGCGCGAATTCCGGCTCGGTGAAGCAAAAGGTTTCCGGAGAGTACTCGTATTGCCAGCGGGTCAGCGGCTGCTGCTCGCACTGCTGACGGATAAGCCGGGTCGCGCGGGTCGCCAGGTCGATCACCTGCGCTTTGTCCATTCCAAAAACCAGCTCGCGAAACAGCGGCGCGGTGGCGTTATAGAGGTGTACGGTAGCGCGGTGGGCATCGCGCAGAGCGGCAAACGTACGCAGGATCAAATCTTCCCGCGCCTGGGTCAGTACCTGAATCGTCACATCCTGCGGAATGCGCTGCTCTTCAATCAGTTGACGTACAAAGTTGAAGTCGGTTTGTGAGGCGGAGGGAAAGGCAACCTCAATCTCTTTAAAACCACACTCCAGCAGTAAATCCCAGAACTGCAGCTTGCGCGCGCTATCCATCGGCTCGGCCAGCGCCTGGTTGCCGTCGCGCAGATCGGTAGAGAGCCAGCGCGGGGCGCGGGTTATTTGCTGCTCTGGCCAGCAGCGGTCAGGCAGGGCGATCGGCGGATAGGGGCGGTATTTTTCACCGGGTTGAGTCAGCATGATTTTCTCCTTCTTAGCGGATCTTCATCGTGCATGAGGTGGGCAAAAGCGATCTCCAGCAAACCGGACATCGACTAGCGCAAACTGGACAATCTGCGTTTTGGGCAATAAAAAAGGGATCCGCAGATCCCTTCAGGGTAAATCTTAATGCGCGCCGCCGCCGCCGCCCCCGGCGCTAAACGGCGGTCTGGCAAACCATACCAGCCCGAGCAGAAGGATAAACACCGCCGCCGAGAACCAGAAAATTTCGTTGGCGGAGATAATCAGCCCCTGGTTGGTAATCTGCTGCGCTATCCAGCCGGATGCCTGCTGTTGCGTCATTCCTAATCCCTGCAGCTGGTCGTACATCTGCTGGGCGTTGGGATTGTATGGCGTCACCGACTCGGTAAGCTGCGCATGGTGCAGCGCCTCGCGGTTCGTCCACATGGTGGTGGTAATCGAGGTGCCGATAGACCCCGCCAGCGTACGCGTGAAGTTCGACAGGCTCGACGCCGCCGCCAGCCTTTCCGGCGGCAGGCCGGACAGGGTGATGGTGGTCAACGGCATAAAGAAGCAGGCCACCGCGAAGCCCTGGATAAACTGCGGCCACGCCGAGGCGCCAAAGTCCATTCCCGGTTCGAAGGTCCATGCGCGCCAGTAGAAACAGACCGCGTACATGATAAAGCTAAAGGTGACCAGCCGACGCATATCCAGCTTATGCGCAAAGCGGCCGATAATCGGCGACAGGATAACCGGGATCACCCCGACCGGCGCCGAAGCCAGACCGGCCCAGGTAGCGGTATAGCCGTATACCTCCTGCAATAGCTGCGGCAACAGCACGATAGCGCCGAAGTAGAGCATATAGGCGAGGCTGATGCACAGGCAGCCGATGGTAAAGTTTCGCGACTTGAAGAGCGACAGATCGACGATGGGGTTGTCGTCGGTTAGCTCCCAGACGATCAGGAAACTTATCGCCACCACCGCGACAATCGTCAGGATGATGATCTCGTTGGAGGCGAACCAGTCCAGCTCTTTACCCCGGTCGAGCATTACCTGCAGGCTACCGATACCGATAATCAGCAGCGCCAGGCCCACGCCGTCGATCCGCCGCTGTTCGGTGCGGGTTTCCCGGTTGCGCAGCGTTTGCAGCGTCATCACCACCACGGCGATGCCAATCGGCACGTTGATGAAGAAGATCCAGCCCCAGTGGTAGTTGTCGCTGATATAGCCGCCGAGAATCGGGCCGCAAATCGGCGCGACGATCACCGTCATTGACCACAGCGCCAGCGCGATTGACCGCTTGGCGGGCGGGTAGTTGCTGAGCAGCAGACTTTGCGACAGCGGGATCAGCGGACCGGCGACGATCCCCTGTATCACGCGGAAGAAAATCAGCATCGTCAGGCTGTTGGAGACGCCGCAGGCCCAGGAGGCGATAGCGAACGCCACCGTCGACCAGAGGAATAGCTTCACTTCGCCAACGCGCTTTGCCAGCCAGCCGGTAATCGGAATGGAGATAGCGTTCGCCACCCCAAACGAGGTGATAACCCAGGTCCCCTGGCTCAACGATGAGCCAAGGTTACCGGCGATGGTGGGGATGGCCACGTTGGCGATGGTGGAGTCCAGCACCTGCATAAAGGTCGCGAGCGACAGCGCAATGGTCATAATGACCAGCTGCGCGCCTTCCAGCGGTTTTTGCTGTTGCATTACGCTCACCCCGAATTATCCGGCGTTGGCCTGGATGATGTCGTTTATCAGCTTATTGACCGGCTCAAGGCCGATTTCACGGGCATTGCTTTCGTAAACCGGAGCGCTACGTACCTGGCTTGCCAGCATCTCGCCGCCGCGGTCGGTGGTGTTCACTTCAACCAGCGTCGAAAGGCCGATGCGCAGCGGGTGCTCTGCCAGCTGTTTTTCATCCAGCTCGATACGTACCGGCAGGCGCTGAACCACTTTGATCCAGTTGCCGGTAGCGTTCTGCGCAGGCAGCAGCGAGAAGGCGCTCCCGGTCCCCATATCGAGACCGACGACTTTACCGGTGTATTTCACATCATCACCATAAATGTCGCTGATCACGGTGGCAGGCTGACCAATACGCATGTGCGCCAGCTGCGTTTCTTTGAAGTTGGCGTCAATCCACAGGTTGGTCGCCGGAACGACGGCCATCAGCGGGGTAGTGGTGGTGATTTGCGCGCCGGGCTGAACGGAACGGCGAGAAACGTAGCCGCTAATTGGGCTGACGATCTTCGTCCGCTGCAGGGCCAGCCAGGCGTTACGCACTTCGGTGGCCGCTTGCAGGACCGCAGGCTGTTGTTCCAGCTTCGTGCCCAGAACGATCGCCTGGTTGGCGTTGTATTGCTGAATCGCCACGTCCAGTTCGGCCTGCGCGCTGGCAACCGTGTCGCGCGCATGCTGCAGCTCTTCGCGGCCAATCAGGTTGGCCGCGCCCAGCGGAATACGACGGTTAAGGTCGGTTTGCGCCTGGGAAAGCGCGGTTTTTTTCACTTCGATGCTGGCCTGCAGCTGCTTGCTGTTGATCATCTGCTGGCGCGTTTGACGTACGCTGGCGGCCAGCTGGGTTTGCGCTTTTTCAAATGCCTGCTGGGCGTCGGTCTGGTCGAGGGTGACCAGCGGATCGCCTTTTTGCACGTAGTCGGTGTTGTCGGCCCAGACTTTCGTCACGCTGCCGGACACCTGGGCCATAATCTGTACCTGATTCCCTGCCACGTACGCGTCGTCGGTCTCTTCGTAGTGACGCAGTACCAAAAACCAATAAATCCCGTATGCCACGGCAACAATAATAAAGAGCAAGGTCAGCAGCAGGAGGGCGCCTTTACGCTTCCCTTTTTTGCTGCCCGGTTGCTGCGGGGTTTGGCTCTCCGCATTTGCGCTCATGTTATTCTCCACGATCTTATTATTTCACATCGGCTGAGCCGACCTGTTTATCAGAAAGGCCAGCAGAAAGATCTGCTGGCCTGTCCGTTTTCCTTGTCAATCCAGAAAAATTGGTGAGCGGTTGGTTCCGCGCTTAGCGCAGAGACTCCGCAAGCACGCCATCCTCTTCCATTTGGTCAAGGCGACCAAGCAGCTTACGGGTGATGTGCTCAAGCTGATCCTTTTCGCTGGTGCTTAAAGAGGACCAGAGCTGATGCAGGCAGTTGTGCTGCGGCGGTAAGACTTCGCGCAGGAACTGATGCCCTTTTTCGGTAAGCTGTAGATGCAGGCAGCGACGATCGTTATCGCTTTCGCGGCGCTCGATCCAGCCGCGTTTTTCCAGCTCGTCGGCAATGCGCGTGGCGTTGGTTCGCGAAGAGCCCAGCGCGCAGCTCAGCTCGGAAGGCTGAATGCTGTGGTTTTCCTGAGACTCAAGCGTGATCAGCGCCATAAACAATGTCTCGTTAATCCCTTGCGCTTTCAGCATCTTGTTACGGTTTTCCAGCAGTTTTCCCTGCATATGCATGCAAAGACGAGTAAGCAGAATTTCCTGAAAAGGGAAGTCTTCGTGACGGCTGGCGCGGAACTTGAGCATTTGCTCAATGGGAGTAAACGAACTATCCATTTTGGTTATGACCTCATTAATTACAGCCGATATAATAACTATTGTGACAAATAAATCAAATCAATTATTGACAAAAACTTATACTTTAAGCTTATAGCCATACGCTGATTTTCCAGACAACACCGTAGGTTAGCGCGCTCAAAAGCGTAGGCGTAATTATGCTGCGTGTTTTCCAAAACGCCAGGCCCAACGCGGCGAAGCCTGCTAATGTGGGCAGCAGGCGGCGGGCGTCATGGAGGATTTCCGGCACGCTGGAGACAACCAGCAGCGCGCAAATGGAGGCGATGCCGATGGTATCGAGCAGGACGCTGACCGGGCCGCGGCGAGTCGGACGCACGTTTCCGGCGCGCAGGCGCAGCGGCAGATAGCGAAAGAGATAGTTCACGCAGCCGACCACGACGCCGAGAATGAAGACATCACTGTTCATCGGGCATCCCCTGAATGCTGGCCTGCACCAGAGCAGTCAGGCAGCCGCAGACAATCCCGGCAAGGATCGCCGCGGGTATGGAAAACAGAATCATGCCAGCCAGCGCGCCTGCCAGCGCGGCGGTAACGCTCAGCGACTGCTTGCGCTGGAATGAGGCGAGTAAAAAGCTCATAAACAGCGCCGGCAGCATAAAGCCCAGCGCCGCTTCCACTGCCGGAAAGTTAGTCAGCAGGCCGCTGCCCGAATAAGCGCCGATCAGCGTGCCGAAGACCCATGAAGCCCAGGACATAAAAGCGATGCCGATCATCCAGTTATCGCTCCAGCGTCGATTGTCGCGGACCAGCTTAGCGGTGGCAGCGGCAAAAACTTCATCGGTCAGGCCGAATGCCCAGAGTGCGGTTTTTTTCTTGCTCATCGCGCGCTGAATGCGGCTGCGCAGGGACGGGCCGTACAGCACATGGCGAACGTCCATCGCCATGACGGTGAGCGCGGCGACCCATAGCGAGCTTCCTGCGGCCAGCATGGCGGTGATCACGAACTGGCTGGCGCCGGCGTAAATAATGCAGGAGAAGAACAGGCTTTCCAGCGGAGTAAAGCCAAGCTTAGTGGCGTTGAGACCGAAGGCGAAGGCGACGGGAATATAGCTGATGACGATCGGCAGGCTGTCCTTAATGCCTTCAGCCAGCGTCGCCTCGTCAGCGGGGGGAGTGTGCATCAATGCGTCAGGGTTTTCCATAGGAGTTGCTTATTAATAACTCACGTGAAAATCACATGATTAATCAGGTGGATTTACCTTAGCAGAGAGCGGCGCGGCTTAACAGTAACGAAAACGTTGATGGCTAAAGTTATGCAGTTTATTTGCATATCAATCCATCATTTAGAACAGGAGATGTCGTGTTGTGCAGGAGGCCGTCTTCCCCGGGGGCGACGCAAAGCGCCTTGCCCGGGCTACGGGTTTTGTAGCCCGGACAGATGTGTAGTATCGCCTCCGGGAATTGGCTATAAATTGGGAGACTATTTCTGCGCGGCCAGCGCTTCTTCCACCCAGCCGTCAAACTGCTGCTGGTGGGCTTTGATCCAGCCATCGACGTGGCCCTGGATATCTGCCTCAGAACCATGTCCCGCGTGCATCATGGCATTTTCGGCGTTGATATCGGCAATCGGCAGCTTCATGATGCTGAACAGTTTCGCCGCCGCCGGGTTTTTCTCGGCCCAGGATTTGTTGGCGACAATATGCATTGTGTTCACCGGGAAGCCATAGTTCATGCCGTTTGGCAGCTTGGTATCAATATCTTTCTGTTCGCCCGGCAGGGAAGAGAACGGCACCTGCAGCCAGACGACATCTTTACCCGGCTTCAGCACGTCGCTGACCCAGTAAGGCGTCCAGGTGTAGTAGATCACCGGTTTGCCCTCCTTATAGCGGGCGATGGTATCGGCCATCATCGCCGCATAGTTGCCCTGATTATGCACTACCGTATTGCTCAGGCCGTAGGCATCAAGCTGATGGTTGATGACCGCTTCACAGCCCCAGCCTGGCGTACAGCCGGTCAGATCGGCTTTGCCGTCGCCGTTGGTGTCAAAAAGTTTGGCGATTTTCGGATCTTTTAGCTGGTCGATAGATTTGATGTGGTACTGCTCGGCCGTTTTCTTATCAATCAGGTAGCCCTGCGCCGCCCCATTCACAAACACGCCTTCGCGGTAGAATTTTTTATCACCGCCGGCGGCTGCGTACATATCGTCATGCAGCGGCTGCCAGTTGGTGGCGATGTAGGTGGTATCACCTGCGGCGATCGAGGTGTAGGCGACGTTATAGTCAACTTCGCTCGGCTTATCGACGGTATAGCCGAGCTTTTCCAGCGCGCGGCTGACCAGCAGGGTCTGGAAGGTCTCTTCCGAAATTGTGCTCTGTGCTGGTTTTACGGTAATGCCTTTACCAGGCAGATCCGCCGCGAAGGCGGTGGTCGAAATGAGGGCGGTAAACGCTGTGGCAAGGATCGCTGTATGTCGCATCGTTGTTCCTTTATTTGTCAGAAGGGAAGTCCATCCCCCCGGCAGGGGGGGATGTGCTCTTATTTACAGAAAGGGCGAGTAATCAGCCCCAGAGGGCCGGTTGCGTACCAGCGGCGGTTGCCGCGGCTGCGCGAGTCCCGTCCTACGGCCTGAGTCAGACGGTCAAGAATAATGGCGAGGATAACAATCCCGACGCCGCCAACGGTGGCCAGACCCATATCAAGGCGACCGATGCCGCGTAGTACCATCTGGCCAAGACCGCCAACGGCAATCATTGAGGCAATCACCACCATCGACAGGGCCAGCATTAGCGTCTGGTTAACCCCGGCCATAATGGTCGGCATGGCCAGAGGCAGCTGAACCTTAAACAGCATCTGACGCGGGCTGGCGCCGAAGGAGCGCGAAGCTTCAATCAGATCCGCCGGCACCTGGTTAATCCCCAGAATAGTCAGACGAACAATCGGCGGTAGGGCGAAGATAATGGTCACTACCACGCCCGGAACGTTACCGATACCGAACAGCATGACGATGGGCACGAGATAAACGAACGCCGGGGTGGTTTGCATCGCATCCAACAGCGGACGGATAATCTTCGCCGCCCGCGGGCTCCGCGCCAGCCATATCCCAAGCGGCAGGCCGATCAGCATACAAAACAGCAGCGCGGTCAGCACCAGCGCCAGGGTTACCATCGCCTGCGACCAGGCGCCGATAGCGCCGATGGCGATCAGCGAAATCAGCGTCGCCGCGCCCATGCCGATGCTGGAAATCTGCCAGGCAATCAGCGAGAAAATAATAATCGCCACCGGCGCCGGCATGCCCAGCAGCAGTTGCTGGAAGGCGCTCAGGATGTAATCCACCGGTACGCGGATCCCCTGGAAAATCGGACGGAAATGCATCACTACCCAGTCGATGCCGTGCGTGACCCAGCTATCGAGCGGAATCAGCGTTTTATGGAACGGATCCATTATATTGAAGTGTTCCGGCTGCGGCGCAGGCGCGCTGCTTAGCCAGTCGGCACCGCCGCCATCGGTCGGTGCTGGCGTAGAAGTGCCCCACGCATCGGCGGATTGCGCGGCGCTATCCGCCGCCGGTGCGGTGTCCCACGGGTTAGATTGATCAGCCATTGTTTGCCCCCTCGCGATCTAAAGCCTGCAGCAGCATGCGTTTTGAAATGATGCCGATGTACTGGTGCCCTTCATCGACAACCGGCACCGCGCACGGTGCATGGCCGACGTGAGAGAGCAGCTCGCTGAGCGGCGTTTGCGCATCCACCGCCTGTGGGGAGTCGATTAACGCCGCATCAATTCCCTGACCCTCGCTCAGCGCGGCTTTCAGGGAATCGATGGAAACAATGCCAACAAACTTATTCCCGCGTTCAATGACGTAGCCATATTCGCGGTCTTCATCCTGAAGTAATTTCAGCGCGGAACGCGGGCCGAAACCTGGCGTTTTACGAATCAGGCCAACCGGACTACGGCGGGCAATATCTTTGGCACTGAATACCTGGCTAATATCGACGCCGCGGAAGAAGGTTCGAACATAATCATTGGCAGGATTATTGAGTATTTCATCCGGCGTACCGACCTGAACCACTTCACCATTTTGCATAATGGCAATGCGATCGCCAATTCGCATGGCTTCATCAAGGTCGTGGGAAATAAATACCACGGTGCGCTGATGTCTGGCCTGTAATTTAGTTAGCTCATCCTGCATTTCCGTACGAATTAAGGGATCGAGCGCCGAGAAGGCTTCATCCATTAACAGAATATCGGGGTTGATCGCCAGCGCGCGGGCGAGACCAACGCGCTGACGCATGCCGCCGGAGAGCTCGTCCGGCCAGGCGTGAGCGTAGTTTTCCAGACCTACCTGACGCAGCGCCTCCAGCGCTTTCTCCTGGCGTTCCTGAGTCGGCACGCCGGCCAGCTCCATGCCGAAAGCGGCATTATCCAGTACGGTCATGTGCGGCATAAGGGCAAATGATTGAAAAACCATTGCAATCTTTTTCCTGCGCACTTCGCGAAGCTCGGCCTCAGAGATTTTAGCGATATCGACACCGTCGATCAGAACCTGGCCGCGGGTGGGTTCAATCAGGCGATTGAGAAGGCGAACCATGGTCGATTTCCCCGATCCGGAGAGCCCCATGATGACGAATATCTCGCCTTCTTCAATGGTCAGACTGGCGTTCTT
The DNA here is from genome assembly GCF_040065135.1 of Klebsiella sp. CN_Kp066. Lineage (NCBI taxonomy): Bacteria > Pseudomonadati > Pseudomonadota > Gammaproteobacteria > Enterobacterales > Enterobacteriaceae > Klebsiella > Klebsiella sp. CN_Kp066. The sequence continues at coordinate 35,098 of NZ_JBEAIU010000044.1, read as the reverse complement.
TACGCCAAGCGACAACCCCGTCTTTTCCAGTATTTGTTCTTTCGATAGTCCTTTTTCGATATATTTGAAAGCCCGCTGCGGGTGCTCGCCAAATATCTTATAGAGATTCTTGATTTCTAATTTAATTGCCATGCAATAGAGCGTTTCCTGTTATTTATTAATATCGATATGGTACCCGGTGGTGATAATTGCTTTTTTACACCCTAACATACTGAGAATCTGTGACAACCCTTTATGGCGAATTACTGCGGGAATGCACAAGGGACAATTCCGGTACATCCCCCGTGATATAAGGGCTGAGCGGGAATTGCTCATGGTTGATATTTTTTAGTTATGTTAGCTTAATTCGGGCGGAAATCGATGGCATTCTGTTGAATATGACGCAGTGATGACCGAAAGATATTGAGTGGGATGAAAATGAATAATGTGAAATAAATCACCAGGAAATATGCAGATATATTCCTGGTGAAAGTAAGGCTAAAAGTCCCAATCGCTATCGACGGTTTCTTCCGCTTTTCCCATGACATACGACGAACCCGAGCCGGAGAAGAAGTCGTGGTTTTCGTCGGCATTCGGCGAAAGCGCAGCGAGGATCGCCGGGTTGACGGCAGCCATTTCCGCCGGGAACAGCGCCTCGTAGCCGAGATTCATCAGCGCCTTGTTGGCGTTATAGCACAGGAAGGCGTTAACCTCTTCAACCCAGCCGCTATCGCCATACAGCTCGCGGGTATAGGCCAGCTCGTTGTCATACAGATCCATCAGCAGATCGAGGGCGAAGTTTTTCATCTCTTCACGCTTCTCGGCGCTGACTATTTCCAGCCCTTTCTGGAATTTGTAGCCAATGTAATAACCGTGTACCGCTTCATCGCGGATGATCAGGCGAATCAGATCGGCGGTGTTGGTCATCTTCCCCCGGCTGGAGAAGTACATCGGCAGCCAGAAGCCGGAATAGAAAAGGAATGATTCGAGAAAAACGCTGGCGATTTTTTTCTTCAGCGGTTCATCAGCCTGGTAGTACTCCAGCATCAGCTGCGCTTTACGCTGCAGCGGCGCGTTTTGTTCGCTCCAGGCGTAAGCGGCATCGACGTCTTTAGTCTGGCAGAGAGTAGAGAAAATGGAGCTGTAGGAGCGAGCGTGTACCGCCTCCATAAAGCTGACGTTCGACAGTACCGCCTCCTCGTGCGGGGTGAGAGCGTCGGCCATCAGCGCCGGGGCGCCAACGGTATTCTGGATGGTATCAAGCAGCGTCAGGCCGGTGAAGACGCGGATTGTCAGCTGCTGCTCCGCCGGGGAAAGCGTTTGCCAGGCGGGGATATCGTTAGACAGCGGCACCTTCTCCGGTAGCCAGAAGTTGCTGGTCAGCCGATTCCAGACCTCCAGATCCTTATCGTCTTCAATTTTGTTCCAGTTGATGGCGCTGACGCGCGATAAATGGGTCATCCTGTTCTCCTTACAGCGCGCAGGACACGCAGCCTTCGATTTCGGTACCTTCCAGCGCCAGCTGGCGCAGACGGATGTAATAGAGCGTTTTGATGCCTTTCTTCCACGCGTAAATTTGCGCTTTATTGATATCGCGCGTGGTCGCGGTATCGGGGAAGAACAGAGTCAGCGACAGCCCCTGATCGACATGACGCGTCGCCTCGGCGTAGGTGTCGATGATCTTCTGCGGGCCGATTTCGTAAGCATCCTGATACAGCGCCAGGTTGTCGTTGGTCATAAACGGCGCCGGATAATAGACGCGTCCGGTTTTCCCCTCCTTGCGGATCTCTATCTTCGACACGATCGGATGGATGCTGGAGGTCGCGTGGTTGATGTACGAAATAGATCCGGTGGGCGGCACCGCCTGTAGGTTGCGGTTATAGATGCCGTAGCGCATCACGTCATCGCGCAGCTGCCGCCACATATCGCGGTCGGGCAGGGTAATCGCGGAGCGGGCAAACAGCGCGCGGACTTTTGCCGTTTTCGGCTGCCAGTCGCCTTCCAGGTAGGGCCGGAAATAGTCGCCGCTGGCGTACCGCGACTGCTCGAATCCGGCAAAACGGGTCCCTCTTTCACGTGCTATCAGCATTGAAGTGCGCAGCGCGTGCCAGGTAATGGTATAGAAATAGAAATTGGTGAAATCCAGCCCTTCCTCGCTACCGTAGGCGATGCCCTCGCGCGCCAGATAGCCGTGCAGATTCATCTGTCCGAGGCCGATGGCGTGTGAAGCGGCATTACCCGCCGCGACCGACGGCACCGAACGGATATCGCTCATATCGGACACCGCCGTCAGACCGCGCACGGCAACTTCGACCGTGCGGGCAAAGTCGGGAGAGTCCATGGTGTGGGCGATATTCAGCGAGCCGAGGTTGCAGGAGATATCCTGGCCGATGCTGGCGTAATCCAGGTTTTCATCAAAGGTGGAAGGCGCGTTGACCTGCAGGATCTCCGAACACAGGTTGCTCATATTGATGCGCCCGGCAATTGGGTTCGCGCGGTTAACCGTGTCTTCAAACATGATGTACGGGTAGCCGGATTCAAATTGAATTTCCGCCAGCCGCTGGAACAGATCGCGGGCGCGGATCCAGCGCTTGCATACCCGCTCGTCGGCCACCAGTTGCGCATACATTTCGCTTACCGCGATATCGCCGAACGGTTTACCGTACAGACGTTCGACGTCGTAGGGCGAGAACAGCGCCATCTGCGCGTCTTCCTTCGCTAGCTGAAAGGTAATATCCGGAATGACGACCCCGAGCGAGAGCGTTTTTATGCGGATTTTTTCATCGGCATTCTCGCGTTTGGTATCGAGGAAACGCAGGATATCGGGATGATGGGCATGCAGATAGACCGCGCCGGCCCCCTGACGCGCGCCGAGCTGGTTGGCATAGGAGAAGGCATCTTCGAGCATTTTCATCACCGGTACGACGCCGGAGGACTGATTTTCGATACGCTTGATCGGCGCCCCGGCTTCGCGAAGATTAGAGAGCAGAAACGCCACGCCGCCGCCGCGTTTCGATAGCTGTAGCGCCGAATTCACCGCCCGGCCAATCGATTCCATATTATCTTCGATACGCAGCAGGAAACAGGAGACCAGTTCGCCGCGCTGCTGTTTACCAGCGTTGAGGAACGTCGGCGTAGCGGGCTGGAAACGCCCGGAGAGGATCTCATCGGTTAGCTGGTGGGCCAGCGCCTCGTTACCCTGCGCCAGGCTCAGGGCCACCATACAGGTGCGGTCGGCAAAGCCTTCAAGGTAGCGCTTACCATCAAAGGTTTTCAGCGCGTAGCTGGTATAAAACTTCCATGCGCCGAGAAAGGTCTGGAAGCAAAAACCGCCGTTTTGCGCATAGGTAAACAGCTCAAGAATAAACTGGCGATCGTAGCGCGCCAGGACCCTGGCATCGTAATAGCCTTCGGCGACCAGCCACGTCAGCTTGTCGTCCTGGCTGGCGAAGGGCACGGTATTCGGCTCAACGTGGTTGGCCATAAACGCCGCCACTGCCTGGCGATCTTTGTCAAACGGGATGCGACCATTGCTGTCGTAGAGATTCAGCATCGCGTTGAGGGCATGGAAATCCGGCGCCTCGGTGGTTATACGTTCTGCGGTTGTCGTTGCCAAAATTCGCTTACTCCTTTACGCACGTTGTCGACATCTTGCGGGGTGCCCATCAGCTCAAAGCGATAGAGGTACGGTACGCCGCATTTCTGCTTGATGACGTCACCCGCCCGACCGTAGGCCTCGCCGAAATTGCGGTTACCCGCAGCGATGACGCCGCGAATGAGCTGGCGGTTATGCGGATCGTTGAGAAAACGGATCGCCTGGCGGGGTACTGCGCCCGCCGTGCCGCCGCCGCCATAGCTGGGGACGATAAGAATGTAGGGTTCGTCTACCTGAATGCGCTCGCGTTCGTTAAGCGGTATACGCACGGCGGGCAGCCCCAGACGCTGGACGAACCGATGCGTGTTTTCGGAACTGCTGGAGAAGTAGACGATCAGGCTCATAGGCTGGCCGCTGAGGCTGTTGGACGCAGGCGGTTAATCATATCGGGACGGAAGCCGGACCAGCGGGTCTCCCCGGCAATCACCACCGGTAGCTGGCGGAAGCCTTGCTCGCGCAGCATATCGACGGCTTCAGGATGATGGTCAATATTGACCATGTCGAACTCAAACCCGCGGGTTTCCATGGCCCGTTTCGTGGCATGGCATTGCACGCAGTCATTTTTAGTGTAAATAGTAATGCGCATGATTCGTATTTCCATTTAAGATAACAGCACGACGCAAAAACTGGCGCCGCGTGCTATGGGTTATCGTTGAAGGAAATACTAGATGTAGTTATTTAAAAGTTCAACAACTCAATATATATGGTTTTTGTAAAGACTGGCCCCCGAGGAAAGATCCGCCGGGGGACGGGATTTCTTACCGAAAAATTACAGACGCATGCTTACCGCCAGGCGGTTAAAGGCGTTCATCAGGCTGATGGCGAAAGTCAGATCGCTAATCTGCCGGGCGTTAAAATGATCGAGGAGCGGTAGATAAACAGCGTCTTCCGCATGGCTTTCGGCGATATGGGTGACCGATTCAGCCCACGCCAGCGCCGCGCGTTCCGCATCGCTGAAATGGGCGCTCACCCGCCAGCCTGCCAGGGCGTCCAGTTTGTTTTGCGCCACGCCGGATTGACGCAGGGCTTTGCTGTGCATCTCCAGGCAGAAGGCGCAGCCGTTGATTTGCGATACCCGCAAATACACCAGTTCTATCAGCGCGCCGTCCAGCTCGCTTTTTTCCAGCGTAATCTTGGCCTTAACCAGAGCGTTATAGACTTCCGGGCTCAGTTCATTGTACGGCTGACGTAGTGTGTTCATTTTACTCTCCTCATTAAGACGCGAGGAAAATAGCACTATAATGGACTGCATAAGATAGCCATATTGTGATGAAAAAAGCAGACCATGATGGATGCCAAAAAAATCCCGCATTACCAGCGTATCGCCCGACAGCTCAAGCAGGCAATTGAGCGCGGCGAGCTGGCGCCGGGCAGCAGGCTGCCGGCGAGTCGGGTCTATGCTCAGGAGCTTGGCGTATCGCGAGCAACGATTGAAAACGCCTGGGGAGAGCTGGTAGCGCAGGGCTGGCTGGAGCGGCGCGGGCAGGCGGGAACCTTTGTCAGCGATCGCCTCAGCCCACAGCAAAGCGTGCCTGAACGCTCTGTTACCGGCGATGAACCGACGGCGCCGCTGCCGCTTCAGCTTGGGCTGCCCGCGCTGGATCTGTTTCCACGCGGTCTGTGGACGCGGATCATGGGGCGCCGGCTGCGTACGCAAACGCGTTTCGATCTCGCGCCCGGCGATCCCTGCGGGGACCCGACGCTTCGGCAGGCGATCGTCGATTATTTGCGCCTGTCGCGCAGTATAGAGTGTCGTCCTGAGCAGGTGCTGGTGACGGGTAGCTACGCGGCGTCGATGAGCCTCATTCTGCGAACCCTGTCCCGGCCGGGCCAGCAAATGTGGATGGAGGATCCGGGATTTCCGCTTATCCGGCCGATCGTGAGCGGCGAAGGGGTGGCGATCTGCCCGGTTCCGGTTGACGAAGACGGAATGGATATTGGCTGGGCGCAGCGGCATTACCCAAACGCGAATTTTGCGCTGCTGACGCCGGCTCATCAAAGCCCGCTCGGCGTTGCGCTCTCATTGACCCGGCGCAGACAGCTCCTGCTATGGGCGGCGCAGAATAACGCGTGGATTATCGAAGATGATTACGATAGCGAATTCCGCTATCGCGGCAAGCCGCTGCCGCCGCTAAAAAGCCTCGACGCCCCGCAGCGCGTCATCTACGCCGGTGCGTTCAGTAAAACGTTTTTCCCGGCATTACGCGCAGCGTGGCTGGTGGTGCCGGAACCGCTGGTGGCGCAGTTTCGCCAACAGGCGGCGCTGATGAGCTGTAGCGTGCCGACGTTGTGGCAGCAGACGCTGGCTGATTTTATCCGCGAAGGCCATTTCTGGCGCCATCTGAAGAAAATGCGCGCCAGCTATGCTCAGCGTCGTCAGTGGCTTGAATCGGCGCTGCGGGAGCACGGTATCGCGGTGGTTCCGCAAGCGGGCGGCATTCAGATGGTCGTCAGGGTAAGCGGCGACGATCGTCAACTGGCCCTGCGCGGCAGACAGGCCGGTCTGGCCATCCAGGCGTTAAGCGACTGGCGAATGGATAGCCGGGGAGAAGGGGCGCTGCTGATGAGCTTCACCAATTTAACCTCAGCGGAGATGGCGGGCGAGGTGGTACGAAAGCTGACTCGGGCTCTCGCTTCTCAGGACAAATAAAAACCCCTGCATACCGGAGTAGGCAGGGGTGGACGCGTATTTGTTATCTTCATTGGTCTGACAGTTTTATTATCGACGTAAATTCAACAATACGCCAATAAATACCCCAACGGCTGCTGCAGCGCCAACGCTTTGCCACGGTTTGTCGCGCACGTAGCTGTCAGCGCAGCCCATGGCGTCGCATGCCGCCTGCTGAACGCGGTTGTTGCCGTTAAGGCGCGCGCGGGTCTCTTTTAGCAGCGCCTGCGCTTTTTTACGCGCGGCATCCGCTTCGTCTTTGGCGTCGCTGCCCCATGATTTCAGCACCTCTTCCAGCGTATCCGCTAATTGGCTGACATCGTTATGGATATCTTCAGCGCTCTCTTCTACGTTGTTGCGGTTTGCTCGGTTGGCCATTGGTTTCTCCCTTTATTCCATTGAGTCTATAAGTGTAGGACAAGATTTTGCTTTATGCTGTAAATCGCCCTTTATGGAATATTCCGAAAGCGTTGGCTTTAATGAATAAGGTAAGGTTAACGTGCGGTAAAAGATAATGAGGAATTAGTATGTATTTAAGACCCGATGAGGTGGCGCGAGTTCTTGAAAAAGCCGGCTTCACCATGGATGTAGTGACGCAAAAAGCCTATGGCTATCGCCGTGGCGATAATTATGTTTACGTGAACCGTGAAGCTCGTATGGGGCGTACCGCGTTAATTATTCATCCGGCTTTAAAAGAACGCAGCACTACGCTTGCGGAGCCCGCGTCGGATATCAAAACCTGCGATCATTACGAGCAGTTTCCGCTGTATTTAGCGGGAGACGCTCAGCAGCATTATGGTATTCCACACGGGTTCAGTTCGCGCATGGCGCTTGAGCGTTTTCTGAGTGGCCTGTTTGGCGAAGCGCAATACAGCTGACAAAAAGCGGCTGGCGGAACCAGTCGCTTTTTTGCATTAACTCAGGCTTTGGCCTGCTGGTAGGGACTGACGCGGAAAAGGCGTCGGCAGTAGTCGAGGAAGTAGCCGTACGCTGCGCCCATCATCATCGACACCACGATATTTGAACTTACCGCCGCGGCAATCTGATGCCAGTCAGCGCCGACAACCAGCAAAATCGCCACGTAGACCGGCGACTGGAAAGTCACATAGGCCACCACATCCGCAATGTTCTTCATCCAGCCTGATGTGCTGACGCGGCGCGCCTGGCGCATCGCAAAATCGCGATAAAAACCGTAGGGGACGGCAATAATAATGTTCACCGGAATCGCCACCAGTCTTGAAGATAACGACTGCTCGAAGCTCATTCCGGAGAGAAAGATTTCGATCATCATGTTCACAACGGTGCAGTAAACCACCATCGCAAAGGTGTCTGCTACCGCATGACGCAAGCGGGACTGCGCAGAGAACATCGGTGTGCTCCTCGAAAATGAAGTCGATAATGCCAAAAGATTCGCTTTTGTTTAGCGTTTTGGGTTGCCTGTTTTGATGTGCGTAGAGTATATCTCTGCATTAAAAGTGGCAACTAGCTATAAATTTTTATTTAAAGGCTTTTTGTCGATAAAATACTCTGCAACTGGCTGTTTTTTGTTCATTACGCTACTTTTGTTGTCATTGCTTCATTTTTTATTATTTATCAATGATTTGATTTTATTACGCGCAGAATGGACGATACCTCTGGCAATGGGTAACAGCGTCGTTTCGCGACAGAATCGGGTTCTGATGTGAACGGGGTCACTTTTGGAGTTTTTTACGTATCAAAGAGCATAAAACCAGCATGATATGCTGTATAACTCTCTGGGTGGCTATTCATAACTCATGCATGAATATTCCGTACAGACGCCTGCCGCATTTTGCCTGGCTAAGCGGAATATTCTGATAACTCGCTGAGCCTACAGGTATTACATCAAAGAATGGCCGCTATTCATATTGACCTATCTTTCAGCGCTTATTCATTGCTAATAATTACCCTGTTATCGGTTTGTTTATCATATTTGTTGTCGCTAAGTGAGGATGGATATACAGAATTATCCAGGGCTGGAAATAAATAATCGAATCAATTAAACTATTGCCGTCACTTTTGTTTTATTTGCTATTTGGGAATTTTTTGAAATATATGTCATTACTATTAGAGAAACTGAATAATATTCGTTCACTCCGCGCCATGTCTCGTGAATTCTCCATTGACGTGCTTGAAGATATGCTGGCAAAGCTAAGGACCGTCACTGAAGAAAAACGCGCTGAAGAGCAGGCTGCTCAGGCACAGCAGGCGGAATATCAGGAAAAAATAAACACCTGGCTGGAATTAATGACCGCTGACGGTATCACCCCAGAGGAATTAGTGGGCCACGCGACCGCGACTTCAAAAGGCGGCAAAAAGCGCCAGCCGCGTCCGGCTAAATATCGTTTTACCGATCATACCGGCGCCGAGAAAACCTGGACCGGGCAGGGACGTATGCCGAAGCCGCTCGCTAAAGCCGTCGCTGAGGGTAAATCCCTTGAGAGCTTCCTGATCTAATATTCAGAACGGTGGGGAAACCCACCGTTATTTTTACCCGGCTTAATCAGCACACGCCAAAATCGCCGTCTTCTTTATAAGCCGTTACCTCGGTTGCTTTCAGCGTATATTTCTCCCCCTGCTCGTTACCGGCCTGAACGGCAATAATGCTGTCGCCCTGGACTTCAACGACTTTGAGTTTTGGTCCGCCTGCGCGCGGCTGTACCAGGTCACCGACTGTAAACATACTTCTTCTCCTGTGTGCTGATAAAAATCATCGCTGACAATAACCATAGCTCAGCAAAAGCGTTATCAACAGCTGACCGAAAGAGGTAGGGGTTAACGACGATTCCAGGGCATCAGCGCCAAAAGCCGCGCCATGCCGCAAAAGCCGGTGATACCGGCGAAGGCGAGTCCGGCGCCGACGAATGCGCTAAGCAAAAAAAAGCCGCTGTTAACCGCATAACCTAAAGCGACGCCAAGCAAAATCAGGACGCCTGCGGCGATTTGAACCTGACGCATCAGCGGTAGCGGCTGTGATTTATCCTCTTCCACCGGCAGACCTGCCGCTTTCCAGGCCTGTATTCCACCAGCCAGCAGCCTGGCCTGCGCCGGCGCGGCGGAGGCGGCCAGACGGGCGGCGTTATTCTGAGTGCGCGAACCTGCCTGACAGTGAAAAACAATCGTCTCCTCGGGGCTGGCGTGCAGCGCTGCGCCTTTGTTCAAGGTTTCCAGTGGGACGAGTTGTGCGCCGGGAATATGCTCACGGGCGTATTCATCGGCATCGCGGATATCGACCAGCCGGGCGCCTCTGTCGATGAGCGCCCGGGCTTCGGCGGGAGAAAGTGTAGCGATAGTCATAGACGCTCCTTAAGGACAGTAAATTGACTTTAGCGCGGTGACGATTTGCTGCACCGCTGGCCGGGTAATGAAGTAGTGGATCCGCTGCGCCTGACGCTCGCAGCCGATCAGCCCTTCATCGCGCATTCGCGCCAGATGTTGAGATGTGGCGGAGGGGCTTAATCCGGTGATCCGCGCCAGCTCGCCGGCGCTGGTGCCCGGCGAATCGCACAGCATGCACAGAATCAAAAGCCTGCTGGGATGGCTCATGGCTTTCAGCAGCGCGGCGGCTTCGCCCGCGCTGGCCTGTAGCTGTTCTGGTGTATTCATTTATTTTAGTCTTTTCTAAATTTAGTAAATACTAAAATAAAAAAGCGCATTACGCCAGTCATGAATGTTGTGAGGCTAAATAGCCTGGCTGAATCCACGACGATTTATTTCAGCCTGTGGCGTCGGTAGCGCGCAGCTTGTCTGGCAGGGCGTCGGGCGACGATTAACCTCCCTGTGCGAAACGATAAGTAAACGCCTGTTCGCCTGGCTACCGCCGCGCTTCATGCCCTGACGTAATCTCCATGGCTGGCTCACTGGCCTCCGCGGCGGGCGGCGCGGCGATAGAGCGTACTGCGTGCGACGCCTAAAGCCTGCGCGGCCTTACTGATATTGCCGTTATAGCTTGCCAGGGTGTCGGCAATCAGCTGCGCATCGTGCTGCTGTAGCCCACCCGGCGCGGCGGTCGGGGTTCGGTACTCATGAGGCAAATCATCGACCCCCAGCGTTTCACCATCTTCGGCAAGCGCCAGCAATACTCTCATCAGGCTTTGCAGCTGGCGCACATTGCCTGGCCAGGGCTGAGCCGCCAGCCGTTGTATAACCTCCGGGGCCAGCGTGATGCGACGTTTCTCTCCGCCCTGCTCGCGCCACAGCCGCTGAATAAACGCAGGCAGTTCAGGCCACTTGCGCAGCGGCGGCAGCGTCAGGGCAAACTCACGCAGGCGGTAGAGCAGGTCTTCGCGGAAGACGCCTTCGGCCACCCGCTGCGCCAGGTTGCGATGGGTCGCGCAAATGACCGCGAAGTTCACCGGCGAGCTCCGGCTGGCGCCTAGCGGCGTGACCTCTTTCTCCTGCAAGACCCGCAGCAGCCGGGTCTGTAGCGCTAACGGCATATCGCCAATTTCATCAAGAAAAAGAATGCCGCCATCGGCCTCGCGGATTTTGCCGATATAGCCGTTTTTGTTTGCCCCGGTAAACGCGCCGGGCTGGTAGCCAAACAGTTCTGATTCAATTAGCGATTCCGGAATAGCGGCGCAGTTGATGGCGACGAATTTGCCGCTGCTCCAGCGGCTGTGCCGGTGCAGCGTGCGGCTGACGTACTCTTTGCCGCAGCCGGTCTCTCCTTCGATACATAAGCCAATCCCGGCATTAAGCAGACGCAGCAGCTTTTCTGATTCATGCGGGCTGGAGAACGGCAGATCGAGTGCCGGGCGCGCGGTCGTCGCCACGCTGGCGGTCGCGGGAGCACGCAGACGGTAATAGTAGTTGTGCCCTCCGACGGCGACCGGCAGCGGGATACTAACGGCGGTTTGCCGCAGCTGCGAAAAAAGCTGCTGGAAAGTGAGATGACCAAACCGGGCGGCGTCGAGGTCGAATTCGCGCATCGCCAGCCGGTTAGCCGCCGTCAGCACGTTATCGGTAAAGACCAGCAGCCGTTCGTCTACGCTGTCGAGTTTTTCCGCCCGGGGATGCAGGCTCATCAGCCACTGCTGCGGGTGCAGACTCTGTTTCACCCATAGATATTCTATTTGCTTCGCGGCGCCTTTTACCCACGCCAGCGTCCGGGCGTGCGGATAGTGGGCCGGGCCGGAGATATCCAGCACCCCGGCTATTTTCCCCTCGGGATTTTGCAGCGGTACGGCGGCGCAATACAGGCCCTGGTTGCTGGTGAGGAAATGCTGACGGCCATCAATTTCGCAGCTGTCGTCTATCGCCAGCGCGGTGCCGATGGCGTTGGTTCCGCGTCCGCTTTCGCTCCACAGGTTGCCCGGGGCTAAAGCGAAGCGCTGCGCTTTCTGCATGGCCTGCGTCTCACCAAAGGTTTGCAAAACCAGTCCGCTGGCGTCAGAGAGGATCACCACCGATTGCAGATCGTTGACCTTGCTGGACAAGGCATTAACCACCGGCTGGGCCAGCTTTTGCAGACGACTATGGCTGGCGAGCCTGTCGGCCAGCTCGCTGGCGTGCAGGCGAGGGAAGTCGTCAGTAGCGGGGTCGATGCCATAGCGCTGGCTGCGGCACCAGGAGTCGCTCAGCAGCGGGCTCGCTTTGATCTCTGGCGTCAGGGCAAATGGATTTCCTGGCACGGGACACCTCGTCATCTCACTAGTGTTGCAATATTGTAGCTACAAGGTTTTGTTAGTGTTGCGATTTGCAACACATAAGGAACATTCAGTGCAACAGAAAGCGAGATTTATAGACTATCAATATGAAAAATAGAAATATTTTTGGTGGCGAAAAAGGTGGCACGCCCCCTGCAATGGTCTGAAGACGCAGCGAGCCGCCGGACAAAACTAATACGCCGCTGCGCTTCAACCCTACATGAAGGAGATTCGCGATGCGTTATGCACATCCTGGCACGCCGGGCGCTTTGGTTTCACTGAAGTCTGCTTACGGTAACTTTATTGATGGTAAATTTGTCGAGCCGATTGGCGGCGAATTCTTTATGAACACCTCCCCGGTCGACGGTAGCAACATTGGTCAGTTCCCGCGATCGGATGCCAAAGATATCGACTTCGCCCTGGATGCGGCGCATCGGGCCGCCGACGCCTGGGGCAAAACGTCGGCTCAGCAGCGCGCCAATCTGCTGCTGCAGGTTGCCGACCGTATTGAGGCCAACCTCGAGTATCTGGCGGTGGCGGAGAGCTGGGATAACGGCAAACCGATCCGCGAAACGCTCAACGCCGACCTGCCGCTGGCGGTCGATCACTTCCGCTACTTCGCCGGCTGCCTGCGCGCGCAGGAAGGGAGCACGGCGGAGATTGATGAAACGACGGTGGCTTACCATTTCCATGAGCCTCTTGGCGTGGTCGGACAAATTATCCCGTGGAACTTTCCGCTGTTAATGGCCGCCTGGAAACTGGCGCCGGCGCTGGCGGCAGGTAACTGCGTGGTACTAAAACCGGCGGAGCAGACGCCGCTAAGCATCACGCTGCTGCTGGAGATTATTGGCGATCTGTTCCCGGCGGGCGTCCTTAACGTGGTTCAGGGTTTTGGCAAGGAGGCGGGCGAAGCGCTGGCCACCAGTAAACGCATTGCCAAAATCGCCTTTACCGGCTCGACGCCGGTTGGCCGCCATATTATGGCCTGCGCGGCGGAAAACATTATCCCTTGCACCGTTGAGCTGGGCGGTAAATCGCCGAACATCTACTTTGCCGACGTGATGGAGGGGGAAGAAGAGTATATCGAGAAGGCGGTGGAAGGCCTGGTGCTGGGCTTCTTTAACCAAGGGGAGGTTTGTACCTGCCCGTCCCGCGCGCTGATTCAGGAGTCTATTTACGAACCCTTTATGGCGCGGGTCATGGACAAAGTGGCGCAAATTCGCCGCGGCGACCCCTTTGACACCGGTACGATGATCGGCGCGCAGGCGTCACGTCAGCAGTTCGATAAAATACTCTCGTATATCAAGATCGCTCGCGATGAAGGCGGTACCATCCTGACCGGCGGCGAACGCGCCAGCATCTCTGCCGAACTGGATAACGGCTACTATATTCAGCCGACGCTGATTCAGGGACGCAACGATATGCGCAGCTTCCAGGAAGAGATTTTCGGCCCGGTGATTGGCGTGACCACCTTTAAGGATGAAGCTGAGGCGCTGTCTATCGCTAATCAGACCCAGTTCGGCCTTGGGGCTGGGGTGTGGACGAGGGATACCAATCTTGCCTATCGCATGGGGCGCGGCATAAAAGCCGGCCGGGTGTGGACCAACTGTTATCACATCTATCCTGCGCACGCCGCATTCGGCGGTTACAAACAGTCCGGCGTAGGGCGTGAAACGCATAAAATGGCCCTCAACGCATACCAGCAGACGAAAAACCTGCTGGTCAGCTACGGTACCGCGCCGCTGGGCCTGTTCTGATCGAAGCCTGCTATTTATTCATTTTTCAATACCGCCCGCAATCTTGTTTGATTGCGGGTTTTTATTCCATAAAAAAAGTACTGTTATTGCTTTTGCGTCCAGCCGCTTGCCGCTTAAAAAAGCTTCTTCCATATTGATTATTAATAATTACTCACGTGATTATTGATTATTCGTTTACGAAAATAAGATTGAACGCAACCTAAGATTAATCCTAATATTTAATAAATGCCGCGCGTGCTCACGGATTTATTGCCGCAAAATAGCGGCTAAATTCGTTGCGTTTGTTAAATTGTGCAATCCAATGTTGCGATTTGATGTTATTGTATCGTGATTTTTGGTTGCGTTAATTAACAAAAAGCGCAATGTCTTTAATATTATTTTTATATGTGAAATAAAACAGCATTTCATTAACATAACAAAATATTGCGATTTGTAATGGGTAGGGATAGTATTTATTTGTTCCCTGAATAAATGGTTAGTCAATTTCGCTAAAAGCACTTTTTATTTTATTACGCATGATCAATTGAGCGGCACGGGTTTTTTCCTGATGGCCTGCGGACGGAACGCCAATACTATTAACATGGAGGATCTGTATGCAGATTTGCGCGGCCTTAAGCCTTAGCGCGGAATCTGTAAAAATATAAGTTAGAGATGAGATAAATAATGAAAAAGCAATTTCGTATTATGGCAATGTTTGTCGGTGCTCTGGTGTCTGGCAGCGCATTATCCACGCCTTCACAGCCGGCCAGTTCGGCAATGACCGTGAATCCCGGCTCGAATGCGGGCACGCAAGGAACGGGCGGTCAGGTGGAATTTACCGGCTCTATTACCGACTCCTCCTGTAATGTTGATAGCACCAGCGCGAATCAAAGCGTCGATCTGGGAAAATGGGCGAGCAGCTATTTTACCGGCACGGGTTCAGAAACCACCAAAACCTCCTTTCATATCAAAGTCAAAGATTGTCCTTCCACCGTCACCACCGTCTCGGTGCTGTTTGACGGTACCCGCGATAGCAACAATAGCGATCTACTGGCGATTAACGGTACCGCAAAAGGGGTAGCGATTAAGCTGTATGAAGATGACAAATCGACGCCGGTTGAGCTTGGCGACGTTTCTCGCGGCCATAGCGTTACCGCCGGTGCCAGCGGCACCACTACCGGAACCGCCGATCTCGAATTCTTTGCTGACTATGTCTCGACCAGTGCGGTTACCGCGGGTTCTGCCAACGGTACAGCTAACTTCAATATGGTTTACAACTAATAAAATAAAAGCGGGTAACGCTACGGTTATTAAAGCTTGCCCGGGCCGGGCAAGGCGTTAGCTTCTGCCTGGCTGAAAGACGGGCGCCCTGGTTTATCCATATTTATTATCAGGCTTTGTTACTGATACCCGCTTTTATTATTCCCGGACGGTAATGATTATGAAACGAACGATCGCCGCGCTAGCCTTGTTAATATTATCCACCGCGGCCCACGCCGGTATTGTCATGGGAGGAACCCGGGTAATCTATCAGGAAGGGAAGCGAGAGGCCGCAATATCAGTTACTAATGCAGATAGCCATTCGCCTTATCTGGTGCAATCGTGGGTGGAAAATTATGCGGAGAATAATAAGAGCCGGGTGCCGTTTATCGTTACGCCGCCGTTATTCCGGCTCGATCCAGAACAGCAGAACGTGTTGCGTATTAATTTCATTGGCGCAACGCTGCCCGCGGATCGGGAATCGGTATTTTGGCTCAATGTAAAAAGTATTGCGCCAACGAAAAAAGATGAAGTGAATAAGCTACAGGTCAATATTAAATCAAAATTTAAAATCTTCTATCGCCCGAATGGCCTGACGGGTGACCCAGCCGATGCATGGCGCAAGCTGACATTTAAAATTGACGGCTCACGGCTGGTAGCACAAAACCCGACGCCCTATTTTGTTTCATTTTTTACCCTTTCGGTGGGCGGCAAGGAGATTACTGAACCCGGCATGATTGGACCCTTTAGCCAGCAAGAGTGGCCGATTCATCGCACCGGCATTATTAAGTGGCGCGCCATTAATGATTTCGGCGGGATGACGGATTTCGCGCAACAGTAATTTTGCTTCGTCTGGTCAGGATATTGTGAAAAATAACCCCTCTGGTATGACTTCCGGTTATACGGCGATCGCTGCGCCAACCGGCGGGATTTCATTATTAGCGACGGTGCCGACGGCGCTTTTCCTGCTTTGTCAAAGCGGCATCGCGCGGGCGGATGAGTACTTCGATCCGGCGGCCTTAGAATTTGCCAATCCGCAGCAAAAGACCGCTGACTTACGCTATTTTGCAAAATCAGGCGGCCAGCAGCCGGGGACTTATTCAGTCAGCATTTGGGTGAATAATCAGGAAATAACCCGGGGCGAGGTGACGTTTATCGACAGCAACGGCGCGCTGCAGCCGCAGTTAACCCCGGCGCAGCTGGCGGAATATGGCGTGAACGTCAGCGCTTTTTCTGCCTTTCAATCGCTGCATGAGGGGCAAGCGTTCACCCACATCGAGCGCTACATTCCTGATGCCAGTAGCCGTTTCGATTTTGCCGATCAGCGCCTGATCTTAAGCATTCCCCAGGCGGCCATGAACGTCCAGAGCCGCGGATACGTGGATCCAGCGCGCTGGGACGACGGTATCCCGGCGGCGTTTGTTAACTACAACCTGACCGGGTCGCAAACCCGGCAGCCGGATGACAATAGCCAATCCAGCTATCTGAACCTACGCAGCGGGGTTAACCTTGGGGCCTGGCGCCTGCGCAACGTATCGTCGATGGAGTACGATCGCACCCGGCGCTGGAATTCGCAGAGCACCTGGCTACAGCGCGATGTGAAATCCCTCAAAAGCCTGCTGCGAATGGGCGATACCTTTACGACCGGCGACGTTTTTGACAGCGTGCAGTTTCGCGGTATTCAGCTAATGTCCGATGATGAAATGCTGCCGGACAGCCAGCGCGGCTTCGCTCCAACGATCCGCGGGATGGCGCATAGTAATGCCAAGGTGACGATATCCCAGCATGGCTACGTGATCTATGAAACGTTCGTCTCGCCGGGGGCGTTTGCAATAAACGATCTCTATCCGACGGCGCAAAGCGGCGACCTCGAAGTCCAGGTGAAAGAGAGCGACGGTTCGGTGCGAACCTTTACGCAACCTTTTTCAGCCGTACCCTTTATGCTGCGCGAAGGGCGGGTTAAATACAACCTGAGCGCCGGGCGCTTCCGTTCAGCGCAGCGCCAGGGGCAGTCGCCGACGTTTTTACAGGGCACGCTGTTTTATGGGCTACCGGCTGAATTCACGCTCTACGGCGGTAGCCAGCTGGCGCAGGATTACCAGGCGTGGGCGCTTGGCGTCGGGCGCGGTTTGGGCGAACTGGGGTCGATCGGAGGCGATGCGACGTGGGCAAACACCACAGCGCCGTCGGGAAAGCGCTCGGCAGGTCATTCGGTGCGCGTGCAGTATCAGAAGGATTTTGCCGGCACGGGGACTTCATTCAGTCTCGCCAGCTATCGCTACTCCTCCAGCGGCTACTATGACTTCAGCGAAGCGAATACGCTTGAAAGCCGCAACGGGCTGCTCGACAACAAGCGCAGCCGCGAAGAAATATCGCTTTCTCAGGCCTTTGGCGGTATCAGCAGCCTGGCGATATCCGCCTGGTCGCAGGAGTACTGGCACAGTCATAGCCGCGATGAAACGCTGCATCTCGGATTTTACAGCGCCTGGCGAGGCGTGACGTGGGGCGTGGGTTATTACTACACCCAATCATCCGATCGACAAAAAGCCGATCGTTCGTGGTCCTTTAATCTGAGCGTTCCGCTTTTCGGCCCGCTATCCGAGAGCGCGATCAGCTACAGCACGACCTCCGACAATAGCGGACGTACTTCGCAGCAGGCGTCGCTGTTCGGTTCGCTTCCACATCATCCCAATCTCTACTACTCCCTCCAGCAGGGCTACGTTAACGGCGGCCAGGGCAGTAACAGCAGCGCCGCACTGGATTACCACGGCGGCTACGGAACCGCGCAGCTCGGCTATCGCCACGATAGCGCCAGTCAGCAGCTTACCTGGGGCGCATCGGGCTCCGTTGTCGCCCATCCTCATGGCGTGACGCTCGGGCAGACCGTCGGCGAAAGCTTTGCCATCGTGCGCGCGCCGGGCGCTGCTGAGGTGGCGATTCAGAACGGCAGCAATGTGCATACCGACTGGCGAGGCTATGCGGTGGTGCCTTCGCTGACGGCCTATCGCAAAAATACCATTACGCTTGATACCGAATCGCTGGCCGACGATGCCGATGTCGAACTTGAAGGACAGACGGTGATCCCCGGCGGCGGGGCGGTGGTGCAGGCGAACTACCAGACCCATATCGGCAGCCGCGTGCTGTTTACCCTCAGCGATAGTCACGGGCCGCTGCCGTTCGGCGCCAGCGTTCGCTTGCGGAAAGCTGAAGACGATCCTGGCGGGGCCCCGGGCGGCATGGTGGCCGATGGCGGGCAGGTCTATCTGAGCGGCATTCCGCAGGAAGGGACGCTGGATGTTGCCTGGAATGCCGACAACATCTCACGGAGATGCGCGCTGCATTTCCATCTTACCGATACCGTACAGCAGAGGCAGAGTCCGGTTAAAACCGTCTCTGGCTTCTGCCAGTAGGTCTGCACAGAGGTGATTTTGCGCATAGTATCGTTTTTATTCCTGCTGATAGCGGGCATCTATAGCCACAGCGGCTGGGCGGAAACCTGCAAAGGGGATATCGGCCAGATGACCGTTAACGTCCAGAATATCAAGTACCTGCCCACGCTGCCGCTGAATACGCAGATGACCGGCGTGATGGCGGATAACGGCAGCGGGATTCATTTCTCCTGCGATCTTCAGGTGCCGAAAGCGGCGGCAAAGCGTCTGGTTTATCGGCAGCTAAAAACGGCCTCATCGCCGCTTTCCATCGGCGGTCAGCACGTGTTCCCCTCGGCGCTGGAGGGTATCGGATACTCACTGGGCTTCCAGTGCAGCGGCGGCGCGGTTCGCTTTATTGATGGCAGCCACGCGGCTGATAATGCGGAATCCGTGACGGTGTGTGACAGCCAGGAGATGGCTAACCTGCTGAACCAGCAGCAGATTGTGGTGAAAGTCTTTGTGACGTTTTATAAGACCGGGGACGTCGCCCTGGTCAGCGGTAACCACGCTAACGTTCCGGCGCAGCCGCAGATTGGCGAACTGACGATCCAGCAGCAGGCCGACAGCCGCGCCGGTTTTGTCGCCAGCTCGCCGGTCACGCTCGATATGGCGGCGCTGAACGTCGATATCGGCAGCAGCGGTAGCTGTCAGGTTTCAACCACGAATATTCACGTTAGCCTGGGGACGGTGAATAAAGCGGAGTTCAAGGGTAAAAGCACCACCGGCGGCAGCGCGAAAAGCTTCTCCATACCGGTCTTTTGCTCCACGCCAACCGATATCCGCATAGGCTTTTTTGGCGTCACCTCACCAGGCGGCGGTACGGATACCCTCGCGTTAAGCAAAGCCAACGCCTCTGCGAGCGGGGTGGGCGTCAGGCTCACGTACGGCAATAACAGCGCCCCGGCGCCTGCGGCAGGGACCAGCGTCAAAATCAACGAGGCCAGCAATCTCCCGGTGCTAAAGCGGGTTAACGCCAGCAGCGCCGGCAGCGCGGAGAATATCAACTTCAACGCCCAGTACGTTCAGACCGATGATGCGGTGACCGCCGGCACCGCCAATAGCATGGTGACCTTTGCGCTGGAGTATAACTGACGATCGCAGGCGATTACGGCCCAACGCTTTCGCGTTGTAGCTCACAAAAAAGAGATGTCATAGGGATTTTTCGCGCGGCGAGCGGATCGGTACGCTATCAATGATCGAGAGATGAAGCGGCTGACCGGAAATACTTTGGTGCGGGAAATCGATCATGAAAATCACCTTTGGGGAGCTTAAACCCCTGTTGCAGGCGCAGCGAATTTTTGTCGGCGGGCAGAAGCTGGTCTGCGCCCACGCCTTTTACCGTGACGATCTGCCGATCGAGATACCGGAAAATTTAACCACCGAGGCGTATACCACCTACTGGGGGCGCTGCGGCGAACGGCTGGCCTCATTGGGCGCTTTTAGCTATACGCGAACCCTGCTGCCGGCGCTGATTAAAGTGGGGCGCTACACATCGATTGCCGACCGGTTACAGGTACTTGGCGATCGGCATCCCCTGGAGTGGGCCAGCGCCAGCCCGGTTTTTTATGCCCATCACTCCGGCGTGATGGCGACGCTGGCTGCCGATAGCGGCAGGCCCAACCAGTTTTACCCTTTTGAAAAAACTCCCCGACCGATAACCATCGGCAACGATGTCTGGATTGGCCAGAACGTCACTCTGGCGCAGGGCATTACTATTGGCGATGGCGCAGTTGTCGCCGCCAACGCGCTGGTGGTCAAAGATGTCGCGCCTTACGCCATTGTCGGCGGTAACCCGGCGAAAGTTATCCGCATGCGCTTTAGCGAGGCGATTATCGAGCAGCTGCTGGCGCTACGGTGGTGGCGTTTTTCCGCCCAGGATATTGCCGGCTGTCCGGTTAATCAGGTTGAGCGCTTTTGCGAGCAGCTCGCCGGGCAAGCGGCCGACGGAACGATCTCGCGTTTTTCGCCGCCGGTATTGACGGCATCCATGATTAAAGATTTTATGAACGATAAACAGAATCCGCTGCGCAGCGCAGGATAATCATAAAACGGTTCACATTTGAACAAGGATATAAAGATGAAGTTGAAGTCAGGTATTGCTTTCGTCATCGCTGCTGTCGCCTTCGGCGCCCAGGCGCGCGACATGAACAGCATTCAACAAAGCGGCGAACTTAAAGTCGGCGTACCGGGAGATTACGCGCCGCTGGCGTTTCATAATAAAGCCGGAGAACTGCTGGGATACGATGTTGATATGGCGAAGGATCTCGGCAAGCGGCTTGGGCTAAAGGTAAGCTTTGTGCCGACCAGCTGGCCAACGCTCTCTGCGGACCTGAAAGCGGATAAGTTTGATATTGCTATGGGCGGGGTGACGGAAACTGC
Organism: Klebsiella sp. CN_Kp066; assembly: GCF_040065135.1. Classification (NCBI taxonomy): domain Bacteria; kingdom Pseudomonadati; phylum Pseudomonadota; class Gammaproteobacteria; order Enterobacterales; family Enterobacteriaceae; genus Klebsiella; species Klebsiella sp. CN_Kp066. Next base: position 14,324 of record NZ_JBEAIU010000044.1, on the reverse strand, counting down.
GGCCCGGGCGAAGGAATTCGCCTTAAGCCAGCCGGTCGTGCCGAACGGCAAAATTGCGCTGGCTAACTGCGCGGCGGCGCCCGCTCTCGGCAGCCTGGAAAAAATCGACCAGCCAAACGTGAAGGTGGTAGTGAACCCGGGCGGCACCAATCAAAGCTTTGTGGATGAACATCTCAAGCAGGCGCAGATTATTCGTGTGAAAAATAACGTGGATAACCTTGAAGCGCTGCGGCAGAAAACGGCGGATATGATGGTAACCGACCTGATCGAAGGCGTGTATTACCAAAGCAATGAACCGGGCGTGTTTTGCGTGGCCAATGAGCAACCCTTCCCGGGCACCGCCAGCTTCAAAGTCTATATGATGAATAAAGATAACCCGCAGCTGCTGGAAAAGGTAAATCAGTGGCTGGATAGCCAGGACAAAAATGTGCTCAAACAGAAGTGGCGCATCCATGACCAGGTCAACCCATAAAACAACAAAGGTTTTCTATGGCGGGGTCAGCGGCAGAAAATCAGCGTTCCCGCTCTCCGCCAGCACATCGTGAAGCAGCCAGTCATGAAATACCTTCACTTCCGGGCGCATGGCCGCATGCCGGGGCGTCACGATATAGTAGGACCAGCTGAGGGGCCAGCGGTAGGCCGGATGTAGCTGAACGAGCTGACCGGTGGCGAGAAGCTGTTTTACCAGCGCCCGGCGGACAATGGCGACGCCGCGCCCGCTGAGCGCGGCCAGAATGACCGCCGACGTTGAGTTGATATGCAGCCCGCTATCGCGCGCCGCTGGGGCCTGAGCGGCCTGCAGAACCTCCTCCCAGGAAGGAAAACGGGCTCCCGGGTGCGGCGTATCATCGTGGATCAGCTTTTGCTGTGCCAGCCAGTCGCCGCAGGCGGATTTGCCCGCTGGAACGATCAGCGGGCTGCACACCAGCACTGCTTCTTCATCCATTAGCCAGGTTTTATCCACACCGGGCCAGTCGCCGCGACCGCAGCGGATGCCTAAATCCGCTTCGCCGTGGGCAACATCCATCAGCTTTTCCGTAACGTTGAGGCGCAGGTCGATGTTTTCATAGGCTTCGGAAAAGCGGTTTAACCGCTCCATCAGCCAGTTCATCATCAGCACCTGTGAGGCGGTGATCACTACCACGGAACGCGCCCGGCGACCGCGAAGTTTATTCAGCCCGCTTTCCAGCTTATCCAGCCCCTGAGTAATATCCTGCAGCGCCTCCTGCGCCTCGTTCACCAGAGTGAGACGCTCTTTACCGCTGCGGGTGCGGTGCAGCAGCGGATGGCCAACCCAATCCTCCAGCGCCCTAACCAGTTGCCCGACGGCGGCAGGCGTCACGCCCAGCTCTCGGGCCGCGCCGGTAAAGCTGCCGTGGCGGGCGGCGGCTTCAAAAGCGTGAAGCCATTTCAGTCGGTTAAGCGAGCGCATGCTGAATATCCATCAATGAATTTTGGCATGAGTATAATCCATCAAGATAGATTTTCTTTATTGTGACGCGATTTCTTCTCATTCGTCAGCGCGGCTCTGCAAAGGCATGCTTAGGTCATCCAAATCAAGCATAAAGAGGTTAATGATGAACACAGCGTTTGCCGGTAAAAAATTGTTAGTGGTTGGCGGAACCAGCGGTATGGGGCTGGCAACGGCCAGACGGGTTGTTGAACAGGGCGGTCAGGTCGTGCTGGTGGGCAATCGCCAGCAGAAGGCTGAGCAGGCCCGTCAGGCGCTGGCGGCTGAGGGTAACGTGGAGATCATCGTCGCTGACCTGATGAGCGAAGCGGGTATGGCGCGGGTTATGGAGAGCATCAACGCGAAACATCAGGATATCAGCCTGCTGGTTAACGCCGCTGGCGTTTTCTTCCCGAAGCCGTTCATCGAACATGAAATGGCCGATTACGATCGGTATATGAATCTCAACCGCGCGACCTTTTTTATCACCCGCGACGTGGTGCGCAATATGCTGGCCAATAATATCAAAGGCTCAATTGTGAATATTGGATCGATGTGGGCGCAGCAGGCGATTGGCGCAACGCCGTCGTCAGCCTACTCAATGGCAAAAGCGGGTCTGCATGCGTTGACCAAAAATCTGGCAATTGAGCTGGGCAGCAGCGGGATTCGCGTCAATGCGGTATCTCCGGCGGTAGTGCATACACCGATATATGAAGCCTTTCTACCTGAAGATGCTGTGAAGGATGTGATGAGTAGCTTCGACGGCTTCCATCCTATTGGCCGCGTCGGTACGCCTGACGATATCGCGCAAACCGTAGCGTTTCTGCTTAGCGATAGCACCCGCTGGGTGACCGGCGCGGTATGGGATATTGATGGCGGCGTGATGGCTGGTCGAAATGCCTGATTACGTTCATTATGTCATCCTGGGCGTTGGCATAACGAAAAATGAATTCAGGATAATGAAAATCTATGAGCGCTGAAATGACGTTGCCCGTCAGGCAGCAAAACCAGAATATTGTTCGCCTGGCGACGGCGCAGGCGCTGGCTGGGGCAAACTCGGTGGTGTTCTACGCTACCGGGGCGATTGTTGGCAACGCCATCGCGCCCTCTCCAACCCTGGCCACGCTGCCGATTACCATTTTTGTGCTGGGCATGGCGGCCTGTATTTTGCCGTTTGGCGCGCTGGCCAGAAGGCGCGGACGCAAAACGGTGTTTATGGTCGGGACCGGCGCCGGTATGTTGACGGGACTGCTGGCGGCGACGGCGGTGGTCATAAGTTCGTTCTGGCTATTCTGCATCGCGGCCTTTTTCGGCGGCGCCTATGCGGCGGTGGCGGTTTCCTTTCGCTTTGCCGCTACTGACGGCGTCAGCGGCGAACGGCGCGCGCGTGCGCTCTCCCTGGTGATGGGGGGCGGAGTGGCGGCAGGGGTCATCGGTCCGATGCTGGTGACCGGCACCATGAATCTTTGGCCGCCGCACACCTTTGCCATGACCTTTATTGCTCAGGGGCTGGTGGCAGCGGTATCGGCGTGGGTATTACTGGGAGTAAAAACCGCCGAACCGGCGGCGCAGGCGAAGTCCGGCGGGCGTCCGCTGGGCGAAATTGTGCGCCAGCCCGGGTTTTCCCGAACGGTATTTAGCGGCGCAATCGCCTACATGGTAATGAACTTCCTGATGACCGCCGCACCGCTTTCCATGCATATGCACGGCCTGTCGCAGCAGGCGTCGAATCTGGGTATCCAGTGGCACGTAATCGCCATGTACGGCCCCGGATTTTTCACCGGCAAATTGATCGCTCGTTTCGGCGCCCGGCGTATTAACGCTGCCGGGTTGATTCTGCTGGCGCTCTCGGTGATGGTTGGCCTGGCCGGTATTGATGTTATGCACTACTGGCTGTTGCTGATCCTGCTGGGCATCGGCTGGAATTTTGGTTTTACCGGCGCGTCGACGCAGATTATGGATTTCCACCGACCGGAAGAGAAAAACCAGGTGCAATCGCTGAACGATTTTATCGTTTTCGGCGTCATGATGATTGGCTCATTTTCCTCGGGCGCGTTGATGAACCTCTTCGGCTGGAACGCCGTATTGTGGGGATCGCTGGTCCCGGTTGTGGTTGCGCTGGCGCTGCTGCTGGTCGGCGAAAGGGCAGCGCGCAGGCGCTAACTTTGCTCAAGATAAACGCCTGCGCGCTGAACGTTTTGTTATCCGCGCGCAGCGCGTCAGACGATATCATCCACTACGCCGCCATCCACGCGCAGCGCCGCGCCTGACGTCGCCGAAGCCTGAGTCGAACAGACGTAAACCACCATACTGGCGACCTCTTCTACCGTGGCCGCGCGCTGAATCACCGAACTGGGGCGGTTTGCCATCACAAACTCTTTGGCCAACTGCTCCAGCGATTTGCCGGTTTTAGCGACTTCATCTTTCATCATCTCGGCAAAGCCATCCGAGAGGGTCGGTCCCGGCAGGACGCTGTTCACGGTGACGCCGCTGCCGGCAACATATTTCGCCAGCCCGCGGGCCAGCGATAGCTGAGCGGTTTTAGTGACCCCGTAGTGAATCATATCCGCCGGGATGTTGCGTGCCGATTCCGAAGCGATAAAAACCACCCGACCCCAGCCTTTCTGTACCATGGCCGGTAGCAGCGCGCGGGAAAGACGAACCCCGGACATCACGTTGGTTTGCCAGTATCTTTCCCAGGTTGCATCGTCGGTGGCATAGAAATCCTGCGGGCCATAAATACCCGCATTATTCACCAGTATGTCGACGCCGTTTACCGCTTGTATCAGCTGATTCACGCCTTCTGCGTCGCTCAGATCGGCTATCGCCGGTCGGGTCTTCGCGCCGGGAACCTCGCTCTGCAGGCGGGCAATGGCCGCATTCACGCTACGCTCGCTGCGGCCATTCACGATCGCTTCCGCGCCGCTTGCCGCCAGACCTTTGGCGATGGCGAAACCAATGCCGCCGGTGGAGGCGGTAACCAGTGCAACTTTCCCCGATAGATCAATATTCATGCTGCCAGCCTTATTTTTTATTGGACAGACCATTAAGCGTAGCAGCGGATATTATGCTTTTGACGTTTTCGGGCTTAATAACCACTCTGTTTGTTCACCCGGTTTTTCAGCGGCAGCGCCCGATGTAGCCGCTGGATGTTGTCCAGCAGCTGGCGGGCGATCGCCTCCGTCTGGGCGATGGAGGCCATATGCGGCGTAATTGCTACCTGCGGGTGTTGCCACAGCGGGTCTTCCTGGGGAAGAGGCTCGACGGGGAAGACGTCGAGCACCGCGCCGGATAACTTGCCGCTATCCAGCGCCCGGATCACGTCCTGGTTCACCATATGCTCGCCGCGGCCGCAGTTTATCAACGCCGCGCCGTTGGGGAGCCGATCCAGTAAAGGGTGGGCGAGGATACCTCGCGTCTGCTCGGTTAACGGCAGGACGTTGATAAGCACATCCAGCTGACCAAGAAATTCACCGGCCTGCGCGTCGCCGTGAAAGCAGCGCACGCCGGCAAGGGATTTCTCGCTACGCGCCCAGCCGGAAACCCGATACCCCATCCCGGCGAGCTGCGAGGCGATATAGCCGCCAATTTCACCGAGGCCCATGACGCCAACGTGGTAATCGGCCGCCGCGCGCTGCGGATACATCTTCCAGATGCGCTTGCGCTGGTGAGCCAGCGCCCGGTCAAAGCGGCGCTGAAACCACAGCACGCCCCACAGCGCGTATTCAAACATGCCGTGGCGAAAGTCATCGTCAACCACCCGGCAGAGCGGAACATCGCTGGCGAAAATGCTGGCCGGGAGATGATCGACGCCGGCGGACGCTGCCTGGATCAGCTTTAGCTGCGGCGATCGCGCCAGGATCTGCGGATCGGGAAACCAGCAGCAGGCGTATTGCGCCTCGCGAGCGGCGGGGTGGTCAGGCAGGACCGCTTTTGCCTGCGGAAATGGCGCGAAAGCGGCGCAAATCTCCTGGGCATATTGAGGATCGTTACAATCCACGACGATAGTGAACGGAGTCATAGGCGTTAACTCTTATAAGAAGTATCAAGACGGTCGAGGCGACGCAGCCACGCCTGCCACACCAGCTGGCGTTCATGTTCGACTCCCTTCAGCTGCTCGCAGGCGTGCTGGCTCAGGCGATCGGGGATCGTATGAATGGAGCCGAGCGAAGCCAGCTGCGCGGCGGCCATCTGGATTTCACAGGCGCGGTTCAGGTAATACATGATGTAAAACGCGTCGGCGACGGTGCGGCCGACCGACAGCAGGCCGTGGCTTTGCAGGATCAGGGCGATATTCTCGCCGAGCGAGCGCTGGATCCTCACGCGTTCATCGAGATCGAAGGCCACGCCTTCATAAGGATGATAACCGACGCGTTGATAAAACTCGGTGCTGATCTGGTTGAGCTGCAGCAGCCCTTCCGCACAGGCGGCGACTGCCATCCCCGGCAGCGTGTGGGTGTGGATCACGCAGTGGGCGTCTTCGCGAGCCATATGGACCGCGCTGTGGATTGTAAAGCCCGCCGAGTTTGCCGGTGCGCTGCCTTCGACGACTTTGCCCTGCATGTCGACCACGATTAAGTTGCTGGCCGTCACTTCATCAAACATCATGCCGAAGGGGTTAATCAAAAATCGCGGCTCGCCGTCGCCGGGCAGGCGAACGGAGAAGTGGGTATAGAGCGTGTCTTCCCAGCCGAACAGCGCCGCCAGACGATAGGCGCCCGCCAGCTGCTGGCGTAATTCCAGTTCAGTTGTCATTTATTACACTCCCATAAATTCACGAATGCGGGCCAGGGACGGTTCGGCGGCATCGCTGCGAATACGCTGCGGCGGCACATCGCTCTGCACGACGCCGTTTTCCATCATCACCACCCGATCAGAAATCGATAAGGCGAAGTCCATCTCGTGGGTCACGATCAGCATCGTCATGCCTTCACGGGCGAGGGACTGAATGACCTTGAGTACTTCGCCAACCAGCTCCGGGTCCAGCGCCGAGGTGGGTTCATCAAACAGCATGATGTCCGGTTTCAGCGCCAGGGCGCGGGCGATGGCCACGCGCTGCTGCTGACCGCCGGAGAGCTGGTACGGGTATTTTTCGGCGTGCGCCAGCAGACCGACGCGATCCAGCAGCCAGAGCGCCTGCTCTCTGGCAGCGGGGCGGTCAAGGAGCTTGTGATAGAGCGGGGCGAGCATCACGTTATCCAGCACCGTACGATGAGGAAAGAGGTTGAAGCCCTGAAAGACCATGCCGATGCGGCGCACGCCCGCGCGCATTTGCTGTTTATCGATAATGGAGGCGCCCTTCAGATAATCTTCGCCGTAAAGAATGATCTCGCCGCCATCAATGCTTTCCAGAGCGTTGATGGTACGGATCAGGGTGGTTTTGCCGGAGCCGGACGGGCCGATGATGCTGATCACCTCGCCGTTTTCTACTTTCAGGTCAATCCCCTTCAGGACGTGGTGCTGGCCCCAGGATTTTTCGATACCCTGCAAATCGAGCGCCGGCGGGTTGCCGCGGGCGGACTGCGCTTTTGTTGTCTGCACCGGCGGCTTCAGGTTTTGACGCAGGGTTTCGCATTCCGTTTCATTGAGCGTTTGCGGACGTTTGCGCTGAATATCCAGCAGGTTTTCCAGCGCCCGGAAGAGCCAGGTAAAGGCCGTGACCACCATGACGTAATAGACCGCGACCGCCAGCAGCGTCTCCATTACGAGAAAATTCTGCGCGTACAGGCGCTGGCCGGTCAGCAGCAGTTCCGGCAGCGAAATAACCGACAGAATCGAGCTGAGCTTAATGATAGTGATATATTCGTTGATCAGCGTGGGCAGGGAGATACGAAACGCCTGCGGAATAATAATTAAGCGCTGAATTCCGATAAAGCTAAAGCTTAAGGCATGCCCGGCTTCGCTTTGCCCTTTAGCGACCGAAAGCAGGCCGCCGCGATGGATTTCCGCCATATAAGCCGCTTCGGTCACCGTCATCGATACCAGCCCGGCGATAAACGGAATGCCGAGCAGCGGCTGGGTGGCCGGAAACAGCTGCGGCAGGTTATAGACAAAGACCAGCAGCACCATCAGCGGTACGCTGCGAAAAAACCAAATATAGAGTTCGACGGGAACCTTCAGCCAGCGCGGGCCGGAGAGCTTAGCGCAGGCTAAAAGAAAACCTAATATCAGGCCAATAAACCAGGACAATGAACTGACGACAATGACGGTAATGCACGCCTGCCAGAATGCCCCAACGCTAAATAATGAGAAAAAATATCCCCAATCGAACTCCATAGCGACTCCCGTTTAATTATTGTATTAATTGATGCTTTCTAAGCTGTATTTCTTGATGATGGCGTCATATTTGCCGTTGGCTTTAAGGGTGGCTAACGTTGATTTAATGGCCTCGGCCAGCTCGGTATTGCCTTTGGCGACGTAGATCCCCAGCGGCAGCGGATAGACCAGACGATTTGAGCTAATGGCCAGGCGGCCGCGGCTTTTCTCGACGATAATTTGCGCCGCCGGGGCGATTTCTAACTGGGCGTTGATATTTTTCGACAGCAGGGCCTGGGAGGCTTCCGGCGCGGTGGGGAACTCCTGAACGCTAATCGCCGGTTTACCCTTTTTCAGGCAGTACTCGTCGGAGTGTTTTTTGAGACTGGAAACCCAGGCGGTACCCGCCTGCAGACCGACCTTCACGCCGCACAGCTCATCTTCGGTTTTGGGCTGAATGGTGCTGTTTTTCAGGGCAATAATTGATGCGCCGGACAGGGCGTAAGGAATCGCATCCGCCTGCTTCTGACGCTCGGGAGTCACGTACATTCCGGAAATCACCGCATCGTATTTTTTACCGATACCTAAAATCAGGCTGGTGAATTTCGTGTCGATAAGCTGCGGTTTGGCTTTCAGCTGTTCGGCGATCAGCGCTGCAAATTCCGGGTCGATGCCGACGATATTATTATTGCTGTCGTAGGACTCAAACGGCGGATAGGTCACCTCCATCCCGACCTTAAATACGCCCTCGGTCAGCAGCTCTGCGGCCTGAGTCAGCGGTGAAAAACAAGCGGTGACGGCGATGGTCAAAGCCACACGGCGCGAGAGTTTTTTTAGCGTTCTTTTCATCATTTATCCTCACGGGTTATTAACGGTTTTTTGCTGGGCTTGTTTTTTCAGATGGCCAAAGGTGTTGGTGCCGCGGGCGCGTTCGGGGAGCTGGAGCTCGCCGCGGGTGACTTTCTCGCGCAGGTAGCGATAGGTCTGTAACGCCTGGCTCCACATATGTTCACCAATGCTCAGTTCTTGATACTCGCTGGCTTCGCCCGCCTTAAGGAAGCCCGGCAGCGGGCGGATCAGCGTGTGGTAGTCGCAGGCGAAAAACAGCGGGAAGGAGTAACGTTCCTGCGGCACTTTACGTACGCGGTGTGCTGTTGCAACAAATGTGCCAGCGCTCAGCACTTCCAGCATGTCGCCGATATTGATCACGAAAGCCTCTTCTCCGGTCGCGTTCTTCAGCGGTGGGGCGTCGATCCAGACGCTATCTTCGTTCAACACTTCAAGGCCCGGCTGGTCGGCGAGCAGCAGAGTGAAGCATTCATAGTCGGTATGTGCACCAATACCGGGAACATCTTCGGCGCTGGCGTCAAAGGGGTAGTGGATCAGGCGCAGCTTTGACGGTGGGCAGGTGACCATCGACCTGAAATAACCTTCCGGCAGGCCAAGCGCCAGAGCGAAGGCGTCAAACAGGCGATGTCCAAGGGAGAAGACCGCGTCATACCAGGCCAGTACCCGGGATTGAAATTCGGGTATATCCGGCCATTCGTTGGCGCCAATCAGCGGCGTGTTAGCCACGACCAACGGGTGGTCGTCGGCGGCCTGGAAGCCGATATCAAACGCCTCTTTGCGATCCGGCTTGCCGGAGCCGTAAATCTCTTCGCCTTCGGGAACGTAGCCCTTATGGCTTTTCGACTGTCCGATGTAGTACGCCATCTTGCGCTCCATCGGCAGGGCAAAAATCTCTTTCGCCGCCGCGCGGATGCCGGCAATCAGCTCGGGCGCAATGCCGTGTCCGGTGATGTAGAAAAAGCCGACCTCGCGGGCCGCCTGACCGATGGCGTCGGCCACCGCCTGGCGTCGGGTGAGATCGGCGCAGGTCAGGTCGCTGATGTCGATGGTCGGTAATTCAGTAAAAGAACTTTTTGCAGCGGTCATCTCTTCCGTTCCTTATGCAGTTAGCGAGGTGAATTCGACAAAATGTTGCTGTTCACGCCGGGCCATCCAGGCGTTCAGCGACCAGAGATCGGCGACCGGAACGTTGGTAAACGGCAGGTGATGCAGATAGCCATCGGGGCCAAACTCCGGGGTCAGCGTGGTGTGCTGGTAGCCGCGCCGGCGCTGCGATTGCCAGATTTGCTCCCAGAAGCGCTGTTGAAACCGCAGGGCCGCCTGATATTCCGGCGCGGCCGGGTGTGGCACCTGCGGCCCCTGGTCGTATCCGGCGCGGGCCTGAATATGGTGGACCCGTTCGATAAAGGCGCTGAAGTCATCGCAAGGGTCATCCAGCAGGCGTTCGCTGACCACGATCCAGTGGCTGATATCGGCGGTAAAGCGCAGCTGCGGCAGCTGTTGAATAATCTCCAGCGTCAGCCACGGGCTATACAGCGAGGTGGCGCGATGGGTTTCAAAGCTACAGAGCAGCTCATACTCGGCGGCCAGTTCATGCGCTCTGCCGAGAAAATCCACCTGCTGCGCCAGCGGCCAGCGGTCGTTACCGGCCAGTAGATTGACGAAGCGCGGATTAAGCGCTTTTGCCGCCGCAAAACGTTCTTTTAAGCGCTCCAGATGCTGCGCGGGCGTCTCGGCCTGGGCCGGAATGACGCCGCCGCCGCTGAAGACAATGGCGATATACTGAAGCGCGGACGCTTCGAGGCGCCGGGCCAGCGTTCGCTGCTCTTCTGTCGTCAGCGGCAGTCGCGCTTCGATGCCGCAGCAGCCGACGCTCTGGAGTTCGCTAACCGTTTGCTGCCACGGGGTGGTGACGCCCCACAGCGTGCGAAAGACGTTAAGCTGCATGGTTTTTCCTCTATGGATATTTCACGCCCGGGAGAACGCAGAGCATTTCATACAGCAGGTTGGCGGCCAGCTGGGACGTGTTGCCGCTGACGTCATAGGGGGGCGAGACCTCGACCAGGTCGCAGCCAATCAGGTTCAGACCGCGGCAGCCGCGCACAATTTCCAGCGCCTGAATTGACGTCAGGCCGCCTACTTCCGGGGTTCCGGTGCCGGGGGCCCAGATCGGATCGAGGCTATCGATATCAAAACTGAGATAAACCGGGCCATCTCCCATTTGTTGACGCACTTCGGCCATCAGCGGGGCCAGGGATTTGTGCCAGCACTGCTCCGCCTGAACCAGACGAAAGCCCCGATCGACGCCCCACTGGAAGTCGCCGGCGGCGTAGCCCTGCGCGCGCTGGCCAATCTGGACGACGCGTTTAAGATCAAGCAGCCCCTCTTCGACGGCGCGGCGGAAGGTGGTGCCGTGGGCAATCTTTTCGCCGAACATCTCATCGTTGGTATCGGTGTGGGCGTCGACGTGAATCAGACCTACCGGACCGTGCTTTTTGGTCAACGCGCGCAGAATCGGCAGGGTAATGGTGTGATCGCCTCCGAGCGTCAGGGGGATAAGCGGAAAACTATTTAAACCGGTGTAGTAATCCTCGATAATCTGCACCGATTTGAGCAGACTATAGGTGTTAATCGGTACGTCGCCGATATCCGCCACCGACAGTGAATCAAAAGGCGCGGCGCCGGTAGCCATGTTGTACGGGCGAATCATCACCGATTCGGTACGAATATAGCGCGGTCCGTAGCGCGTTCCGGAACGCTGCGAGGTCCCGATATCCAGAGGGATGCCGACAAATGCGGCATCAAGCCCCTGTAAATCCTCAATAAATGGCAGGCGCATCATCGTGGCGCGGCCGCCAAAACGCGGCATCTCATTGCCACCCTGCGGTTGATGAAAGACGTTATCCATTTCTGCTCCTGAATCTGATATTCAAAACTCAACAGCAGGGATAGTGCGCAAGATGTGCTGGACTTTAAATCGTCCGCCGCAAATACTTAGTTCATTTATCAGTGAACTAAACGCCATGCTTAACGACGCGACGCTAAACATTCGACAGCTCCAGGTTTTTGAGGCGGTGGCCCGCCTTGAGAGCTATGGCCGGGCCCAGCAGGAGCTGGGGATTTCCGTTTCCGCGATCAGCAACGCGATGTCGCAGCTGGAGGGCCAGCTGGGCTTTAGCCTGTGCCAGCGCGGACGCGGCGGCTTTGCGTTAACGGAGAAAGGGCAGCATTTTTTACAGCAGGCGATCCGCGTGCTGAGCGAACTGAACGAGCTGGAGCGCCAGTCGGCGCTGCTGAAAGGCGAGCATAGCGGCACGATTTGCATCTCAACGCTTGACTCCATCGAAACGGAAACCGCGCTGTCGCTGCCGGTGGTGCTGCGCAGCTTTAGCGATAAGTTTCCTAACGTACACATCAAGCTGATTATTCGCACCCCGGCGGAACAGCTGAACGGAGTACTGAATAACCATATCGATCTCGCCATCGGTAGCTACAATTCGCGGGTGCATAACATCATCAGCGAACCGCTCTACCGCGAGCAGCACTGGCTCTACTGCAGCGACCTGCATCCGATGTTCTTTAGTCGCCAGCTCGATAAAGATCTCATCAGCCAGTGTCCACTGGTGACGCGCAGCTACTGGAATACCAGCGATCTGCGGCGGCGCGGGTTCAGCAAGGGCAGCGCCACGGTTGAAACCGTCGATGCGCAGCTGCTGTTGATCCTGTCCGGGAAATACATCGGCTATCTTCCAGAACACTACGCCTGGCCGTGGATTAAAGAGAATCGCCTGCGCGTGCTGCTACCCAATGAGTTTGGCTTTCAATCTCCCTTCTCGGCGATCTGCAAGCGCGGGCGCAGCAATGAACCTTATCTCAAGGAGTTTCGCAATCTTCTGAAGAAGAATACCGTAGCCAGGCCGAAGTGGAGTGCATGAGTTTAGTAATGAATGAGAAACAGCTTATGCCTGATTTTATTGGGAAATAGACCGCTTAATATCAGGCATATAGCAGACGGCACATCATTAACTATATGTTATTAAGAAAAAAATCAGATAAAAATATCGCCTGGTTCCAGGATAATTCCCACTCTGCAATTGGTCAAGAAATAACCTTTTTATGTGTTTTTTCTGAATTACGAGTAAATCCAACCTGTAACGTTGTTTGTTAATTTTTTTTCTGCTGGAATCGAGAAATATATTTTTTGTGCACTATTTTTCTAATGGATGGGAAAATGATAAGAAATAGCTTATTGGCATTGGTGTGTATTTCTGTGGGTGTATTGCAGGGGTGTACTAATATTAAAAAAACAGATAGCGCACTAATAAAGAAAGATGTGAGTCAAACCGAACAGCCTGCACAAGTTCCTGCTTTACAGCAGTGTATCCAGGATGCGGATGCTTTAGTTAAGCTGGATAACAAGTTCCAGAAAGATTCAAGTGAACTCTATGGCTTAATTAACGACGCTAAGTTTTATGCCTCTGTTTCGGGGCAAACCTCAGCCAGCGTAAAATCAACCATTACCCCGCTTTTTGAATATAAGATAAATGATAAGTGTAATAGTATTTCTCAGAAATTAATCAAAGAGTTCGAAACCCGCGCCCGGAAAGCCGATCTTAAAGATGGGCTGACCAGATGATGAGCCTTAAGGGGAAACTGAAATTATACGATCTCAGAGGTCTTGCGATTGTATTTGCTCTCTCTACCCTTTTTGTCATGCTCCCTGCTCGTTCCGAGGGGGGAGACTTCCTTGATAATATCAAGAAACTTGAAATTAAGAATCCGCCGGCCTCAGGCGCCGCTAGCGCGGAGTCGGCCTCGTCTAAACTGAATAACGAGAGCCGTGATAAAAAAATGCCGCCGAAGCAGGATGGCGTCAGCAAAAGAATAAATCAGAGCAATAAAACGCAAAGTACGATTAACGCTCTGCGCAAACAGAATGCGGAGCTGAGCGCGGCAGCCAAAACGGCGGAGAAAAAACTCGCTGAAACAACGCGCGAACTGTCGGCGCAGATCGCCGCGCTGAAGGCACAGAGTAGCCAGGGTGTACAGAAAGAGAGTGGCGATCCTGCCGCGGTGAGCGCGCTGACTAAAAAGAACCTCGAACTGGCCGCCACTGCCGAAGCGGTGCAGCAAAAGCTGGATGAGACCACCCGCACGCTGTCGGCGCAGATTGCGGCGTTAAAGGCGCAGCGTGCACAGGACGAAAACGGGCATAAGAGTACTCTTGAAGCACTGCGCAAAAAGAACGCTGAACTGAACTCCGCTGCCGAAGCGGCGCAGAAAAAGCTGGATGATACGACCCGCACGCTGTCGGTGCAGATCGCCGCGTTGAAAACTCAGAAAGGGCAAAGTGAGAACGCTCAGAAATCAACGATAGACACGCTGATGGGCAAGAACCTTGAACTGAGCGCTGCCGCCGCAATGGCGCAGAAAAAGTTGGATGAGACCACTGGCACACTATCAGCGCAGATTGCCGCGCTGCAAAAGCAGAACGCCCAGGGCGAAAGCCAGCAGAAATCCGCGCTCGACGCGCTGAACAAAAAGAATGCTGAGCTGAGCGCCGCTGCCGAAGCGGCGCAGAAAAAGCTGGATGAGACCACCCGCACGCTGTCGGCGCAGATTGCCGCGCTGCAAAAGCAGAACGCCCAGGATAAAAGCCAGCAGAAATCCGCGCTCGACGCGCTGAACAAAAAGAATGGCGAGCTGAGCGCCGCAGCCGAAGCGGCGCAGAAAAAGCTGGATGAGACCACCCGCACGCTGTCGGCGCAGA
>NZ_JBEAIU010000043.1:0-50223 GCF_040065135.1 Klebsiella sp. CN_Kp066 | reverse complement strand
GCTCCTGCAGCAGCGGCCGCACGTCTTCCGGCGTCACGCTTTTACCGTCCTGCGGTACAGGCATGGCGGCCACTGCCTCGCTGACCATAGCGCCGATATCCGGCAACTGGGGAATATCGGGAGCCGGTAATGATGCTACTGCGTCCGCCAGCAGTGCTGTAAAGTCAGGCGCCGGAGAGTCCTTCAGGGTCGCAACTTCAAGAGAGAGCCGGGTCAGTTGTTCGTTCGTTGCCCGCTGATAGTCACTGAGGCTTCTTTCGAAAGACTGACGAAGTTCGCCAAGCGCCAGGGAAAATTCTTCCCCAAGAGCCCTGATAAGGGAAAGTTCACGTTCATTCATTTTGCTAACAATCCTCTCAGCATAGCTTTTGCCGCCGTCAGTTCAGATTCAGACATAGCCTTCCCACCAGTGTCGTCAGGCTGGGTGCTGATGGTGCCAGATTTAGCAAACGGATCTTCAGAGGCATCACGTCGTGCCAGAGCTTCAAGGCTGTAGTTTTGTTGCTGAAGATACAACGCATCACCACCGGGTAAAGGAGGGAGATTTTCACTCCTTCGCGCCTCATTTGGTGTCAGGATGGTATTTTTTACGCCTTCGCCGAGAGACTTGATACGGCGCTCACTGTCCATGCGCAGCAGAGCATTTACATCAAACTCCGTACCCGTTTCGCCTTCCAGATCAAAGGCTTCATCCAGAAGCAACTCTATCGACTCAATGAGCGACTGAAGGCACTGCGAATAATATTGCTGATCCTGCGCTTCGATATTGTCGTGAGTGGGGAGTTCGCCAACACCAACTTTATAGGCCGGAACGTGAAACACAGAACAGATGATCTGTGCCGTCATACTCAGTTGTTCGACGGTCTGCGCATCAGCAGCAGATACCGTTGTGGGATTGTACTTAGCCCCGTTACTCAGAATGGCGGTCTTGCCGGCATTCTTGCCAGAATATCCGGAGTCCCAGTTTTCCTTTATTGTTTTGGCGTTTTCTTCAGTGAGGGAACCAGGCACCTCAATCACGCCGCTGGGCTTTCCACCGTTACGAAAAAAAAAGGCGGAGTTTTCCTGAATATGGTGGCCCTGCATTGCCGCCAACCCAGCTGCGTAAATGGGTGACAAACCGATGAGAGGATGAAAGAGGCAGTTGAAGCGATCGTGAATCACCTCGCGCGCCGGGACAGTAACTGACGATTCAATACCGGTCATGTTATCAGGGTTTATCTGATAGAAGACAGATCCATCATCCGCCACCAATGGGGTAACCTTGTTCCAGTCAAGTAGCCTGAGTTCAGTAATTTTTCCGGCGTTATTGCGGATTTTTAACGCCACCGTATTTCCGTGACACAGTTTAGAGTTCAGCCAGTTCTCGAAGAACTGGATCCGGTTTTGAAAGGCATTTGGCCTTTTGTATAACGCCGGAATGTCCCCTGATTTTACCTCCTGCATGACTCCCTTTGAGTCGCGCCGCATCAGCCGCGGCGGCATTTTGGCAATATCACTCGCAATCAGCGATATGCAGGCAAAGACAGCATAATAAGAAAGAACGGTATCCTGCCTGATTTCAAGGTTACGCTGCCATGCCCCAGCAAACGGCTCATGGATAAAGCTGAATAACGGGTTCCAGCCTCCGCGACTGGCAGGCTGCTGCAGGGCTTTTTCATTTCCCTGTTTTCTCCGGAAAGGATTCCACATTAGCCATTCTCCGCTTTTCGCTTATTCTTTTTGCCATCGGTACGCACGACGGTGCAATATTCAGCCTTACCAAGCAGCACCAGCACCTTTGCGCACCGATCGTCCACGGCTTTCACGTCGCCCGGTATCGAGTCATGGGTACGTTGCAGATATCTGATTTTTGCCATGCAATACGGCGGGGTTTCCCCCGCCCTCCTTCCACCGTTTAGCTGCCCTGGTTAGAGCTGTAGTTCACACCAGAAATAACCGCTACCGCAGCTGTGCGGCGTCGTTTCCAGTTAATCCAGCGCTCAGCGCGAATAGCGACGCTATTGGTCTGGAACATGGATACCAGTTCGGTGCCGGTCGGGGTGATGCTATCGCCGGTGGGTTCGCTTTCCATTTCCAGCGATGCTTCACGCGACATATCCACTGCCACACCACCATCATCTGCCAGGTAAATATCTGGTGCATTCACCAGCACCAACTGACTGCCAACGTACTGAGATACAATGACCGGAAGCCCCTGGAAGGTACCGCCAAGCAGCGTCATTTCAGGGTATTCTTTCTGACCAAGAGCATTCTTACGCATGGAAAGTGCCAGCGCGGTCGTGCTGGACATCAACCAGACCGCACCGTTTGGCTGCAGATTTGCTGCAACGAATACCCCAAAGGCAGCTGCAGCATCATCATCCGGGATGCCGGTAGTCGGTATCGCAGCAATGCCATTAGTGACAGATGCAGGAGAAACGTTAGCAACTTCAGCTTTCGCCGGATTGATAAAGTCCGTATCCAGGCGGGCAATAACCGCTTCAGCAAGTGCATTACGCACCAGTGCATCGGCAGCCGGATTAGAGAAGCGGATCAGTTCGTCAGTCAGCACTGCGATGGCGGAAACTTTCGCAAAGCTAAAAGTGATCGGCTCGAAGTCAAAACGGGTAAGCGGCTTTGCCTTACCCTGGCCTACCCAGTTAGCTGATCCACCGGAGGTTTGCGCAGTTATACGGATATTAAACGGTACCTGGCGAAGAGCTGGAATAGATCCCTGACCAAAGCGGCCAACAATGGTTTGCGGTCGGAGGAAATCGACAAAATCCTGTGCGTAGTCCTGGTATTCAACCAGTGCACCGGCCCAACTAGGATCAGTGGTGGTACCTGCCCCAACGGCTGCCTTTAGGACATGATGAAGTTTGGCATCATCAGGATACTGCTTACGTGCAATCTCCAGCGCCTCGGAACGGCTGCCGTTACCAGCGGCTAGTGCTTTCGCGAAGCGGGCAAAGGCGATACCTTTTTCCAGCTTCTGTTCGACACGGATAATACCTGGCGCACCAGTCTTAACCGTGATGACTTCGCCATTAGCGGCTTTTGATACCGGTGTAGCGGTCGATGCCATATTGCGTTCCATGTCGTGGAGGCGTTTCAGATGCTCATCAACCGCCTTAATTTCGGTAGATGTGTTGTCGTAGCTTTCGGTTTCTTCTGCGTCAAGCGTACGGCCTTCATCTGCTGCTTTACTCATGATGTCGCTCAGTGAGGCTGCCAGCGCTGAACGCTTCGCTTCGAAGCTCTTAATTTGTTCTGAGATATTCATCGAATTGGTTCCTTTTTTGGTATTGGTTGCTGTAGCGCCAGCGGTTTTAGAGGTTTTCACTACCAGCTTCTCAATGCCAGACGCGGCAAGAAGCTGGCGATCGAAAGATTTAACGGTCTGGATGGAACATTCTGCGTTTGCAGGAATAGTCACCGCCGAGACTTCAAGCAGGTCCCAGGACAAAAAGCGGATACCGCCTTCATCCAGGAAGGAGTACTCGATCGGCCGAAAGCCAATAGACAGCCCCCGGACCAAACCCGCCTTTATTGATGCCCATGCTTCATCAAGACGGGCAACCAACTGCGACGGCATGTCAGAGGTTGGTTTCACCAGCTTGGCGGTGATCTGCAATCCTTCTTTCACCATTTTTGGTGTGCATGTGCCGATAGGTTGCGAGCGGTCGTGCTGCCAGAGGAACGGCGTGTCACTGCGGAATTTCGCCCCCTCTGGCTCCATGATGTCACCGTCACGATCTGGTGACGGTGTGGAGGCGATGCCGGTAATAATCCGATCATCCTCGTTTACCGACTTCACCGTCATGAGGGTACAGGCGCGCTTAAGCGTCATTTACTGTCCTCCAGAAATGAAAAAACCCGCCTGAGCGGGTCATTAACTGACGTGTTTGTTATACGAAAAATACCTGGTAATCTTTTTTAGCCGGTTCAGGATTAAGGGCCATGAGAGAAACGGCGTTAAACAATGCCATCAGCGGATCAATCTTGCCCTTACCACTGGCCTGTTTGGTAATCAGAATGGCGTTGCCTTTCGGCTCAACTCTGGCGTTTCCAACACACCACGCCATCATCGGTTGACCTCCATGTATCAATATGCCTTCAGCTAGTTTTCTCTCGGTGGTTTTAATCGCTCCACCAAGGCGCCAGCCCTGACTGACTCCAACTACCGCATCGGCGGGAATTCCCGCCTCAATCAGCGCATCGAGTATTTGCCCGACACCGGACGGGTCAATACCGATCTTGTCGAGCAACTCGGCCTCGTAGATACGGCTGACGTATTCAGCCACCTCCTCCGTATCCTGTCCGACGCGCTTCACAATGGTCAGGTCTCCGGCTTTCACGAAGTCGTTAAATCGGGACTCTTCACTTTTACGCCGGCGGATCGCTATCTCATGTGCCCACGCATGACACCAGCAGAGCCACTCTCTTGTTTTGGCATCACGCCCAACCGCAGAGGCACCCAGCAGGTCATCAAGGCCGCCGCCATCTATACCGACGGTGATCACCTCTGAGCGTCGTAATAAATCTTCAAAACTGACACGCTGCGCCTGCTGTTCCCAGAAATCGACGCCTGCCCAGCGGTCGCTGCGCAGGTTAAGGCCAATCTCGATGTTGAGATGCTTTGCCAGAAACTGCTGCAGCGTGCCGTCAGTTTTCGCCTGGTTCTTTCGCAGGTTATCGGCAATCCACTCCGGACTGACGGAAAGCCCGATGTTCGGGTTGGTGATATAGAAGTTCTCAGGCTGCAGATAGGCCTTGCTCTGGATCATGCTCTCCGGGAATTCATAGAGGATGCCCAGCGTTTTAGGATCGCTGATTTTGCCGTCGCGCACATCGCGCCAGTAATCGAGACGCTCTTTAAACACGCCAGCCGGCGGGTCATCGCTCTGCGTGGTAAGGTAAATAACCCAGCCCTCATTACGCGATACCTGGCCGCCAAGAGCCTCCATAAACATCGCCTCTGCGTTGGCACGCTTTCCGAAAAGCCAGAGTTCGTCGACGAGGATCCGGCCTGATTTCTTCCCGGAGACCGTGTCGGTATCAGCGGCCACCACTTTCAGCGTATTTCGCGTCACCCGGTGGGTGATCGTGCGGATATGATCCTGAATCTGGAACATATCCGTCAGTTCTTCATCCGCGCGTATCATGCCGGCGGCGGGTTTGAAGCTGTTGTCGGCCACCTCTTTTGTCGGTGCCAGAATGAGATGCTCCTCATCCTCACGCCAGCAGAGAATGAGCGCAGTCAGCATGATGCCAGCGGCAATCGTCGACTTGGTGTTCTTCTTCGATATCAGCAGGCCGTATTCACGGATAAGCTGATTACCGGTCTCGGCGTCATACCCGCCGAAGATAACTTTTACAAAGTCGAACACCCACGCCTCTGAACACTCACCGAAAGTGGGCTTGCCCGGCAGGTCTGACACACGAAGTTCTCGGAATATACTCAGCGCCTGTTCAGCCTGGTCAGCAAATATTGGCGGCGGAATAATGGACTCGCCGTCGATGAGGCGATTTTCCCAGTCGGTGCAGGCCGTGGACCACTGCGCCATGGATTACCCCTTTTTGTTGTTTACCACCAGCTTTGGCGGTGCCATGGACCCGAACTTGCTCACGCCTGCGGCTACTTTTGCCGCAGCATTGCGTGCTTCTTTTTTGCCAGTCTCCCCTTTTTTGGGGTGAACGTAAGGCAGCATGGCTTTGGCCGCATCCTTCCGGGTGTCGATGTCTTCAGTGGAGTCGTTCATCACAGCCATTAGAAACTGAAGAGGATCGTCAAACTCGCCGACAACCGCAGGGACCACTGGTGACGCTACAACCCTCTCTTTTTTTTGGGGCGAGTTTACTGATGGGGTGTAAACCTTTTTACCGTAGGTAGGTACGGCATCTGTCTCGATGACTTCCTGTTTTTTTCGACTTATAAACGCGATGACCTCCGGGTCTTTTGCAAGCTGCGACCCCTTGGACCGTGCGGATTTCTCCGAATACCCCGCCTTTATTGCCGCATCTTTTTGAGACATACCGGACATCAGCGCGACAGCGAATTTCCGCTTTTGCGCTGTTAACATGTTTACACCCTCCAAAAGGGAATTTTTTCTGTGCGTGAGAGGGGGCGCGGTGTCCAGGTCGATCGAGGTTAACACCCACTCCTCCCCCCCCTCGCAAATGAGAATCGGTATCATTTCAAATGAAATGATTTCAAGAACAATCAATTCCAATGGTACTGAGAGTCGTTATCAATTGACGTCAGATCACCACGATGCCTGGCGCCTGGTCGTCATCGTTGATGTAATGGTTCAGAGCCTCTCCATCTGGTTGGCCCGTCGAGGCTTCACGCGATGATTTAGCTGAGTGACATTCAATGCAGAGCGTCCAGAGGTTGTGCTCGCCGTTATCGCCGCCGAACTGCAACGCCACCCGGTGATCCAGTTCGCTATAGTGAAGGTCAACGACACGGCCACACATGCAGCAATGACCACCGTCACGCGCATATATGCGCCGCTTAAGGCTTACCCTTGCGCTGCCGCTTACACGTCTCTGCTCGCCAAATACCGGCTTTATCCTACGGGTGTCGATGGCTTTCAGCCTGGGCTGCAATGTCTTCAATCTAGCCATGTAACCTCCAGGCTCTGCGGCGTTCAGTCCGGGATGAACCATCAGGGTGGCGCTCTACCGGCTCAGCATCGGCATGGTCAACCAACGAGTAACATGGGTAGATGACGCTACCTCCGTATGCATCACCCACTGCATAATCAGCAGGCTTGCTGTTGTCCCAGCGGGATAGCACCCGACCGATATGCTGCGGCGGTACGGTATAACAGACGCCGTGAATCAGTCGCGGCAACGTGATGTAATCCGCGCGGGTCTTGTCAGCCACTATCAACCGCTCAACAATCTGCAACTGGTACTGCGGCGGGCGTCCAGTGCCAAGATAGAAAGAGCATAAAGCGTCAGGAAAGCGCTCTAACCATCCAGCAATCAGGGCCACAAAACGCGGTACTGGTATCGCATCATCCTCAATGATTACCACCCGGCAATCCTGTTCAGCAGCCCACTCCAGAGCCCGCCGGTGATTCCATGCTGCCCCATGATTGCCAGGGTCGATCATCACGTGGGCACTCGGTCCAATTTGGTAAGCCAGTGCTCGCGCCTGAGGTTCTCTTGAGTGATGCCCGACCACCGCAAATTTCATTTGTGCTTCCAAAAGGCATACTCCTTACCGATACCATCCGACTTAAACACCGTGTGGATGCGCGGGCCGGTTACTATCCGATCGCCAAAAGATTTAGCGACAATGCCAAAGGCAATCATGTCCCCTACAGCGGCATTCGCCTGTTCTTTCTTCCAGAAACGATAACTCTCGATCCGGTAGTAAAGACGTATAATGCCGTGAGCGAACGACATTACATCAGCGCGGGAACCACCCAGAAGACCAGCGTTAAGCATCACATCGTTGCTGTGCTCGTCGATGAACTCCTGATAGATACGCTCTGGATGGTTCTGCTTTGCCCAGATGTCGGCATAGGTCTTAGGTTCTGAACCAACATAGACCTTACCGGAAAGCATTTCTTCCCACGGCGCGCAGAGCATTTCGACATCGGCACCATCGGTACACCAGACGAACCGATATTCAGGATGCTCACGAAGATGCTGCCAGATGTGCAGCCAGCGCCGGAAATAGACATTCATTGCGACATCCGGGACCGTCACCAACTGAGCGCCATCAGGAGCGGAGGTTAGCTGGTCGGCCAGCACTACGGCATCGGCACCCCGGATTGATTTAGCCCAGGTGGCCAGCGCCGCCGGGTCAGGCTGCATTCGGCTACCGCGCTGCGGGTCAGGCTGACTGGTCAGCAACGTTGTGATTACCACGTCGCGCTGCTGCCGGTACTCAACGTAACCAGTAAAACCGGCATCTCGCCGTTCGTTGTGGATCTTCACGTTACGTTCCACCAGCGCCTGTCGGTCTGGACGCGGTACCGAACGCTCTACAGCTTCATGCTCATCGAGAGAATGAATCAACTTTTCTGAGCCAGTTACATCGGCATAAGTCCAGGTAGTCAGCCCGGCGTTATGGATGCGCAGGGCAAGGTCGCTGTGTTCGTACATGCCGCGGCCGTAAACCGGATCGAATCCACCTACTTTCTCAATGGCGCTGCGGTGGTAGTAAAGCATCACGCCGCGCTGCCCGGTATATGCCACATGCTGTTCGTCTCGGTAAAGCGCCGCAATGTCATTCAGCTTATTGCGTCCAGCCAGATCAAGAAACTGGTAAGCCAGGTGCGGCTCTGGTGATTCGATGTAGGGAAGATGCCAGCCATCGGTGATGGGCCAGGCATCATCATCCCACAGGAAAAGGTGTTCACACCCGGCATCCATCAGCGCAGATAAGCTGGCGTTCTTCGAGGCAACAATGCCCAGAGATGTTTCATGCCGGAGCAGCTGCACGCCATCGGGGACTACTGCAGCAGGTTTGGAACCATCATCGATGACAACCACCAGCGCGCCGGCGGGCAGATACTTCATGTGCTGCTCAATAGCTCGCTTCAATACCTCTGGGCGCTGGTGGGTGGTTATCGCTATCCCTATACGCGCAGGGACTGAGCTTTCAGGAACAAAACGAACTCCGCCTATCAAGACCTCCATACCCCACCCTCTTACAATTGATGTCGGGCAAGGAAGTCATGCAAAACATTATTAAGCTCTTCCAGATGCGTAGCTGTTAGTGTTCTTTTGGGATGAATGACAATCTGAAATTCGTTTGAAACACGGGGGTCTTTTAAATCAATATGCGGCTGGTTTTCTAAATGTTCACTCTTCAGGTTGAATGTCGCAATAACGACAGGTCTTCCTTCTGTCGTGGTTTCTACCGTTGTTGACACTTGATCTTCAAGAAGCAATCCAGCAGCAGCGATACCATACCCGAAGAAGCGGTCATCCCAGTACAATTTTGCGAGTTGATATTTCATGTGCGTTTCCTTTAAGACGTGAGCCTGTCGCACAGCAATGCCGCCCGAGGGGTAAACGCTACCTAACGGCATTACTCTGGCTCACTACTGAGAGACTCTCTTTGAGAGGGTGTATGCGATGCGCATCAAAATGCCACTAAATATTGGCTGTTGTCGTCATAGAAGGGTATTACTTGACATTAACCTTGGGTAAGGTAGTTGTTCAGCCCAACTGTGGTGGGACGCAGTTGAACAAAGAAAGGTGTAGTGGCTGATCACCTCTGAAAAGGAAAAATATGGCTATTACGACATGTCCTAAATGCCCTTCAACTTATTTTGAATTGAAGGAGGCAAAAGTGAGCGGATCACGATATAGAACATTTTTCGTTCAATGCTCAAGTTGTGGTGCTGCTATTGGAATAAAGGACTATTACAACGAAGCTGACTTACTTGTGAAAATTTGTAAGAAACTCGGCATCCCGACTTAAATGGTCCAAAAGCCTCTAAAGTATTCTCCAAGAGCTCATCAAAGTGAGCTCTTTTTTATTAAATAATTTATTAAAGATCATTATCGAAACTATCTTTGGGAGTGGATCTGTAATGCCTTAGCTGGACTCTTCAGCGCCGGTATCGAAGAGCGGCAGCGCTTCAGTTGCTTCCTGCACAGCTTTCATCGTCTTTGCAACCACTTCAGTTTCTGATGTGACGCGGCTGTATTGCTGGATGAATAGCTGGTACTTAAGCGAGCTGTCCTGAACAAATTCTACAGCGACTTTTGCGGCGGCAGTGTCATAGTTCAGGGTGGATAGCAGGTTCAGGCGAATCTGCTGGGCGTCTGTGATTTCGACCATGTCGTACCTCTATGCGAGTGGGAGGCTTTATCAAACCACTTCGGAAAGCGGCTCCGTAATGCCATTAAAAAAGCCACCCTGAGGTGGCCTTTGTGATGGCTATGAAAAAGGCCGCAAAAGATATGCGGCCTTTTGTCATGCACAGTTATCGATTAAATAAACTCTCAGGAGCCATCCGGGAGAGCATCACTTAAACGAGTAACTGACCCCCGACAGACTGGTGTTGGGACGGAGGTGCAATGAGAGTAGTGTGTTTCATTTTTTTTCATACCAGCAACCACACAATAATGGCAGTTCTTCTTGTTAATCGATAACTGCTATTCAATTAGTCTGGCCAGACGGATGATTATCCTGCCAGGGGTCATCACACTCATACGATGAAAATCTTTAAAATAAAACATTAGCCGGTTCACTCGCCTTCGAACAGGTGCAATGGCCTTGCACTGACGAAATTAGATTTAATTGTTCGTTGCCATCTTCCGTACGAACAAAATAGTCACAAAAAAATAAAGGTTAAAAAGTGAGCTATTTACTGTCCTGTGGTGTATGGTTAGCAATCACTCACGAGGATAAAACCATGTCTATGCTCAAAGACAAGATACGTACACTCAGGCCTGTAAAAAGCACTTGTCCTCACTGCTCTCGCCAGTCCACATATAGCCTGTCAAGGATTAAAAACGATATAACATTGATCTGCCCATACTGCGGAAATATTTTCCTCCCCTCAGAAAGTAAACCTATCAAGTAACTGATCGACTACTTTTCTGAAGCTTAAGTACACTCTTAGGCTTCAGAAATCGAAACGGCTCAGCAATCAGCATCAGGACGCGCTACAGCTCGGCAAGCCCACATACAGGCTTCCTGCATTTTGGTGCGGGCGATTGCCAGGCAGCGCAAAGCTTCATCAATCTCCCGAGCCTGCTCAGCACTTAACATTGCCGGGCCATTACGGACAGCCAACAATTCACCTCGCTCGGTATCAAGCAAACTACAGAAGTGGCGGCTGACGCTTTTGAGGCGGTTCATGCGCTCAATGTCGCCCGCGGTTAATGTGCGGTAGCCCTTTACTGTGGTGCCGTTCTGCGGTTTTGCTTCACTCATTTCGTAGCCTTTTCGGTTGATTGCGGGCAATTGGCCTGTACTGCTTTGTTGTGCGCCAGAATGTCGCGTTTGGTCTGCTTATCCAGCACGTCGATATCGTGGCCAGTCAGGTAGATGATCCGCACCCAGTTGCAGGCGGTATCAACCACCACCGGGGCGGGTAAATCTTTCGCGCAGCTCGCGATCAACATCATCATCAGGCATATGGCTAACAGTCTGCTGTACATTGCTGGCCTCTTTGGTGACTTCTGCTTTTCTTTCTGCTGCGGCAACGGTAGCAGCGGCGTTCTCTTCGGTTCGCTGCTGCTCGGCTTTGGATTCTGCCTTGCTGCTGCCGCGTGAATGGCCTAACCCAAATGCGCCAGCGACAATGGCCAGCAATGCAGTTGCCAGACCAATAATCATTTCAATGCCCATGAGGACCTCACACCAGCGTTGATTTAGCCTGGTTAAACAGCACGCGGCGTTTATCCAGACCGTTGCGGCCACCGTTAATAAGCAGCGTTACGCGCTCAACATCACCGGAATGAAGCAGGCAACCGTGGGAGACATAAAACCATGCGGCCGAACGTGCAGCGTAATCATCTCGCTCCAGCAGCTCAGGCTGGGTGACAAGGTCAAGTTTCAGCGCTTGTCCGCAGCTGCGATAGTTGCTCAAGCCAGTAACTTGTTTCAGGCCGCGACCGCGATATTTCCAGCCATCACCGGCAACCTGATTACCGAGATTCTTTTTGCCCCACTCGCCCCCATACACCAGGTTAGCGATAGCTCGCTGATTCGCTGGTTGTGTTGCCGTTCTGCCGAGTGCTGCGGCCTGCTGGGCGGTGATACGGTGTTTACCGAACGTAGGCACAAGGCTATCTGCTGCATAGTTCAGATTTTCCACCAGCCGGGTAAAGCCTCCGGACTCGTGCCCCATCTGGGCAATGAACATCGCCTGATCTAGTGGAGCTGTGATACCGAATTCTTTCATTGCAGTATCAATGTGCGGAAACCAGCGCGCAGCTAACCCGGCGCTAATACCAGCCGCCCGTTGAAATTGTGATTGGTTCATCAGTGCCTCAGTGCATCAACCAGTCGCGCCACATTCCCCCTGAACCAGAGAACCGCGCCGCAGATAAGAATGTTAGCCAGCACCACCAGCCAGTGGGATGACTCGTACAGGCCAAACAGGAAACGGAAAGGGATGCTGGCATAAACCAGCACCATGAGATAAGCCAGAACGGATATGCCCGGACGGTGTCTCGCACTACCTCGTTGGTAGAACATCAATGCCAGCACAATGACGGCGCAAATGACTGCATTGGCCAGCGCTGAAGGATCATTTACCACTTGAACCTCCTCCCCGGAACCGGGTCAGCATATTGAACAAGCTATTTAGATCCTGGCTGTTAAGAAACGTCAGAACTTTGATGATAAGCGCTGATATTAATACGGCTCCCAACGCATCAAGCGGACGGTCGCTGTAGCCAGTCCAGCTTGAAAGCTTGGAACCCACCAGACCGGCGCCCAGAACACCAACAATGAATGACGTCATAAAGTATGCCACCAGCTTACCGCGCGATATGTTAGCTGCCGTGGCCACGTAAAAAACCGCCCCGGCGAACGCACCAAACACCACGCCGTAATCTATTCCGGTAGCCAGACCGAACATGCTGGCCCCCATCAGGCCGCCGGCCGCAACTGAAGTACCAGAGACAGGATCGGACATTTAGCCCCCTCTATTGCTGTGAGTCCTCTCATGAACGAGGGGAATAAAAAAAGCCTGCTCAAAATGAACAGGCTCAAGAAAAATGACTATCGAGGTTTGTGGTGCCGGGTGCCTCCCGGTGAGCATGCCCCAACAGACATTACTCGCGCGGTATTCACAGGGCTTTCGCTCTATTAGTTGGACGCCCCTCCGCATAGGGGGATTCACCACACGGATAATTTAGGATGTAGTCATAGGCGGCGTCAATAACTGACACTCTGTCAAAGGCACCATTACGATGCCTTTTGCACAGTGCTAATCACTGGATCTAATAAGGGGCCAGAGCAAAGCGATTACCCCGGCTACCAGCACGCCATCAGCCAGGATTGACATCATTTTGCTGGTGAAGTCGATAGCAACCACCAGAAACAAAAGCACCCCGGCTGCGGCCCAGCGAAGTTTACCGATCACAGGTACTGGTCCAGAGGAAGTTGCAGAGCCTGGGCAATTTTCTTCAGCTGTTTCTCTTCTTCTTCCCCGATGCCGTCGTTATCAGCTACATCAAGACACAGGCAAAGAACATCGACAGCGTCATCCGTCCCGGCAACGTCAGCCAGTTCGCGCAACGCCTGAGCATTGGCTGAACGTGGTGATGCTTCATAGCGAGCGCGAATATTCGAACTCATCTGGGCAATTTCACCAGCAAATGGCGCAAATGCAGGGAGGGCCGAAATAGTCTTCTCCAGCACTGCAATCTCTTTTGCATCGCAGGTACCATCAGCGTATGCAATCGAGTACGCTCCCCAGACCGTGGCTTCTACGGCATCGCGGTTTTCCATTTTTTTCACTTCAACAACGGCTTTACGGGCTTTCTTTTTAAAAATACCAAACATAGTGACTTTCCTTTTAGCGGGTGAGCCAGCGCTCAGGAATGATCAGCCCACAGAGACAGTCACACTGACTATTCCCTATGGCTCACCCCTGAAAGGCTCTGTGGTTAAATAACGCCGAGCGTGGCGCAGATACGAAAAAGGCCCGCGAATGCGAGCCAGGTGGATCCGCTTACTGATACGGAGCGACCAACCTAAGTTGTCGCAGATTCAAATTGTGGCCCTGCCTTTAAGTCACTTTGCGCGCAGCTGGGACATGTAGTTTTCGCATCGTGATCGGGATTCGCTTCAGACGCCGGCCCCGCAGCCATATAAGTGCCGGTTACGGTTCCGGCCAGGCCTCTTCCTCAACGGGTTATTCTCCATACGGATTACCGTTTGTTGGTCGTTCCTGCGAGTTCATTACGCCGGTTACGTTTATCCGGCGGCTTTCGCCCGGTTAAGCCCTAAGGTAAGGGATTTGGTTGTGGTGGCTGGCGCCCATCTCCTGCTTAACGTCAATCAACGCTTGCACATCGCTACGTTATGGGCCGGGATAAACCGATATGTTCTCTCACCACAACGGAAAGGGCACCGGTTTTAAAAACAAACATCCGCTGCAACCGCCAAGAAGCTCGGATATTTATCCCACCGCTCCATGACCAATGCCCTTACCTGTTATGGGCTCCGTTTCGTGGAGCAACGACCAGGTGATCAGCCTGGTACCGGCAGAGACTTATTTTAGGCCCTTCAGCCTTTGCTCAGTTCTGGTGCTGATTGACGGAATCGAACCGCCGACATCCTGCTTACAAGGCAGGCGCTCTACCTACTGAGCTAATCCAGCAAATTGCGCATTTCACTGACCGTCTGTTCAAACCGCTCGGTTTCCAGCTCAACGCCTATACCACGCCGCCCGAGCAGAGCAGCTTGCTTTAGCGTTGAACCAGAAGAACTAATTGAAAGAGAAGAAGATTTTATCGATTTTAGCCCATAAAAAAACCCGCTCGCTGGCGGGTTAATCAACGTTGAACATACAAAGCCCATCGTTATAGATAAAATTACACAAAAGCGGCAACTTTGCAAGTAACGTGTCGCTAAATTATGCGATATTTATCAAATCAGACACCTTTGTCACACGTTTAAGTTGTGAGTCGGTATAACTCTCTTCCTCAAAGCATTTTGTAACCAGACTTTCATAGAAAGGTTTCCAGCTGTATCGCCAGGTACGTTCTGGCAGACCAGGCAGCTCAGAGAGCATACCTCTGTAAGCATTTGAAGACTTAGGACGACTATAACCGCGGCCTTCACAACGTTTACATACTTTGTAGACAGGCACTCCCTGCAGCTCTGACTCTTTACGGTCCAGGGTTTTTCCCGTACCGCCACACTGGCATCGCTTGCTGATTTTCCCGGTGCCGCCGCATTTGAAGCAGAGAACATGGTCAATCTCTTCCACCTGACGTTTTACTTCAAAATCCGAAGGTGACTGCCCGAGGTCTTTTGCCCATTGCGGTAATCTCATTTTGTAGTGGCTTTTTTCCACCATTGAGGTTTTTTTTATGAAGCCTGAACCAGAACACTTCCTGCAATCTACGCTGTCAGCTGCAGACGAGGCATAGTCGTTATAAGCGAACCGAGCTATTATCAGCATACACAGCGGGAACTTCTTCCCTGCTGCTTTTCTTATCGATCGAGGCGCTTTTGATTTTGCATATTCAGCCAACCAACTGACGGATGCCTTTCTGTCATGTTCGCTGATTCCAGCTTTACCCAAAAACATTGACAGGCCTATTCCTGCCTCTGCCTGTGTCATCCCCAGTGCGGCCATTACATCTGTCACCGTGAGTTGCTCGCTGGCGGTTGCACGACCGCTATCGGAAATATGCATTCCTTTGGGCGCGAAAAATTTGGGAATTGATTCAATATTCATGCTCAGTACTCCATACACTCAAGCTTTTACAATGACGCCGATACCCATTACCCGATCCAGAAAACGAGCCCACAGCTCTAACTGAGTGCCATATTTCTTTTCGAACTCTGATGTATTGGCGTGTAATTCATCGTGATGCACTCTGCACAGTGGTATCACGAAGAGATCATGGGCCTTGGTGCCAGTTCCCCCCAGACCATTCCCTATTATATGGTGTGGATCGTCTGATGGTTGCCTACAGCATTCACATGGCTGAGTTTTAACCCAACGTGTGTAAACTTCGCAGATCCAGCGCCGGCGCTTTGGGCGGCGCATAAATGATTCGGGGCTGTTCGGATCGACACTAAGCCTCAGAATGGGTTTACTTTCAATCTGAGGTTGCTCAATGAGTACGCTGGCGTCCGCCAGGTCTATGCCCTCAACAAGATCCTGAAGGATTTCACCTGCAGCAAATGACGGGACAATATCGCTATCCTTATAAACTGACAGGAAAGGTTCCTCAGGCAGTCTTAAGGCCTGTTGCGCCATCGTCTCGGTTATTGCGTCAGCAATGCCGGATTTCACAGCCCACCAGCAGAGCTCCGCCATCGATAATTCGCGCTCCTTATTGTATCCAAGGCTGATCAGCACCCTTTCAATCACCCACTGAACCAGATTCTGATAAGCCAGCTCTGACAACATTTCGGTGGTCTGCTCACGTAATTCATTATCACAATGCCAGCAGACAACCATGGCGCCAGGCGGATGCCGCATAGTCACTAATTCATGGTGGTGATAGTGGGAATGCGGGTACTGGCACTCTCTGACATGTCGTAGAAGCCAGGCCTCAAGAGCGTTAATTCCACCAGCTGCGTTAATTACCCTCTCATCCCTCATGAAAAAACGCAGAATGTCCATTTCTGCAAGCGGCTGACGTGCATCGGCGATCCGCCCAGTGGGCAGTGTTTTCATCTTGTCTGGCTGACGCTCTATCAGGACACGGCCGCCGGTAAAGAGAGGCATCAATTCATGACCGGGTTTGAAAAGAACAACACCGAGACGAGACACGACTTCAGGGGTCAGTAATGCTCTCACTGAATGCCCCCAGAAAGCTCTTTATCGTGGGTATATTCCCCATTCCAGGATTGCTTCATCGGCAGTTGTCCCTTCAGATACTTGCGATAAAGCCAAACAGCCCCATCGCGTAGGAGGACGGGCTGGTATGTTGTGAAACTGGCGGCGGCGCTCGGTGAAACTTTTGTGCTCTTCTCGGTGAGATACTTATCCCTGACCTGAGATCTGACACGCCATTGCGCGTGATTGCCGTTAGGATTGTCATCGTAAAGCCAGTTAGCGCTCTGTAGGAAGGCGCTGACTTTACTGACGTTGACACCATTCAGACGTTTGCAGAACTGCACTGGGGATAAGCCGTCGGTAAACAGGTTTTCAAGATGATCGATATATTGAGCCTGCCGGTGACTTAAAGCCTCAATCCTCTGCCTGGCTTCATACTCATCAGCCCACGCCCTGGCAGCCAGCGCCGGGTTGGAAAAATCAGGATGCGTATGGCTTATCGCTGATTTTGCCTGCTGCTCGCAACTAATGAAATAGCGCCTTACCTGACGACCTTTTTCATTGCGTTCTACCATCGCTAACTCTTTACCCATATCGATGGTGACCATGTAATCCACTGCCGGGCGCCCGCCGAGTGGGTTTTCGCCAGAACTGGCGATAACTGTATAATCGATGTTTTCAGTAAAACCGTACTGGCTAATACGAGACTTTA
The DNA here is from genome assembly GCF_040065135.1 of Klebsiella sp. CN_Kp066. Taxonomy (NCBI): domain Bacteria; kingdom Pseudomonadati; phylum Pseudomonadota; class Gammaproteobacteria; order Enterobacterales; family Enterobacteriaceae; genus Klebsiella; species Klebsiella sp. CN_Kp066. Next base: position 33,072 of record NZ_JBEAIU010000043.1, on the reverse strand, counting down.
TCCAGTTGCTGAAGTCACGACCGACCCCAAGAAAATTATGCAGTCGCCTGGCGCTTACCAACGAAGCTCTCTGATCGCCGATTGTGCCCTGCATTACCGGAATTACCTGATGCAATTGATTATCGACAGGCGTAGCTACGCCCATAACATGGTTAGCCATATTTATCTCCATACACTTTGAAGTGACGAAAGGGCCTGCACGCCCGTTTCGTTTGCACCATTCGACATTACTGCCAACTCGCAAATCTTTCAACCCACAGCTGTACATACATCCACCACTTTTTGATAGCAGACTATGGTGATTTCTACCCTGCCTCCTTTGACGATTTCACCCCATTCAATAGCCATACGCTTAACCTGGTTGTCGTCCTCCCAGATACCGGCATAAGTCAAAGCATCAAGAAGTGCCTTGTTGTAATTGTCCAGGTCACGCCGGCGATAGTCTGGCGGATAGAGAATAATTTCTACCGCTGCTGGCGCAGTAGATGGTTTTGGTATTGCACGCAGTTGCTCAATGATCGCTGACCGTACTGCATGTTTGAATTTACGGCCGGCTGCGCTGACAAGATGTTTACCTTTTGCGGGCCCCTTATTTGGGGACCGCCAGTAGGTGTTCACGCTGGGTGGGAATGGAAGAATAAATTTCATTCTGCCTCCAGCACTATTTTCAACTCAAACGGAACATCTCCTCCGCAATAGCAGAGCGGGCCAAGGTCAGACATGAGGCTCCACAGGGTCATTGACGTATAGCCATTTTCGTCTGTTACCGGGGGCGAAAAGTCCCCGAAGATCCCCGGGTGCTGGATTCGATTCTGCTCGTGTTGTTTTTCCAAATGCCTGAGGGAAACTTCATTAAGTTTCACTTTTACGATGCTGTTGAGATTGACCGATATTTCTCTGGCCAGCAGCGAAGGGGTAATACTGATACCGCGAGAAACCCCGCGGGTGATTGTGATAACACCCTTTTTCTCCAACGCCTTGAGGTGCGTTGCTGCTGCATTGGGGGACCGGCACCCCAGCATGCCGGTCAGTTCGTAAGTTGTAGGCGGAAAACCATGTTTACGCTGATATTCGATCAGGAGGTCCAGGACCTCCTGCTGCCTTAAGGTCAAGGAAGTCATGCTGCCTGCTCCTCTCTGTTCACGCACATTTCTGGTAAGTTGGCGCGTACCAGCGCTTCGGCGAACGGCGGCGGGACAGCATTGCCACAGCGCGCAACCTGCTTATCTTTCGCGTATTTCACGCCGCGGTAATCCTGGTCAATGATGTACCACTCGGGGAAGCCCTGCGCCCGGTAAAGTTCGTGTGGCTGCAGCATGCGCATGCCGATATCAACGATGCGGTAAGTCACTCCGCCGATTTCCACCAGCCCGGTGCATTCCTCTCCGCAGTATTCCTGCAGGAACGACAGCACCTGCTGCGCTCGATCTTCGTCATAGTCCTCGACCGCCAGAGTCGTTTTAACCTCGCCTACGTGCTGACCACCAGCAGTGATAGTCGGCATCGGCTCGTCAGTGCGCTGGCCATCGCGGCAGGTTCCGCGCAACTTAACCAGATGAGAAGCGACTAATGCGTGGTGATCGACAGTCGTTACTGAATGCGCTGGCTCATCCAGCCCCACGCCAGCGCCCTGATAATTCCCTCCGTAGTGTTTTGCCAGGAACGCACCAACTACGGCATGTTTCCCGCCACCAGCCACAACGGTGCCCAGCGGCTTATCCAGTCCTGGCACGCGAGGTGCCTGTCCTGGCCGTTCCCCGTATCCCATTTGAATGAGCGTCGGCACAACCAGCTGCGATTTACCTCCGCCGCCCGCGGTGATTGTTGCGCTAGGCTCATCCGCCCGGTGTCCGATGCTTGCGCCGAACTGCCGGGCGATAACCGGAGCGACGACACAGGCGCGCGATTCTTTCAGGATGGTGTGAGCGGGTTTATCGAGAGGGCGTGGTTTAGCCTGGTACTCGCTGCCGCCATTGCCAGCCAGGAACGGCGCCAGCTCTGCTTCAACAATACCCAGAGCGTGACCATTCCCGCCCGGGCGTTTTGCGGTACCGGCCGTCACCGTCGGCAACGGATCGGTGACTTCCTGCCCGGTAGCTCCGGTTCGGAATTTTGTCATATGAGGTACCGCAATTGCGTAGCCGTGGGTTTTCGTAATCGTCTGTAGCGGATCGTCCAGCGCCTGTCCCCGGAAACAGTCGTATTTGCCACGTGTCGTTGTGTGATTGCACTTCACAATGAATGGCGAAGCACTTTCGATAACAAAGCGCTGAATGCCGCGGGCAATCCGTTTTAGCGTATTCTCTGCCAGTGACTTTTTGCGACCGAAGATGCTCGGCGCGGGGATTGACCAGTCTATGCATTCCGCAGCTGTACGCCACGGCTCAAGCTGGCCCGCCAGCACGGTGGCAGACTTCGGATCCCCGTGCGTGGCTTCCGGCCAGACTATCGGTTTCCCGTCCCGGCGCATCACCATGAAGAACCGCTTACGGATGGTCGGCGCGCCATAATCGCAGGCGCGCAGCTCGCGAAAATCGACGACATAACCCAGCCCGGCAATTAAGCGCTTGGCCTGCTCGCTATCCGCTGAAAACTCCAGAAACTCGCAACACTCCACCAGTGCAGGATGATCTGCTGGAATACCGGTGGTAAGCATCCCGACAAATGCATTGAAAGTTTCACCGATGCGTGCCGGATCCGGTCGCATTTCTGCCGCGAGTAACGGGCCCCACGTTTTAAACTCTTCGACGTTTTCAAGCATCATGACTCGCGGGCCAACATCCAGCGCCCAACGAATGACGATCCATGCCAGCCCTCGAATAGCTTTCTCTACTGGTTTAGCACCTTTCGCTTTAGAAAAGTGACGACAGTCAGGCGAGAACCATGCCAGGCCGACAGGCTTGCCACTGGTAGCGGCTAATGGGGATACATCAAACACACTTTCGCAATAGTGAAGCGTGTCGGGATGGTTAGTGCGGTGCATAGCAACGGCGTTAACATCGTGGTTAATCGCGATATCAACGCTACGCCCTATCGCCAGCTCAATACCTGTACTGGCGCCACCGCCACCAGCAAAATTATCGACAATAATCTCACGCATGAGCGGTCCCCCTCATGCTGCCGACCAGCCCACCAGCAACGGTGATGATTTCGCTGGTGGGCACGCGCTCCAGCCACAACTGGTTAATGTGGGCCTTCAGCTTGTTCTGCTGGGAGAACTCCAGATCCTCTGCGCCTTGTACCTGTCCAAAGACGAGTCCAACTTCCAGTGGCCAGATCCGGGATTCAGGCTCAGCCAATGATGCAACAGCATCGGGGATGATCACTTCAGGAGACTGAACTGGCGAAACTGGTGACAGGAATTTTCCTGCAGCAAACTCAGCCAGCGCCATACTTGCGCGCCCTTTTGCTTCCAGCTCAACGCGATCGATATAGCTAAAATGTTCACCGCGCCAGGTCTTATCAAATACCGCAATAGCCCCGGCAAAGAAGGCGCTGGTGGGCTTCTGCTTTTCGTCGGCCGGCACAAACCACGTTGGGAGATCGAATCCGATACGACCACGAATAAACATGATGTGATCGGCATATTCCGGCCACCATGTTTCACTTGTTGCTGACTTCACGAGGTAAATGTAACGACCACCCTTTTCACGCTGCTCGGCGGTATAGTTCATAATATGAGTCATGCCAGTGATGGCTTGTTTTTCATGGTACTGCGAACGGCTGTACGGCGGATTAGCAAAGGCCGCTCCTCCGAGTTCTACCAAACGACCAGACCAGTCCTGCGTCAGCGCATTATCTTCAGCGGTATACCATGCCGGACATTTTGTATTGCTGTCGTCTGCAAACAGGTCCAGTACCAGCGGGCCAAACATAGCGTTAACGCCCCAGAACAGCAGATCAGGGGTACGCCATTGATCCCCGACTTCTTTTAAATAATGCGCACTACGCTGGCGCTGTTCCTCAAGTGCCAGGCAATAAGGGCTGACGGTTTTTGTTAAAGTTTGCTCTTCTGCGGTCATAGCTTCTTGTACTTCCTGACTCATAGTTTTCCCCTGCGCTGATCAGCATCAACAAGTGCTCTCAGTAACCAGTAACGGCGATCAAAGCTGAAAAGGTCATTTCTGAGGAGTGCATATTTTCTGCGAAAAATAACGTCGTGCTGCCACCAGTAACGCCAGTGATGCAAACGCACAAGGCGCCGGAGACTTATCAAAACCTTCTTCAATCGGAGCACAAGTCACCTCCGCAGTAATTTCCGGCCAGATAGCATGACCCGGCGGAATCATTCATGTTTCTGGCGTTTCGAACAGAAGCATTCTTAAGACGCAGGTACCGCTCTCTTGCTTTAGCCGTACAGTTGCTGTCACAAAGTTGCTGCCATACCGTCGCCGCACGGCGGTAATAGCGTTGCTCTTCCAGCTTTTTGGCTGTCGCTTCAAGGGCAAGAATCTCCCCCGAAAGCCCACCAGGCAGGTATTCTTCAATATCGATGGATCCCGCTACGAAGTAGATAAACCCACCAGTAACTTCAACGCTGGCAAGTTCCCCGTCGTAGTACAGGCGATGAACAGCGCTCTTCACTGTTACCGGTTTGGTTTCAGGAAATGCCGCAGTGATATCGCGCAGCATTTTGCCTGGATTATTCTCAATAAATTCAAAGATCGACTTGGCTATGTTCATCCCCGGAACCCCCGTGGAATAGTGGTTTGTACTGGGCTAATTGAATTAACATCCCGCGGTCTGGTTTTGTCCCACAACTCCCTTGGCGGGCGGCCTTTGGCATCCCAACGGATAGCGCTTTGCAGATATCCCTCGAATTTTTTAGGGCCGAAAAGTGTCTCGGGTCGCATGTACTGGTATTGCTCGTCGTTGCCATGCCAGTGCTCATGTTTGACGTCGATTACCAGTTTCAAGTCGCTAACGGTATGACCTTCGCGGAGGCGCGCGCGAATGTTCTCCAGTGAGGTCTTAGATTTCTGGTAACGGGAACCGCTGACCAGATTCAGGTGTGCCAGAACTTCGATCGCGTTATCGGTAATAACAACTTCAGGATCCGGCTTATCGTCGGGTTCCGCAGGAGCCCGACAAGAAGGTTTTTTAGATGACGGATCTAATGACGGATCTAATGACGGATCGCCTTCAACCATTGAGGGGTCCTCCCGCAATATTTGAGGGGGTACAGACCCATTATTTGAGGCATCAGAGTTTGCCCCCTCAAATTTTGAACCCTCAAATTGTGAGGCATCAAATTTTGATTGTTCACGTGGCGTTGCGTAGAAGATTTTTGCTTCAGCTGCTGCACGTTCCAGCATGTCAACATTGAGTTTATAAACGTTCGAATTATTCTTTCCGCCCACGCGCCGTTCCTGCTTCTTCAGCCAGCCTTTAGCCTGAAGCTTTTTGATAGCGCTGCGGACAGTATTCTCGCTCTTGGCGCCGATCTGTCGCTGAATAGTGGTTACCGCTGGCCATGACACACCTTCGTCATTACTGAAATCTGCCAGGCGAGCCATGACCGCTATTTCTGAGATTATCAGCCCTTTGAAAGCGCATGCTTCCCATACGAGGCCGTGTAATTTACTGCTCATGGCTGCCCTCTACTTCCCTGAACTTGCGTTGAAACTGATCGAGTGGGCTAAAGCACTCGTGGGAATAGCCTTCCCGCAGGTAGATGACGCGACGTGTCTCAGGCTCCCAGCGGATAACTCTGACTGGATTGCCATAGTGGTCTTTGAACTTCCGGTTAACTTCTCGCATAACGCTTTTGCCCTCCGGTTAAAGACCCCCACAACTCCGCGTGCCCGACTGTGGTTACACTCGACCCATTTACCGCATACCATGCGCTCATACCGAAACGACGAAACGCCCGGGATCGGGTACATCCGTAGTTGCGGTAATTGAAGATTTACGATTAAATTGCTCATGCGGATTATTTCTCCATACACAAAGATTTATTCGCCACGACGCCCGGAGCTGCACACTCGCGGGCGTCACTCTTTTCTGGAGTACAAAAAACGCGAAACAGAAGCGCTACATGCTCCTGGAACTTTGCCATCACCTGATAGCTGTTCTGCTCAATCTGAGCCTTTTCATCGGCATCAATAACCCCATCAGCAGTTGCTTTACGAATGAAGCTGGAGTGTTTTCCAATCCACTCAATCGACTCCATAAGGCGTTGATTAATGTCGCCATTGTCCACGTCTTCGACTTCAGCGAGCGGAACAAAGACGCCGTTGGAGTGTCGTGCGATAGCATTAGCTATATGATTTGTGCTCGCTGCACGTTGGAGTACCATTGCCCAACCGAGTGGGAATATCTGATCCCCTTCTGCGCGAAGTCGGTTAAAGAGCGCGTTTTCTGTAACGCCTAACCATTCAGCTGCTTCTGCGTAACCCCCGTCCAGTTCGGTGATAGTCTTTTTAATCGCGGCCACCAGCCACGCCGGTTGCTTCTCTACTTTCCATTCAGGTTCTATACCCACGGCTTACCCCCTGCGTCTGTGGTTACTGCTGAGTCGTTGGATTGATATTCTTGTGATAGAGGGAAGCGTCGTACTTCAGCCTTCCATCTGTGAGCCGCTCAATGTAGAGCGCTTGTTTTTCGGGGATAACATCTCCCCACTGGCATACAGCACTATGGGTCACTCCCAGAGCTGTAGCGGTTTTAGATATACCGCCATAGAACGTGACGACTTTAGCTTTCAACATGGATTACCTCCCCTATAAAGTTAGCATACTTACATGCTATATCGACAGCATACTTACGTCAATAAAATGTAAGATTGCTAACGTGTAATCCGGAGGAGATTTTATGGATACCGTTGGCAGCAGATTAAGATTTAGACGTAAGCAGAAAAAACTTACGCAACGTGATGTTGCTGAGTGGGCCGGCGTCAGCGCGTCTGCGGTTACACAATGGGAAAATGATTCCACCAAGTTATCAGGCGAGAATCTTGTATTGGCATGTCAGTGCCTGAGATGTTCTCCCGAATGGCTTATCTTCGGTACAGGCGATATCGAGAACGGTATCAACATTAACCTGATATCTGTTAGAGAAGTGCCTGTTATATCTTGGGTACAGGCAGGTAACTGGACCGAGGTTATTGGCGACCCAGCTAACGAACTGGTTAAAACTACAAAGAAGCTATCTGAATCAGCTTTTGCATTACGTGTTAAAGGTCACTCGATGACTTCGAGCCAAGAGCTTAGCATTCCTGATGGTTCGGTTGTCATTGTCGAGCCAGAATACGGTTTTGTTGATGAGGCAAATGGCAAAATTGTGATAGCCCAAACCGTTACTGGTGGTGAAGCGACCATTAAAAAGCTCGCCATAGACCCTCCATTTTCCTATCTCATACCTCTAAACCCGGCGTTTAAGCCTATAGAGGTGAACCAAGATACAAAACTGATCGGTATAGTTAAGCAAATAATCATCGATCTCTAAGCCCCAGAACCCGCATCCGCGGGTTTTTTTATTACCCCGCCACAAAAAGTAAGCTATCTTACATTTTCCTCTTGACTTAAAATGTAAGTATTCTAATATTACATTCATCAGCACACTTACTTTACGGTGAGAGGCAACCAAGATGAATTCAGCACAACGCCGCAAGGCATACCGCAAGCTACCAAAAGCAGGAGGAATTGTAATTTTACGCGGCGTCCCTCGTTTAGTTCTGGGGCTGTGTACATTCAATAGCTTTCTGGCGAAGAACGTAGCAAACCATCAGTAAACCGTATCAGAGTTCAAATGTCAGGCGGCTCAACGGCAGCCCCTCTGGTGCGTAATTTGAAGTTTTGATTTGAAACAGGTGTCTTCGGGAGGGGTTGCGGAGCTGGATTGACCACCAGCAACAGAAACTCACCCGACATACAGCAGCCGTTTAACCCACGGCGTCGGGGGTCCAGTAGACCTGGATTAATACTGTAGGGGTTGTGCCGGTTGGTCGCCGGCGCCCCGCCCGAAGATACCTGATCGAACATGGCGAAAGCCGACAGCGTTGAAGGCGATTTTCTCGGTTTGCGCGCTAAACAATAGCGGGGGTGAAATCGGGGCGGAGAAGCAGAATCCGCGATGTCGGGACTTGATACTTCCGGCCAGACCAACAAGCCGAATGATCGCGTAACGGTCCTTTGCATCTGCCCCGGCGAGGTGGCGCCGCCGGACCGGGGTAGATGAATCGTACACAACATGAAAGCGCATTCCATCTTCATCCGTCGTGGGGACTGGTTTGTAACTGAAGGAGTGCGCTTCCAGTTGTGAACGGCAATATTCACAACCGTTGTATGGCACATGCAGCGTTAGCAGCCCAGATGGTTCCCTTGAAGTTCCATGCGCTATCCGGACAACTGGAATGTGCAAGCCAAGTGTTTCAGGCACGACGTGCGCCCCACCAGCGCGGCGAAAAGGTGTGACGCCCGGGAAGAGTCCGGGACACAACAGGTAAGAGCATTCCCGCCACACGAGGCTGAAACCCAAGCGCCATGTGGATGCGCCGAAAAGCTACGACGGGGCGTTGGTAGAAGATCGGAGTGCTCTTTCCGTTGTGGTAATTGCGGCTATGCGCACGTGACGAGCCAAACCCGTGCAATGAATGCGCTTCCGGGCAGTGTACGTCGCCGGTTATGGCTTAACCCGGCAGGTGGAGGCACCACCGCCACAACCTAGTTAACTGTGCTGTGTGTAGTCTTGGCGGTTATCCAGTTTTCCACTATCCAAAGGAGGAAGAGGATAACGTTCTGATGGATAACCGCCCTTTTTACACAATACACAAGAGCATCACCGGGCGACGGGCTCATTACCCAATCCACCCGGGCGGCGTCCTAACCGCAGGTGCTCTTCTGTGTTGTGTACGGAGAAATTCCCGGCGGTGGCAGCCGCCTTTCGAGAGGGTAAAACCATGAGTAATGATCGCATGACAGTAGTGCCCGATTTCCTGGGTGAACTGGACGCCGGCGTATTCATGAACAAGATTGCGGCGGCTCTTAATACCACCGCGCTCGGCGTTCTGAACAACGGCAACAAAGGCAAGGTTGTCCTCACCTTTGATTTTGAGCGTATGGGCAACTCTGTTGAAGAGAAGCGCGTCAAGATTAAGCACAAGCTGAACTACAGCACCCCAACTCCCCGCGGCAAAGCGTCGGAAGAGGACACCACCGAAACACCAATGTGGGTTAACAAAGGCGGCAAGCTCACAATCCTGCAGGAGGATCAGGGGCAACTCTTCGGTATCACCGGCGCGGTGGACGGAAAGCTTAAAGCGGCTCAGTGAACCGCACGTACAAATTCACTGATACCACTTCGCTAATCAGTTAATAAGGAATTTTTATGTCTCAGTTAGACAGCGGTACTTTTCAGCAGGTTAAAGATCTGGTGCTTTCTGGTTATCACCTGAACGATATCCACGGCTTGGCCTGTCCGACCGCCCTGCTACCGCAGAATACCAGCGTTGAAAGCCTAGAGCGTTTTGCTCTTGAGCGTTTCCGTTTCCGCGGTGCCATGGACACGACCAGCATTGATGATTTCGTTCGCTATTCTGTCGCTTATGCCCAGGAAGAAGAAAAAGCACGTTGCTTTATTGATGCCGATAACATGCTGGCTCGTTCTATCTTCAATATCGGCACGTTGGACAACCCAGGCCACGCTGATAACGTCGCCTCGATCAAGCTTAAGAAGACAGCGCCCTTCCGCGCGTTACTGGCGATCAACGGCGATCACCTTAATCAGAAGCAAATCGCCGAATGGCTCGAAGACTGGAGTGACTATCTCACTGCGTTCGATTCCGACGGACAGACAATGAAAATTGCACAGGCAGCGCAGGCGGTTCGTCGTGTCACTATCCAGCAAACTAATGCCGCCGATCATGAAGACGGTGATTTCAGCGGCAAAAAATCGCTGATGCAAAGTATCGAAGCCAGCAGTAAAGATGTTATGCCGGTCGCGTTTGAGTTTAAGTGTGTACCCTATGAAGGCCTGGGCGAACGTCGTTTCAGTCTTCGCAATAGCCTGCTCAAAAGTAGCGATCCGGTATTCGTCCTGCGTATCGTCCAGCTGGAAGCCCTGGAAGAAGCGATCGCCAATGAGTTCCGTGATCTGCTGGTTGGCAAGTTCGACGGCAAGCCGGTAGAAACCTTTATCGGCAACTTCAAGGCCTGATTGCTCTCCATTAAATCCCCGTCGTTGAGGGGATTTATTAAAGCGTAATCCTGTAATTAATCGCCACCTGGCGAGGGATTCCTACACCCAAAAAACAGCGCTGTGCAGGCGTAAAGTATGGAGAAAATAATGAGCTTTATTCAAACCTTTTCAGGCAAACATTTTAACTATCTCGACATCCAGCAAGACGCCATCGAGATCGAAGATATTGCTAATGCACTCTCGAACATCTGCCGCTTTGCCGGTCACCTGCCTGAGTTCTATAGCGTCGGCCAGCACAGCGTTTTAACAAGCCAACTGGTACCTCAAGAATTTGCGCTTGAAGCGCTGCTGCATGACGCCGCCGAGGCATATTTGCAGGATATCCCTGCCCCATTAAAACGCCTTCTTCCTGACTACCGCGCAATTGAAGATCAGGTTGATGCAGCTATTCGCCAAAAATTCGGCCTGCCGGCTGTGCAGCACCCGACCGTTAAATATGCCGACCTGGTGATGCTGGCCAGCGAACGTCGCGACTTTGAGATCGACGACGGCACCCACTGGCCGATGCTCGACGGCGTCATTCCTACTGACCAGTTTGTGATTAACCCCGTCCGCCCGGGCCAGTCTTACGGCATGTTCATGAACCGCTTTAACCAACTGATGGAGCGGCGCTAATGGCACATGTGAAAGTGAAAGAATTAGTTGCTGCAGCATACGCTACAGCACCTGACCTACCACCAGCAGCAGCACAATTAATGCAAGACATAGCGTCAAGGCTGGATGTGACCTTTGTCGCCCTTACAGAGGCAATGGACCAGAACACCGCTATGGCCGCGATGATAGCGAACCTGAGCGAGGAAAACAGAAATGGCTAAAAACTCGATCGATGCTTATGGCGCCTGCGGCAAGACAAACGTTCTGATGTTCGAGCCGGAAAATCTGCATATTGTCACTGACAAGGCTCACCCGCTTTACGATGAGCGAGTCAATCTGCCGATCGATGAAGGGATGGTGCTGAATATCAAGGAGCTGGGTGTTCTTGAGCCGATTATTGTCTGGAGATGGCGTGATCGTTTATGTGCGCACAGCTGGCGCCACTGACAAGGTGGAGTCTGAGTGATGGCTCTGACCAAAGAACAGCGCGCAGAGCTGCGCATGAAATGACGGGCTACGCAGTGGTTGTTCGTCATATGCTTATAATATTCGATAACCGGGTGCAGCCGGTGTATGGAGAAAAAATGTCACGTATGGTCTCTTTACTCGAATGGGCGAAAGATGAATTCGGTAGTGAAGCCCCTAGCGAGCGCGTATTAAAAAAATACGCTAAAGGTCAAATGATAGCGCCACCACCGATGCGAGTTGGACGGCGCTGGATGGTTGACAGAGAAGCTCGTTTTATAGGTGTAGTTGCTGAACCTCAACTGCCAATAAATGTAAACCCAAAATTGAGACGGATAATTAACGATGGCAGCTAGACCGCGCACTCATAAAATCTCTATCCCAAACCTTTATTGCAAGCTTGATAAACGTACCGGTAAGGTTTACTGGCAATACAAACACCCTATTTCTGGACGTTTTCATAGCCTCGGCACAGATGAAGCTGAGGCAAAGCAGGTGGCAAGTGAAGCAAACATGATCATTGCAGAGCAGCGAACTAGGCAGATCCTTAGTATTAACGAGCGTCTGTCGCGTATGAAAGGAAACCGCGCGGACATTACAGTGACAGCATGGCTTGATAAATATGAATCCGTGCAGGAGGAAAGGTTGAAACACAACGAACTTAGACCAAATTCTTTTAGGCAAAAAGCTAAACCTATCCGGCTTTTTCGTGAGCATTGCGGCATGCAATATCTGAAAGACATTTCAGCACTAGATATTTCTGAAATAACAGATGCGGTTAAGGCAGAGGGTCATAATAGAATGGCTCAAATTGTTCGCATGGTATTAATTGATGTATTTAAAGAGGCACAGCATGCTGGACATGTTCCGCCAGGTTATAACCCTGCCCAGGCCACTAAGCAACCTCGAAACAAAATTACTAGACAACGTTTATCACTGGAGGAATGGAAGACTATTTATGAATGTGCTGAGCATCAACAGCCATATTTGCAGTGCGGAATGTTACTCGCAATAGTAACCGGCCAGCGTATAGGTGATATTTGCAATATGAAATTCACAGATATTTGGGATGATATGTTACATATTGTGCAGGAAAAAACAGGTACTCGTCTTGCCATTCCGCTCTCACTAAGAAATGAAGTACTAGATATTTCGCTACGCGATGTTGTTTCAAAATGTAGAGATGCGGTGGTTAGTAAATATCTGGTCCACTTCAGACATACCACCTCTCAGGCTAACTGTGGTGATCAAGTATCCACGAAAACTCTGACTTCTACATTTAAAAAAGCTCGGGACAAAAGTTGTCTTTCATGGGATGAAGGAAGTGCCCCAACCTTCCACGAACAGAGATCTCTTTCAGAACGGTTATACCGGGAGCAGGGCCTAGATACTCAAAAGTTACTGGGCCACAAATCGAAAAAAATGACGGATAAATACAACGATGACCGGGGTAAAGACTGGCTCATTGTAGGTCAAAAAACAGTATGATTTTAAGCCAGTTTTGAAGAAAAATATTCAACGATCGTAAAAATAGAAACACCAGACTCCCTTCTGTCTTTAATCAGCGATCGCCGATTACATGTTAACGATGAGCGCGTCGCCAAACTCACCACATTTCAGGAGCTTAGTGCCTTCCATCAGGTGTTCGAAGTCATAGGTCACGGTTTTGGTAGCAATTGCGCCTTTGGTACTTTTAACCCTCAGGTCTGCAGCTTCGAACCACTGTGTCCTGCAGTATCAGCGGACCATTTCACTTGGCCCCCTGTTTCCCGCTTTGTGGGTAACATGAAGAATCAGGGGGCGGAATTGATTGAGGCATTAATCTAACACTCGCCCAATAATTTTAGGTTGACAATTTTTATAAGGTTCGACAATACATATAAAATGTTTAAAGCTATAATTATCTATTTATTATAATTCTTCATAAGTTTAGAATTTGAAATAATAATTATTTCTGAACAGTATTTTGATGAAGCAAAAGATTTACTAAATTTTTTATCCAGTTAGAACAACAATCTGAGCGGATATGCTTTTAGAGGGCATTCAGATGAGCATTATCATTTATTAACATCCATATTAAGGGATTCATTAAGGTATATGACTGATAATCAACATCCAAAGGCCACATATCCAAGACATATTCGAAATTAAAATAGCGAATGGCATCAAATTCAACATTAACGAATAATTTTGAGGGAGTTCTACAGGTTAGCGGGTAACCATGGCCTTAAAGCTCCAAATGTAGTAAAATTATGTAACCCTTTAATAGGTTCATTTGATATTAATTTTGTAAATCAAGGTCTAGTTGAATGGTTTGCTCAAGATATCTTAGAAGTAGCGGCCTTAGCACAGCGCGGTTTATTCACACATACACCTATTAACTTCGACTTTTCAAATCTTGATAACTATTCTATCCCTGCATTTCGGACACCTTCAGACATCAAACTTGCTAACATACTTCCTTCAGAACCATACATACAAAATAGAGAAAAAATCTTTTTAAGACTCACATTACCATGTTCTAAGGAAAAAGACCTACCAGGATTCCTACTTAAACAAGGTTAAAGAGAGGCCCGAATTTATCCGGGATATAAAGGTATCGCTAATCAAGTAATGAATAAATACAGATAGACGAAAATTATAGAGTAGCTGCATTGCTTCATATTTTATATGATTGCTATACAACGAAGAAGGTGACATGAAAAACAATACAGGAGACCATAAATAATATTCTCCAAAAAATGATTTCGTCCAAAAATATTAATTATCAGCTTCTTATAGTGAGTTTTTCTGCATGGCGAAGCAACTTGTAAGCTTCATTTTTAGTAAAATTAATATTTAGACGATAGTCAGCTTTAACTCTTGTTGGTCTGATTTTAAGTAATAAGTCACCAAGAGCTTGATCATTTTGATCACTACTGTTCAACAATTTATTTATAACCCTTTGATGGTTTCCAACATTTTCATCATACTCTCCGTCTATTTTATCGGCTCTCATCTTTCCTATATGGAATATATAATAGTAGGCACTTCTTGCACAGTCCCTTAAATCCAATTCAAGACAACAAGAAGTACTGGGTTCTTGTTCACAAACGGAATAGACTGATTTCGCTTTTTTAAGGATTTCATCAGCAGTAATCATTAATCTAACCCCACTTCAATAACCCTTTCAGTGAAAGGAAGTGAATCTTTCGAACTAATAGGAAGGATATTATAGACAACTGACGACATTATATTCGCTTTAATATCCTTTGTATTTTCACGTAGTACTTTGTAAAAATAATTTTCAATGTCCATTGCATAGTCTATATCATCAGAAACATACTCAATGATGACATTCATAAACACATTGCCTTCGTCTGAAAAAATATCTGGCCTTATAATTGAAGGGCCAGCCACCTTATAGATTCTTGATGTTATTTTTTCACGATGTATTTTAATTATTTTATTAAAGTATTCTTTAACATGCAGCCTGTCTTCTTCTTGATAAGAAAAATAAAAAACCTCAAAGTTATAAAGCATTTCCAAGATTGACTCAATCTGTTCTCTGGATATGCAATCATCATTGACATCCAATTCTTCGATTAAAGCACGGGCGTCATCAAAATTAAAACTTAAAATTGCAGACTTAAGATAAACCGTTATTAATTCATCAATATGGAACGTTTTAATATCATAATTTTTTAATATACTATATAGCTTATCGAAGCAAGATGCATTATTCAGGGCAAAAATACATTGAAGGGCACCTTTACTTAACTGTTTGCCCTTTAATGAAAAGAAGTAATTCGCACATTCATCCATGCCCTTAGCATCCCCCGTAAGAGCAGCTAAATTAGCATAGCAGTAATAATAACTTGATTTATCAGACGAGTATAACGAATCAAGTATGCCGTCTACTTTAAATCTTTCAGGCACAGTCAAAGCACGTCGTTCATCAACAGCCAATGCAATGATGCTGTTAAAAGAATGAGTGATAGTTTCTGGATTACTCTGTGCCATTATACTCCCAAAATGATGCTTAAAGCTTTAAAGACATAATACACGGTCTTTCCACTATCATCCACCCTTCGTGTGATATGAAAAACCATGAGCTAATCAAGCTAGGAAAACATCCTCCTCAAGCTATCATCTACAAGCTCGTAAAACCACAATAATTAATTGATTCTATGAGGAATTCAGTTCAACTTTACTGACTGATCATCCGCCAGATTAGCGCCCTTAGTCTGCTTGTCCAGCGCGTCGATATCATGATGTGTTAGGAAGATGATCTGCAACCAGATGTAGGTGGTATCAACGACTAGCAGGGCGGGAGAAGTTTACGAGCAACTCTCGATCTACACCGTCACTAGAAATGTGACTATGCCGTGCAGCGCTTATGGCATACCACTCCTGGCTAACCGGGATGAGCATGTATCGACTAAAACTCTAACCTCTACGTTTAAAAAAATCGGATAAGATAGGTCTTATCTGGAACGATGGAACTACGCTCACCTTTCATGAGCAGGCGTCTCTTTCTGAACGATTATATTGTGAGCAAGGTTTAGATACTCAAAAACTGTTAAGCCATAAAGCTAAGAAAATGACGGATAATTACATGATGCTCGGGATAAAGACTCGCTCGTTGTAGGTAAAAAAGCCGTATGATTTTAAGCCAGTTTTGGGGAAGAATTTTGGGGAAAGTTTTGGGGAAAGATTTTGAACGCTCGTAAAAAAGGGAGCCACTTGGCTCCCTTCTGTCTTCAATCAGTGATCGCTGATTACATATTCGCGATAATCGCGTCGCCAAACTCTGAACATTTCAGCAGCTTAGCGCCTTCCATCAGACGTTCAAAGTCATAGGTCACGGTCTTGGCGGCGATTGCGCCTTCGGTGCCTTTAACAATCAGGTCTGCGGCTTCGAACCACTGCATGTGGCGCAGCATCATTTCGGCGGACAGGATAATGGAACCTGGGTTCACTTTATCCTGGCCGGCATATTTCGGCGCAGTACCGTGGGTCGCTTCAAACAGCGCGCACTCGTCACCGATGTTTGCACCCGGGGCAATACCGATACCGCCAACCTGCGCCGCCAGGGCGTCAGAAATATAGTCACCGTTCAGGTTCATACAGGCGATGACATCGTACTCCGCCGGACGCAGCAGGATCTGCTGCAGGAAGGCGTCGGCGATAACGTCTTTAACGACAATCTCTTTCCCGGTGTTCGGATTTTTGATCTTCATCCACGGGCCGCCGTCAATCAGCTCACCGCCGAACTCTTCGCGTGCCAGCTGGTAGCCCCAGTCTTTAAACGCGCCTTCGGTGAATTTCATGATGTTGCCTTTGTGCACCAGGGTCAAAGAATCGCGATCGTTGGTGATAGCGTATTCGATGGCGGCGCGAACCAGGCGTTTGGTGCCTTCTTCAGAGCACGGCTTGATGCCGATGCCGCAATGTTCCGGGAAGCGAATTTTCTTCACGCCCATTTCATCACGCAGGAATTTGATGACTTTATCCGCTTCAGCAGAGTCTGCTTTCCACTCGATACCGGCGTAGATGTCTTCGGAGTTTTCGCGGAAGATAACCATATCGGTCAGTTCAGGATGCTTAACCGGGCTCGGTGTCCCCTGGTAATAACGAACCGGACGCAGGCAAACGTAGAGGTCCAGTTCCTGACGCAGGGCAACGTTCAGAGAACGAATGCCGCCGCCGACTGGCGTAGTCAGAGGGCCTTTGATAGCAACACGATATTCACGAATCAGATCAAGAGTTTCGGCAGGCAGCCAGACATCCTGGCCATAAACCTGGGTCGATTTTTCACCGGTGTAAACTTCCATCCAGGAAATTTTACGCTCGCCCTTATAGGCTTTCTCAACGGCAGCATCAACCACTTTCAGCATCGCCGGAGTGACGTCAACACCGATACCATCGCCTTCGATGAACGGGATAATCGGGTTATTAGGGACGTTCAGCTTGCCGTTTTGCAGGGTGATTTTTTGACCTTCCGCCGGAACTACTACTTTGCTTTCCATTAACCTCTCCTTCGAGCGCTTCTGGTTCTGCTCTTCCCTCTTCACGCTAGCCGGGCGTTGGCTTTATTCGCCCACTCCCGTCAGTGGAATATCCCGCTAACCGGAGATTTCGCGTCCGTGTCGCCTTCCTGTAATGCGAATCGGTTTGAGCAACCTTTTTGTTAATAAGTTGTAATGAGCATGTCAATACTACCTGAATGTTTGCGTCCATGAAAGGCATTCGTAATTAGGCTATAATGCGGCAATTGACAGAGTCTGAAAATACCATGCAAAAAACTTCATTTAGAAAACATCGCGTTGAGCGATTCAGCACGCAACAAGTCACCAGACAACGTAAAGAACGCCAGCCAAAAACTGTGATCTTGTTCAATAAACCATACGATGTATTGCCGCAATTTACCGATGAAGCCGGGCGCAGCACGCTAAAAGATTTTATTCCGGTTGCCGGCGTCTATGCCGCCGGTCGACTGGACCGCGATAGCGAAGGCCTGCTGGTGCTGACCAACGACGGCGCGCTGCAGGCGGCTCTCACCCAACCGGGTAAGCGCACCGGTAAAGTTTATTACGTTCAGGTGGAAGGTGAACCCACGGTGGATGCGCTGACCGCGCTCCGCGACGGCGTCACGCTTAATGACGGCCCCACTCTGCCAGCAGGAGTGGAGCGTGTAGCGGAGCCAGAGTGGCTCTGGCCGCGTCATCCCCCCATCCGCGAGCGTAAATCCATTCCTACCAGCTGGCTTAAAATTACCCTCTATGAAGGGCGCAATCGCCAGGTGCGGCGGATGACCGCCCACGTCGGCTTTCCCACGCTGCGCCTGATTCGATATGCGATGGGAGGCTATACGCTGGATGGTCTGGCCAACGGCGAATGGCGTAAAATTGATTAACAGTAGCCTGAGGAAAAACAATGTTTAAGCCGCACGTCACCGTCGCCTGCGTGGTTCACGCTAAAGGCAAATTCCTGGTTGTTGAAGAGACGATCAACGGTAAAGCGTTATGGAACCAGCCGGCAGGCCATCTCGAAGCCGATGAAACCCTGGTTCAGGCCGCAGAACGCGAGCTTTGGGAAGAGACCGGCATTCGCGCGACGCCGCAGCACTTTCTCCGCCTGCATCAGTGGATAGCCCCGGATCGCACGCCATTTTTGCGTTTCCTCTTTACCATCGAGCTTAACGATACGTGCGCCACCGAGCCCCACGATAGCGATATCGACCGCTGCCTGTGGCTCAGCGCTGAGGAAATTCTTAGCGCGAGCAACCTGCGTTCGCAGCTGGTTGCCGAGAGCATTCGCAGCTATCAGCAGGATCTGCGCTACCCGCTGGCGCTCATCGGCGAATTTAACTGGCCGTTTACAGGGGGTGCCTCAACGGAGGACGCGTGCTAGAATACGCCGCCTCGAAGTTCAATGTAGTGAGTAATCCAATGTCAGAAAGCCAGAAAAAAGTGATCGTCGGCATGTCCGGCGGGGTTGATTCCTCAGTTTCCGCCTACCTGCTGCTCCAGCAAGGGTATAAGGTGGAAGGCCTGTTCATGAAGAACTGGGAAGAAGACGACGGCGAGGAATACTGCACCGCAGCGGCGGATCTTGCCGACGCGCAGGCCGTTTGCGATAAGCTCGGGATTGAACTTCACACCGTCAACTTTGCCGCAGAATACTGGGACAACGTGTTTGAATTGTTCCTTGCAGAGTATAAAGCCGGACGCACGCCCAACCCGGATATTCTGTGCAATAAAGAAATTAAATTTAAAGCCTTCCTCGAATTTGCCGCAGAAGATCTCGGCGCTGATTACATCGCCACCGGCCACTACGTGCGCCGGGCCGACGTCAACGGCAAGAGCCAGCTGCTGCGCGGCCTCGACGGTAATAAAGACCAGAGCTACTTCCTCTATACCTTGAGCCACGAACAGATCGCGCAAAGCCTGTTCCCGGTGGGGGAGCTGGAAAAGCCGCAGGTGCGTAAAATCGCCGAAGAGCTGGATCTCATCACCGCGAAGAAAAAAGACTCGACCGGTATCTGTTTCATCGGCGAACGCAAATTCCGCGAATTCCTGGGCCGCTACCTGCCTGCTCAGCCGGGTAAAATTATCAGCATTGACGGCGACGAAGTTGGCGAGCATCAGGGTCTGATGTACCACACGCTGGGGCAGCGTAAAGGTCTGGGCATCGGCGGTATCAAAGACGGCGGCGAAGACCCGTGGTATGTGGTCGACAAAGATGTCGAAAACAATATTTTGATTGTCGCTCAGGGCCATGACCATCCGCGCCTGATGTCCGTGGGGTTGATTGCTCAACAGCTGCACTGGGTTGACCGCGAGCCGCTCACGGGCACGCTGCGCTGCACGGTAAAAACCCGTTACCGTCAGACCGACATCTCCTGCACCGTGAAAGCGCTGGATGATGACCGCATTGAAGTGATCTTTAATGAGCCTGTAGCCGCCGTCACGCCGGGCCAGTCTGCGGTCTTCTACAACGGCGAAGTATGCCTCGGCGGCGGGATTATCGAACAGCGCTTGCCGCTGCAGGCCTGACAGACATATCAGCCGCTGAAGGCCCCAGCCGGGTATTTGGCGGTTTACAAGGAGAATGTGTGGCGAAGAATTATTATGACATTACGCTGGCGCTGGCCGGCGTTTGCCAGGCCGCGCGTCTGGTTCAGGAACTGGCGCACCAGGGGCACTGCGATAGCGACGCCCTGCATGTGTCGCTGAACAGCATCATCGATCTCGACCCGGAGTCTACGCTGGCGGTGTTCGGTGGTAGTGAAGCCAATCTTCGCCTCGGGCTGGAAACCCTCATCGGCGTGCTGAATACCAGCAGTCGCCAGGGGCTGAACGCCGAACTCACCCGCTATACTTTAAGCCTGATGGTGCTGGAACGTAAGCTTGCCGCCAGCAAAGGAGCCATGGATACCCTCGGCAACCGTATCGGCGGTCTGCGCCGTCAGCTTGAACATTTCGATCTGCAATCCGAGACGCTGCTTAGCGCAATGGCGGGCATCTATGTGGATGTTATTAGCCCGCTGGGCCCGCGTATTCAGGTCACCGGCTCTCCAGCCGTGCTGCAAAGCCCTCAGGTTCAGGCAAAGGTTCGCTCTGCCCTGCTGGCGGGTATTCGCTCTGCGGTGCTCTGGCACCAGGTCGGCGGCGGCCGTCTGCAGCTAATGTTTTCTCGTAATCGTCTGGTTAACCAGGCCAAACAAATTCTTGCTCATTTAACCCCGGAGTTGTGATCTATGGAATTATCCTCACTGACCGCCGTTTCCCCAGTCGACGGCCGCTACGGCGACAAAGTCAGCGCGCTGCGCGGTATCTTCAGCGAATTCGGTTTGCTGAAATTCCGCGTTCAGGTAGAAGTGCGTTGGTTGCAAAAACTGGCCGCGCACGCAGCGATCAAGGAAGTTCCTGCTTTTGCTGCCCACGCAAACGGTTACCTTGATAAAATCGTCGCCGATTTTAGCGTAGAAGATGCAGAGCGCATCAAAACTATCGAGCGCACCACCAACCACGACGTCAAAGCGGTTGAGTATTTCCTCAAGGAAAAAGTCGCCGACGTGGCTGAACTGCACGCGGTCTCCGAGTTTATCCACTTTGCCTGCACCTCCGAGGACATCAACAATCTGTCCCACGCGCTGATGCTGAAAACCGCTCGCGACGAAGTGATCCTGCCATACTGGCGCAAGCTCATCGACGCGGTGAAAGAGCTGGCGGTACAGTATCGCGATATTCCACTGCTTTCCCGTACTCACGGTCAGCCGGCTACGCCGTCCACCATGGGTAAAGAGATGGCCAACGTCGCTTACCGTATGGAGCGTCAGTATCGTCAGCTGAACCAGATCGAAATCCTTGGCAAAATCAACGGCGCGGTGGGTAACTATAACGCCCATATCGCTGCCTATCCGGAAGTTGACTGGCATCAGTTTAGCGAAGAGTTCGTGACTTCTCTGGGCATCCAGTGGAACCCGTACACCACCCAGATTGAGCCGCACGACTATATCGCCGAGCTGTTCGACTGCGTCGCCCGCTTCAATACCATCCTGATTGATTTCGACCGTGACGTGTGGGGCTACATCGCGCTCAACCATTTCAAGCAGAAAACCATTGCTGGCGAAATCGGCTCCTCAACCATGCCGCATAAAGTCAACCCGATCGACTTCGAGAACTCCGAAGGCAACCTCGGTCTGGCCAACGCGGTTATGCAGCATCTGGCAAGTAAACTGCCGGTTTCCCGCTGGCAGCGTGATCTGACCGACTCCACCGTGCTGCGCAACCTCGGCGTGGGCATCGGCTACGCGCTGATCGCCTACCAGTCAACCCTGAAAGGCGTGAGCAAGCTGGAGCTGAATCAAGACCGTCTGCTGGATGAGCTGGACCACAACTGGGAAGTTCTGGCCGAGCCGATCCAGACCGTCATGCGTCGCTACGGCATCGAGAAGCCGTACGAGAAGCTGAAAGAGCTGACCCGCGGCAAGCGCGTCGATGCCGAAGGCATGCAGCAGTTTATTGACAGCCTGGCGCTGCCGGAAGATGAAAAAGTTCGCCTCAAAGCCATGACCCCGGCTAACTACATCGGCCGCGCGACCACGATGGTTGACGAACTGAAGTAAGCCTTTCGACCCTCTTTCCGCCGGGAAAGAGGGTTATTTTTCCTCCCTCTCATCTGCTCGTCGTCATCCCCCGGGTTATTAACCAGAATAGCAGCGCCAGCAGGCTAACTGATGCTCCCAGCAGGCAGACGCCTTGCCATCCTGCGCTGGCATATACCGCAGTCGTACTTATCGCTCCCAGCGCGCTGCCGAGGGCATAAAACAGCATATACAAACCGACCAGTCTGCTGTGCGCCTCAGGACGGCGACGGAAAATCATGCTCTGATTAGTGACGTGCAGCGCCTGGCCGCCGAGATCCAGCATGACAATGCCAATCAGCAGCGCCGCTGGCGACCATGCCATCAGTGATAAAGGCCACCACGCCATCAGCAATATCACCAGGGCCGCGGCGCTGGTGCGCTGGGCATATCCGCGGTCGGCCCATTGACCAGCGCGACCTGCCGCCAGGGCGCCGATCGCGCCCACCAGGCCCAGGGCGCCAATCTCGGTATGAGAAAAGCTAAAGGGTGGCGCGCTTAACGGCAAAACTAACGCGCTCCAGAAGATATTGAACGCGGCAAACATCAGTAATGCCAGCATGCCTCGCACCTGCAGGTTTTTCTCCTGACGCAGCAGCGCCAGCATGGATATCAGAAGCTGAGGATAGCTCAGTGGGCGCGATGCAACCGCCAGTACCGGCAGACGACGCCACAGGGGAAGCGCGATGCCCAACATTAGCAAAGCGGCAAAGATATATACCCCACGCCAGCCGAACAGATCGCTGATGCCCCCCGAAAATACCCGCGCCAGCAGCAATCCAATAAAGACCCCGCTTTGCGCTGCGCCCACTACCCTGCCCTGTTCAGAGGGGGCGGCCGCGCTTGCGGCATAAGCAATCAACCCCTGCGTCATGGCGGTACCCAGCAGACCAACGGCAAGCATGCTGGCTAACAGCATTACTGTCGATGTTGCCAGACTGACGGCAAATAGCGCAGCGATCAGTAATATCACCTGCGTCGCCATCAGTCGGCGGCGATTCAGCCTGTCTCCCAGCGGTACCAGCAATAACAAAGCCAGCGCGCAGCCAAGCTGAGTTGCCGCGATCGCGCCACCGATCGCGGCGTGGCCGATCGCAAAATCGCGCGCCAGGGCATCAAGGAGCGGTTGTGCGTAATAAACATTTGCCACGCTCAGGCCGCTGGCGATAGCAAACAGCAGCACCAGACTACGCGGCATGACCGTTGGCGGCCCCTCTGGCGATGGCGATAATAATGTCGCTTTCATCCTTCCCTCCTGGAGCATTCTGGTTTCAAAACAAAACTCATTGCAGTCTGGAGCATGAAGTTTTAAAATGCAACTAGTTTACCACTTCCTCAGGAGCGCCTGTGTCCTCATCAGAAAACAGGGAAAACACAACCTGCCCCGTCGCCCGAAGTGTGGATATTATCGGCGACCGCTGGTCGCTGTTGATTGTGCGCGATGCCTTTGATGGCATGAGTCGCTTCAGCGATTTCCAGCGAAGCCTTGGTATAGCGCGTAATATTCTCTCCGACCGTCTGCACAAATTGCTAAACTCGGGTATTCTCACTACCCAATCCGCCTCAGACGGCACGGCCTATCAGGAATACGTACTGACGGAAAAAGGCCAGCGCTTGTTCCCTGTCGTCGTTGCGCTACGCCAGTGGGGAGAGCAGCATCTCTTTGCCGATGGCGAACGCCACTCGGTACTGATCGATAAACGTACGCAGCGCCCGGTTCCCGTGATGACGCCGATGGCCGAGGACGGATTACCGTTGAATTTTCATGAGGCTAAGGTACAAAAAATTAAATAAAATTCTTTATTTAACAGCTGTTTATATTAAAGGTGTATAATTAGCGCTAAACTATTCAAATCATAAATAAAATGGAGAACGGGCATGCGCGTACTCGTGGTTGAGGATAACGCTCTGCTGCGCCATCACCTGAAAGTTCAGCTACAGGAGCTTGGCCATCAGGTAGATGCGGCGGAAGACGCAAAGGAAGCGGATTACTATCTGGGTGAACACGTTCCGGACATCGCCATTGTCGATCTTGGCCTGCCGGATGAAGACGGCCTCTCGCTGATTCGCCGCTGGCGCAGCCACGACGTATCGGTACCGGTTCTGGTCCTCACCGCGCGCGAAGGCTGGCAAGATAAAGTCGAGGTGCTGAGCGCCGGAGCGGATGACTACGTCACCAAGCCGTTTCACATCGAAGAGGTCGCCGCGCGTATGCAGGCGCTTCTGCGGCGCAACAGCGGCCTCGCATCGCAGGTGATCTCAATACCGCCATTCCAGGTAGATTTATCGCGTCGCGAGCTGTCGGTTAATGACCAGCCCATCAAGCTTACGGCGTTTGAATACACCATTATGGAAACCCTGATCCGTAACCGGGGCAAAGTAGTCAGCAAAGATTCATTGATGCTGCAGCTCTATCCCGACGCCGAGCTGCGCGAAAGCCATACTATCGATGTGCTGATGGGACGATTGCGTAAAAAAATCCAGGCTGAGTATCCGCAGGATGTGATTACCACCGTGCGCGGCCAGGGCTATCTGTTCGAACTGCGCGGATGAAAGGGCTGTTGCGGCATATTTTACCGCTATCGTTACGCGTCCGCTTTCTGCTGGCGACGGCCGCCGTGGTGCTGATCCTGTCGCTGTCTTATGGCATGGTCGCGCTGGTCGGCTATAGCGTGAGCTTTGATAAAACCACCTTCCGCCTGCTGCGCGGCGAGAGCAACCTGTTCTATATGCTGGCGAAGTGGGAAAACAACGCCATCGACGTTGATATTCCCGACAACCTCAATATGCAAAGTCCGACGGTGACGCTGATTTACGACGCTCACGGTCGGTTATTATGGGCGCAGCGCGATGTTCCCTGGCTGGTGAAGCGTATCCAACCGGAATGGCTCAAAAACAACGGCTTTCATGAAATTGAGGCCGACGTGGACAGCAGCAGCATGCTGCAGCACAACAATCATGAGATCCAACAGCAACTGAATGCCATTCGGGAAGAGGACGACAGCTCCGAAATGACCCACTCGGTGGCGATCAATATCTATCCGGCCACCAGCACCATGCCGCAGCTCAGCATCGTGGTTGTCGACACCATACCGGTGGAGCTCAAGCGCTCGTATATGGTATGGAGCTGGTTTATCTACGTACTGGCGGCCAACCTGCTGCTGGTGATCCCGCTTTTGTGGGTGGCGGCATGGTGGAGTTTGCGCCCTATTGAATCGCTGGCCAAAGAGGTGCGCGAACTCGAGGAGCATCACCGTGAACTGCTCAATCCCAACACCACCCGGGAGCTTACGCGGCTGGTCAGCAACCTCAACCGCTTGCTGAAAAGCGAACGCGAGCGTTATGACAAATACCGCACTACCCTGACCGACCTGACCCATAGCCTGAAAACGCCTCTCGCAGTGATGCAGAGCACCTTACGCTCCATGCGCGGCGAGAAGCTCAGCGTCAACGAAGCAGAGCCGGTAATGCTGGAGCAGATTAGCCGTATCTCGCAGCAGATCGGCTACTACCTGCACCGTGCCAGCATGCGCAGCGGCGGGTCGCTGCTGAGTCGCGAGCTGCATCCCATCGCTCCGCTGCTCGATAGCCTGACCTCGGCGCTGAATAAAGTTTACCAGCGCAAAGGCGTGAATATTAGCCTGGATATTTCGCCGGAAATCAGTTTTGTCGGCGAAAAGAATGATTTTATGGAAGTGATGGGCAACGTGCTTGATAACGCCTGCAAATACTGTCTGGAGTTTGTCGAAGTCTCCGTCCGTCAGACCAACGACAACCATTTACACATCCTCGTAGAGGATGATGGCCCCGGGATCCCCCACACGATGCGCAGCGCGGTATTCGATCGCGGCCAGCGCGCCGACACGCTGCGTCCCGGCCAGGGCGTGGGGCTCTCCGTCGCGCGAGATATCGTTGCCCAGTACGATGGCCGAATTCTCGCCGAAGAGAGCCTGCTCGGCGGCGCCTGCATGGAAGTTATTTTTGGCCGCCAGGCCCTGGAAGATAAAGAGAGCTAAAACAGTCGGTTTTTTAACGGCGCCTGCATCATGCTGGTGCCGCATCCGTTATAATCCCTGACAGACACCTGCTGTGGAATATAAATATGGATTATCAATTAACGCTTAACTGGCCCGACTTTATCGAACGCTACTGGCAAAAACGCCCGGTAGTGCTGAAACGGGGCTTTGCTAATTTCGTCGATCCGTTGAGCCCGGACGAGCTGGCCGGACTAGCGATGGAGAGCGAAGTCGACAGTCGCCTGGTCAGTCATCAGGACGGTAAATGGCAGGTCAGCCACGGTCCGTTTGAGAGCTACGACCATCTGAGCGAAAATAACTGGTCGCTGCTGGTACAGGCGGTCAATAACTGGCACCAGCCGACGGCGGCGCTGATGCACCCGTTCCGCGCCCTTCCCGACTGGCGCATCGACGATCTGATGATCTCGTTTTCCGTTCCGGGAGGCGGCGTCGGCCCGCATCTCGACCAATACGACGTGTTTATCATTCAGGGTACCGGTCGCCGCCGCTGGCGCGTGGGCGAAAAGGTGCCGATGAAGCAACATTGTCCGCACCCGGACCTGCTGCAGGTCGACCCGTTTGAAGCCATTATCGATGAAGAGATGGAGCCCGGCGATATTCTGTATATCCCGCCGGGGTTCCCGCACGAAGGCTACTCGCTGGAAAACTCGCTCAACTATTCGGTCGGCTATCGCGCGCCTAACGCCCGCGAGCTGTTCAGCGGCTTTGCCGATTATATTCTGCAGCGTGAACTGGGTAGCCAGCGCTACGCCGACCCGGACGTGCCGTCGCGCGAGCATCCTGCGGATATTCTGCCCGTCGAGCTGGACCGCCTGCGCGATATGATGCTGGGATTAATTAATCAGCCAGAGCACTTTAAGCAGTGGTTTGGCGAATTTATTACTCAGTCCCGCCACGAGCTGGACGTGGCGCCGCCGGAGCCGCCGTACCAGCCGGATGAGATTTACGATGCCCTGCAGCAGGGGGATAAGCTGACACGTCTCGGCGGCCTGCGCGTGCTGCGAATTGATGGTGAGGTGTTCGTCAATGGCGAGAAAATTAACTCTCCGCACCGCCCGGCGCTGGACGCGCTGGCAACCCACCTGACGCTCAATGCAGAGCATCTTGGCGATGCGCTGGAAGATCCCTCCTTCCTCGCCCTGCTGGCCGCGCTGGTCAACAGCGGCTACTGGTTCTTTGAGGACTAAGTCTTCGGTTCGCCCGGTAGCGGCTAACGCCTTACCGGGCCTGTACGTTACGCGCCTCGTTTTGCCGTTAGCTCGGCGATACGCACAATCACCTGCACCGCCTTCTCCATGCCTTCGAGCGTCACAAACTCATGCTTGCCGTGGTAGTTATAGCCGCCGGTAAACAGGTTCGGGCACGGCAGCCCCATAAAGGAGAGCTGGGCGCCGTCGGTACCGCCGCGAATCGGCTTCATCTGCGGATCGATTTGGCAATCCACCATCGCCTGACGGGCAATCTCCACCACGTGCGGATGCGCCATCACCTTCTCATGCATATTGTAATAGCTGTCTTCGATGACCAGCTCAATATAACAATCCGGATGCAGCCCTTTGCCGACCTTTTTGGCGATCTCCATCATTTTGCGCTTGCGGGCTTCAAACTGCTTACGGTCAAAGTCGCGGATGATGTAGTGCATGTCGGCGCGATCCACCGTGCCTTTGATACTGGCCAGATGATAGAAGCCCTCATAGCCTTCGGTGGTTTCCGGCGCTTCGTCAGCAGGCACCTCGGCATGGATACGCGCCGCCAGCGACAGGGCATTGACCATCACCCCTTTCGCGGTGCCGGGATGCACATTATTGCCCACGATCTTAATCGTAACCGACGCGGCGTTAAAATTCTCAAACTCCAGTTCGCCCACGCCGCCGCCGTCGACGGTATAGGCCCAGCGGGCATCAAACGCGGCGACATCGAAATGCTTCGCCCCTTTGCCCACCTCTTCGTCTGGCGTAAAGGCCACGCGGATATCGCCGTGGGGAATCTCCTTCGCCTTCAACGTCGCCAGCGCGGTCATGATCTCCGCGATACCGGCTTTATCATCGGCGCCGAGCAGCGTTTTACCATCGGTGGTAATCAGCGTCTGCCCCAGCAGCTGGTGCAGTACCGGGAACATCACCGGCGAAAGCACCTCATCGCCAATACCGAGTGCGATATCACCGCCGCGATAGTTTTCTACGATCTGCGGATTGACGTTCTTGCCGCTGAAGTCAGGCGACGTGTCGACGTGGGAAATAAAGCCAATCGCCGGAATATCGCCCGCAACGTTAGCTGGCAGGGTGCCCATGACCGTCCCTTTTTCACTCAGCGTCACGTTCACGAGTCCCATTTCTTCAAGCTGCGCCTGAAGCAGCCGTAACAGCTTCCACTGTCCTTCCGTGCTCGGTACCTGCCGCACGCCAGGCTTCGACTGCGTGTCCAAAGAAACGTACTGCAAAAAACGCTCAAGCAATTTATCCATGTAGCCACCCTCTTCTTTTGTGACAACATTATTGATAAGCCGGAAAAGACAAATATTGCGTCAGGTCATTTTTAGCCCGGCAAATGAGAATTTAATACATTTCGAACGATAATGTTGTAAAGGTAGCTCATCATGGCGCATCAATCATTGGCGATTACAGGCGTTTGCCGTAGAATGCTCGGCCTTATTATTTTATGTGCAAACCCAAAGGTGGTTAACCACAAACCCCGCATCGGTAAGCTTTCCGCTGCGTCTACATGGGACAGAGTCAAAAATTGAATATACAACCGCGTTCGCGTTCTCCGCTGGTTCAGCTGACGGAAATTCGCAAAAGCTTTGATGGTAAAACGGTAATCTCCGGCCTCAATCTGACCATCAACAACGGTGAGTTTCTCACCCTGCTTGGCCCCTCTGGCTGCGGTAAAACAACCGTTCTTCGTCTTATCGCCGGACTGGAAACCGTCGATAGCGGCCGAATCCATCTCGAAGATCAAGATATCACCCATATCCCGGCGGAAAACCGCCACGTGAACACCGTCTTTCAAAGCTATGCGCTCTTTCCGCACATGACGGTGTTTGAGAACGTCGCCTTCGGCCTGCGGATGCAGAAAACCCCGCCGGCGGAAATCGCTCCCCGCGTCCACGACGCCCTGCGAATGGTGCAGCTTGAAGAGTTCGCCCAGCGCAAACCGCATCAGCTTTCCGGC
Organism: Klebsiella sp. CN_Kp066; assembly: GCF_040065135.1. Classification (NCBI taxonomy): domain Bacteria; kingdom Pseudomonadati; phylum Pseudomonadota; class Gammaproteobacteria; order Enterobacterales; family Enterobacteriaceae; genus Klebsiella; species Klebsiella sp. CN_Kp066. The sequence continues at coordinate 3,975 of NZ_JBEAIU010000043.1, read as the reverse complement.
GGACAGCAGCAGCGCGTGGCCATTGCCCGCGCGGTGGTTAACAAACCGCGCCTGCTGCTGCTGGATGAATCCCTCTCAGCGCTCGATTATAAACTGCGTAAACAGATGCAGAACGAGCTGAAGGCGCTGCAGCGTAAACTCGGCATCACCTTCGTCTTCGTCACCCACGATCAGGAAGAGGCGCTGACCATGTCCGACCGTATCGTGGTGATGCGCGATGGCAAAATTGAGCAGGACGGCACGCCGCGCGAAATCTATGAAGAGCCGAAAAACCTGTTTGTCGCCAGCTTTATTGGCGAAATCAACATCTTCAACGCCACGGTCATCGAGCGGATTGACGAGCAGCGGGTGCGTGCCAGCGTAGAAGGCCGCGAATGCAATATTTACGTCAACTTCGCCGTTGAAAAAGGCCAGCGGCTTAACGTGCTGCTGCGCCCGGAAGACCTGCGCGTTGATGAGATCCACCACAGTAATGAAGCCGATGGCCTGATAGGCTATATCCGCGAACGCAACTATAAAGGAATGACGCTGGAATCGGTGGTCGAACTGGAAAACGGCAAAATGGTCATGGTCAGCGAATTCTTCAATGAAGACGACCCTGATTTTGACCACTCTCTCGACCAGAAAATGGCCATTAACTGGGTAGAAAGCTGGGAGGTTGTGCTGGCCGATGAAGAACACCAGTAAATTCCAGAATGTGGTGATTGCCACCATAGTGGGTTGGCTTGTGCTGTTTGTCTTTCTGCCCAACCTGATGATTATCGCCACCAGCTTTCTGACCCGCGACGATACCAACTTCGTCAAGCTGGTCTTTACGCTGGATAACTACGCGCGCCTGCTCGATCCGCTCTACTACGACGTGCTGCTGCATTCGTTGAATATGGCGTTCATGGCGACCCTGGCCTGTCTGGCGCTTGGCTACCCTTTCGCCTGGTTTCTGGCAAGGCTGCCGGAGAAGGTACGCCCGCTGATGCTGTTTCTGCTGATTGTGCCGTTCTGGACCAATTCGCTGATTCGTATCTACGGACTGAAAATTTTCCTCAGCACCAAGGGCTATCTGAACGAATTTTTACTATGGCTGGGCGTCATCGATACGCCGCTGCGCATCATGTATACGCCATCGGCGGTCATTATCGGCCTGGTCTATATTCTGCTGCCGTTTATGGTGATGCCGCTCTACTCCAGCATCGAAAAGCTCGATCGTCCGCTGCTGGAAGCGGCGAAAGATCTCGGCGCCAATAAACTACAAACCTTTATCCGCATCATCATTCCGCTGACCATGCCGGGCATTATTGCCGGCTGCCTGCTGGTGATGCTTCCGGCAATGGGGCTGTTCTACGTGTCTGACCTGATGGGCGGCGCGAAAAACCTACTGATTGGTAACGTCATTAAGAGCCAGTTCCTCAACATCCGCGACTGGCCGTTCGGTGCGGCGACCAGCATTACGCTAACGCTGGTGATGGGCCTGATGCTGCTGATTTACTGGCGCGCAGCGCGTTTACTGAATAAAAAGGTGGAGCTGGAATGATCGGTCGACTGCTGCGCGGCGGCTTTATGACCGCTATTTACGCGTATCTCTACATTCCCATTATTATCCTGATCGTTAACTCGTTTAACAGTTCGCGCTTCGGCATTAACTGGCAGGGTTTTACCACCAACTGGTATAGCCTGCTGATGAATAACGACAGTCTGCTGCAGGCAGCACAGCACTCACTGACCATGGCGGTGCTGTCGGCGACTTTCGCTACGCTTATCGGATCGCTGACCGCCGTCGCGCTGTACCGCTATCGCTTTCGCGGCAAGCCGTTCGTCAGCGGAATGCTGTTTGTAGTGATGATGTCCCCGGATATCGTGATGGCGATTTCGCTGCTGGTGCTGTTTATGCTGATCGGTATTCAGCTGGGATTCTGGTCGCTGCTGTTTTCCCACATCACCTTTTGCCTGCCCTTCGTGGTGGTCACGGTGTTTTCGCGCCTGAAAGGTTTTGACGTGCGGATGCTGGAAGCAGCGAAAGATCTCGGCGCCAGCGAAATGACGATTCTGCGAAAGATCATTTTGCCGCTGGCGCTGCCCGCGGTGGCTGCAGGGTGGCTGCTGAGCTTCACCCTGTCGATGGATGATGTGGTGGTCTCTTCGTTTGTAACCGGGCCGGGCTATGAGATCCTGCCGCTGAAGATCTATTCGATGGTCAAAGTTGGGGTATCGCCAGAGGTCAATGCGCTGGCGACGATTCTGTTGGTTCTGTCGCTGGTGATGGTCATTGCCAGCCAGATAATTGCACGTGATAAAACTCAGGGGACGTTAAAATGAAAAAATGGTCACGCCACCTGCTCGCTGCGGGCGCTCTGGCAATCGGGATGAGCGCCGCGCACGCGGACGATAGCAAAACGCTCTATTTCTACAACTGGACCGAATATGTCCCGCCGGGGCTCCTGGAGCAATTCACCAAAGAGACCGGCATCAAGGTGATCTATTCAACCTACGAGTCGAACGAAACCATGTATGCCAAGCTCAAAACCTATAAAGACGGCGCTTATGACCTGGTGGTACCTTCCACCTACTTCGTCGACAAAATGCGTAAAGAGGGCATGCTGCAGAAGATCGATAAGAGCAAGCTGAGCAACTTCGGCAATCTCGATCCTGAAATGCTCAATAAACCGTTCGACCCGAATAACGATTACTCTATTCCGTACATCTGGGGCGCGACGGCCATCGGAATCAATAGCGATGAGATCGATCCGAAAACCGTTACCAGCTGGGCGGATCTATGGAAGCCAGAGTATAAGAGCAGCCTGCTGCTGACCGACGACGCGCGCGAAGTGTTCCAGGTCGCGCTGCGTAAACTGGGCTACTCCGGCAATACTACCGATCCGAAAGAGATTGAAGCGGCCTATAACGAGCTGAAAAAACTAATGCCGAACGTCGCGGCGTTCAACTCCGATAACCCGGCGAACCCGTATATGGAAGGCGAGGTAAATCTCGGCATGGTGTGGAATGGCTCCGCGTGGGTTGCGCGTCAGGCCGGTACGCCGCTGGAAGTCGTGTGGCCAAAAGAAGGCGGCATCTTCTGGATGGATAGCCTGTCGATTCCGGCCAATGCCAAAAACGTCGACGGCGCGCTGAAGCTGATCAACTTCCTGCTGCGCCCGGAAGTGGCCAAACAGGTTGCAGAAACTATCGGTTACCCGACGCCAAACCTGGCCGCGCGTAAAATGCTGAGCCCGGAGGTCGCCAATGATAAATCACTCTACCCGGACGCCGCGACGATTCAGAAAGGCGAATGGCAGAACGATGTCGGCAGCGCCAGCACGCTTTATGAAGAGTATTATCAGAAGCTAAAAGCGGGTCGTTAATCATCTCACAGGCCGGGTAGCATTTCCCGGCCTCTTCGGGAGGACCGCCGCTAGCTTCTCAGCGGATGTATTCTCGACTTTATTAGCGCTTCCTCAACGTCAAAATCGGCCAGCGAATAGTTGGTCGCCACCAGATAAAATCGTCCATCCTGCGCCGGATATTCATGTACTTTGTAGTTCGCCATTTTCGGCTGCGCAGCAGAAGCATCTCCCCTGCCGGAACCGGCGGCGTATTTCGAACGGACCCGCAGAGAGTGGCTTTTAATATCCCGATGGATTTCGCCGTGATGCTCGTCGCCGAGGATCAGGTAGTCAACATACTCAGTGGCCATGGTGTTATTCCTTCTCTGTTGTCCGAGTTAAGAAACATGCCACAAATGTCTGTCTGATACTGTTTTGTTAATCACAACGTTACATATATGTGAAATAGACAATCAACATTATAACGGCCCTCCCACCAGACAGCGATGAGGGGCCGGATTTTAACGGTCGAAAATAACAACAGTGCTTTTACTCTGGCAACCGCGTTGTCTACGGTGAAGCCAGATTCTTTTCCCGCTGGCGGTGCCGCGCCGCCCCCGGGAAGGGGGAAAGGACTACAGCAGCGCTTTCGCTTTCGCGA
>NZ_JBEAIU010000042.1:0-53528 GCF_040065135.1 Klebsiella sp. CN_Kp066 | reverse complement strand
TGGGGCGAAGGTCCGAACGCCAGCTGTGAGGCCAGCTACAGCCTGCCGCCGGAAAATCAGAACCAGACGCTGAGCCAGCTCTCCACGGAGTGCCGCTAAGGAAACCATGATGATGAGAAAAACCCTGTATCTGTTGAGCGCCCTCGTCTCGCTGGCGGCCAGCAACGCCGGCGCGGCGGACAGTACCATTACTATCAGCGGCTACGTTCGCGATAACGCCTGCGCCGTGGCGGGTGAATCAAAAGATTTTACCGTCGATCTGATGGATAACGCCGCAAAGCAATTCCATGCGGTTGGGGCAACCACGCCGCTGGTCCCCTTTCGTATTGTGCTGTCGCCCTGCGGTAGCTCGGTTACCGCGGTGAAGGTCGGCTTTGTTGGCGTTGCCGACAGCATCAATAGCGATCTATTAAAGCTCGACGGCGGGGCTTCGGCGGCGGCGGGGATGGGCGTGCAGATCCTTGACGCGCAGCAGACGATGCTGCCGCTCAACGCAGCCTCATCGGCCATTGCCTGGACCACGCTGACGCCCAGCCAGCCCAACACCCTGAACTTTTATGCCCGGCTAATGGCCACCCAGCTACCGGTCACCGCCGGGCACGTTAATGCAACCGCGACCTTCACGCTTGAATTTCAGTAACCGGAGGCTGAAATGAAATGGACTCATGCACCCTGGCTGCTGGCGGTAATGATGGCCTTCGCCAGCGCCCCCCGCGCCGCCGACGTGACTATTACCGTTAACGGTAAAGTGGTGGCTAAACCCTGCACGGTCTCCACCGCTAACGCCACCGTCGATCTCGGCGATCTTTATACCTTTAGCCTGGTCTCCGCCGGCTCTTCCTCACCCTGGCACAGCGTGGCGCTTAACCTCAGCAACTGTCCGGTCGGCACCTCGCGGGTCACCGCCAGCTTTAGCGGCACGGCGGACGCCACCGGCTACTACAAAAACCAGGGTACCGCCGGCAACATCCAGCTTGAGCTGCAGGACAATGGCGGCACCACGCTGAACACCGGCGCGAGAAAAGAGGTCCAGGTGGATGACGCCACCCAGTCCGCCAGCTTCCCGCTACAGGTCAGAGCGCTAACGGTCAACGGCGGCGCTACCCAGGGAACGATTCAGGCGGTGATTAACGTCACCTATACCTACGCCTGAGCCAGGAGAACAGAGCAATGAAAAAGATAATCCCCCTGCTGATGACGCTGCTGCTGGCAGGCTGGTCGTTTAACGCCTGGTCTTTCGCCTGTAAAACCGCGGCGGGCGTGACCATTCCCATCGGCGGCGGCTCGGCGAACGTGTACGTAAACCTTGCGCCGGCGGTCAGCGTCGGGCAGAACCTGGTCGTGGATCTTTCGACACAGATTTTTTGTCATAACGATTTTCCGGAAACCATGACCGATTACGTGACGCTCCAGCGCGGATCGGCCTATGGCGGCGTGCTGTCGAGCTTTTCCGGTACCGTCAGGTATAACGGCACCAGCTACCCGTTCCCCACCACCAGCGAAACGGCGCGGATGACCTACAACTCGATAGTCGATAGACCCTGGCCTACCGTTCTCTATCTGACGCCCGTCAGCAGCGCAGGTGGGGTCGCCATTTCCGCCGGTTCGCTAATCGCTGTCCTGATCCTGCGCCAGACCAATAACAAGGATAACGACGACTTCCAGTTCGTGTGGAACATATACGCCAACAACGATGTCGTGGTGCCAACCGGCGGCTGCGACGTTTCTGCTCGCGATGTGACGGTGACGCTGCCGGAATATCCCGCTTCGGCCGCCATTCCGCTAACGGTTTACTGCGCGCAAAACCAGAACCTGGGCTACTACCTCTCCGGTACTACGGAGAACGCGGCCAATTCGATATTTACCAATACCGCATCGGCCTCTCCGGCCCTGGGGGTTGGCGTTCAGCTGACGCGCAACGGCAGCGTCGTTCCCGCGAATACCACGGTGTCGTTAGGCAACGTGGGAACCTCGGCGGTCAGCCTTGGCTTAACCGCCAACTATGCGCGCACCAGCGGACAGGTGACCGCGGGTAACGTGCAGTCAATTATCGGGGTGACTTTTGTTTACGAATAACCTCCCGGAGAATGACGGCATCCTGTCGCCCTGTTCGCTGGTCACAGAGGGCCTGGTGCGGTTGATGGAAGACGGGGGCGCCCGGCCCGTGGTGTTAACTTCAGCGTCACCGACGCTGCCCCCTGACGTACGCCGTCTGGTGGTGTTTCTCCCTGAATCTCCTGTTCGGCTACTCTCAACCCTGAAGCGGGCCGCTATGCTGCTGGAACAGTCCGCAACGCCGCTACCGATGCTGTTTCTCAGCCGCAGCCCGGCCAGTTGGCTATGGTCCACCCTGCTACACCAGGTCGCAGAGCGGCGTCAGCTTTCCGCGGTGCGGGCGGCCGCCTCCGACCTCCCGGTCCCCTGTCTGGCGGCGCTACTGCGCGACGTCATACCCGAGGGATATCCTTCCCTTGAACAGCTGGCAGATGAAGAAGCGCGGGCATTGGGTAAGCGCCCTGCCGGGCTAACCCGACCGGAGCTGAACGCCATCCTCGGTTTGCTCTGCGGATACCGCGCCAGCGATCAGGCCAAACGCCGCGGCATCAGCCACAAGACGCTCTACAATCAAAGAACCGCAGGATTGAAAAAAATGGTGGAACACCACCCGCAGATGGCCGCCCGCTTTCCCGGCAGTCAGATAAGAGAACAGAAAAGCGAGCCCATCGCCGCCCTTTGCGCTTTCGAGCGTGAATTTGTCCATGCAATCCATAGCCGACAAATTTTCCCGGTTTTCCAGCCCATAACCGATGAACATCGTCAGCTAAGGGGGATGGAGATCCTTGTCCGCTGGCGCCGGAACGGCAGCGTTTTGTTTCCCGCTGATTTTTTACCGCAGCTACGCTCGGAATATGCGTGGCTGGTGCTCACCGCGTTTGTGCTGCAGGAAGCCGTGCAGAATATCAATCTGTACAGTGGTGAATTTTATTTCGCGGTGAATATTCCCGCAGCTGTCGCCAGCAATGAAAACCTGATTCGCATGATGGAAACCGCGCGCCAGCAGCTGCGTCAGCCGCAAATATCGCCGCGGCTGGTGCTGGAGCTTGCCGAAAATGCCGACCTCAGCCGCCACGGGAAAATAGCCGGAAATATGGCTCGGCTACAGCAGCGCGGCTTCCGAATTATGCTTGATGACTGCTTCTCGCAAAGCAGCGTGCTGTTCCCAGTGCGGGCGTTGACGTTCAACGCCTACAAGCTGGATATGGGCATCATCAATGATATGCAGCGCGATGCGCACGCCCTGGCGCTGATTAAAAGCCTCATCTACTACTGCCGGCTGATCGGCAGCCGCTGTATTGCCGAAGGCGTAGATAGCCTGGAGAAATTCAACAAACTGAAAGCGCTGGGAGTCGACCATTTTCAGGGAAACGCCATCTCGGCGCCGGTTGGCAGAGAAAACGTGGCGGAGATTATACAGCAACTCTCCGGCGAAGCGGAGTATCCGTCCGGCATCGCAGTGTAGGTAACGCCCGATGAAATACATCGGGCGTTAGCGGCACTTTAGCTCAACTCCGGCCAGTAACCACGATTGGCCTCGATCAGTTCATCGAGAATAGCTTTCGCAACCGACGCGCTCGGAACCGTTTTGGACAAGGTCAACGCCTGCCAGAGCTTTTGGTAGCTTCCTTCAACCCAGGCGTCGACAACCAGTTTTTCCACCGCGACCTGCTGCTCCATCAGCCCCTTTTGAAACAGCGGTATTTTCCCCATCGCCAGCGGTTCGGGACCGTTAACGCCGACCAGGCAAGGCACTTCAACCATCGCGGTCTCGTCAAAATTCGCGATAGCGCCGTTGTTCTCTACAATCAACAGCATTCTTTCCTGTGTATTAAAGGCGATGGCGCAGGCGAGATCGACAATAAAGGTGGCATGCGCCCCGGCATGGAAATGCGCCGCTTTGGCGCTCCGCCGGGCGACAATGTCTTTCGCCATATCGAATACCTCTTTCTCTCTCCCGGCCATCACCTCATTCGCGCGCGTAAAGTTCGGGTCCGAGTGGGCTACCTCGTAGTCGGCATAAAAATAGTATTTTAGGTAGGTATTGGGCAACGTGTCGGTATCCAGCGCAAAGACGTCCTTCACCTTTTTGAAGGTCTCAATCCAGCTTGGCGCTTTGTGCTGAAAATCCTCTTTCGGACTGCAATACCCCAGCTCAGACACATGCTTTTTTAACGTCGGCATTAAATCATTACCGGCCTTATCGGTAATGCTGGTCCACCAGCCGAAATGGTTGAGGCCGAAATAACGCACGTTCATCTCTTTACGTGATTTCAGACCAAGGATATCGGCGAATAATCCTTCAATTGCCACCGGCATATCGCAGATATTAATAATTTTAGCCGCTGGCCGTAATCGACGAGTGGCCTCGGCAACGATCGCCGCCGGATTGGAATAGTTGAGCATCCACGCGCCGGGGGAGTACGTTTCCATATAGTCAACCAGTTCAAGTACCCCGGCAATGGAACGCATACCATAAGCGATACCGCCAGGGCCACAGGTTTCCTGGCCAATCACGCCATGCTTAAGCGGTATTTTCTCGTCCTTTTCGCGCATCTCATAGAGGCCGACGCGAATATGGGCCATCACAAAATCAACGCCGGTAAAAGCTTCCTGCGGATCGGTGGTGTAGCTAAAAGCCACTTGCGGATAACGTTCAGCCACCAGAATCGCGCAGGCTTCACCGATCACGCGCTGGCGATCGTGATGATTATCATAGAGACGAATTTCGCTCAGCGGAAATCTGTTCATATTTTCCAGCAGCATCATAATAATCCCTGGAGTATAGGTACTGCCGCCGCCAGCTATCGTAACAACAAATTTATTTTGCATCTTCCACCTCATTATTCATGTACATCTAAATAGCGATCCACAGCATTACGGATTTTATTCACCCCTAAACCATAAATAACCTGAACGTGATTACCTTTGATAATGACGCTGGTACCGCCGCTGGTTTTCAGAATATGTTCCTGAATTAATGCCGGGTCCCGCACGTCAACCCGAAGTCGGGTAAAACAATTGCCGACAGAACACACATTGTCTTTCCCGCCAAGCCCCAGAATGACCTGTTCACCGGAAGCCTTAGCTGGGACGCTTGCGCTCGCCGCTCGGCTTAGCGCCTCATCCTGTTGTTCCTGGCCTGGCGTGCGCATCCTGAAACGCAGAATCAGGAATTTACCGATAAAATACATCGCCGCTGTTTCCGCTAACCCCAGGGCGACAAAAACAGGCCAGCGCGTCAGATGGGCTCCCGCCGGTATGTTATAAACAATAAAATCGATAATGCCGTTGGTTGCGCAGACCCGAACATCGAGCAGCCACGCCAGCATCTGGAAAAAGCCATCCACTAACGAATAAACCAGCCATAACACCGGTGCGGTGAAGATAAATAAAAACTCAAAAGGTTCGGTTATCCCGACGAGGAAGGAGGTCACAATCAGCGGGATAAGCGTGACTTTCAACTTTTGTTTATTTTCAGGTTTCGCCGTCTTATAAAAGGCCAGGGCCATTCCGGCCGTGCCAAAAATTTTGACCATTCCATAGGTCAGGAATCGCGCCGAGTCGCTTAACGCTCCCCCGGTGTTACCGGCAATTTCAGCGAGAAAAATGGGCTTTGCCCCGACTATCGTCTGCCCATCAATTAACAGCTGTCCGCCAATAGAGGTAAAAACGAAGGGTGACCAAATGAGATGATGTAAACCGGTCGGGATAAGAAAACGATTGAGAAAACCATACAGAAAAACGCCGGCGGCGCCGAAAGTTTTCATGACGCCGGTCAGCGCCGATATACCGTGTTCAACAATTGGCCAGAAATAGACCGTGGCGATGGCAAACACGCCGACCAGCGGGATCATTACGATCAGAACCAGCTTACTGTTGCCATAAATTGAGAATGCGCCGCGAAACTCGATATCGACAAAGCGGTTATGAATGAAAGCCACCGCGCAGCCCAGAATGATGCCAAGAAACACGCCCATATCGATGACCTGGAAACCGAAAATAAAGGTTTGCCCGCTGCCGTAAAGCTGCGCGTTGCTGCTCCCCTCAACAAGCCGCCCGGTCAGAGTAAGCCAGCTATTGTTGGCCGCCAGGTACATAAACCAGGTCATTGCGGCGACAAACGCGGCTTCCGCTTTGCGAGTTTTTGCCAGCCCGCTCGCCAGACCGAGGCAAAAGAAGAAGCCAAGATTGTTCATGATTGCCCAGAGCATACTGGAAGCATATTTCCCCAGCAGGAAAAGCGAGCTGTCTTCTGCCACCCATAATTTATTGGTGGTCATACTGAGCAACGCAATCAACAGACCCACAACCGGCAGATATAAAACCGGCCCAATCATCGCCCTGGAAAAATCTTGTAATTTTTTTACCCCGATCATCCTCTTCCCCTCTCCTGCTTATCGACTGCCAGCGCTCAGAACTTGCGAATCAGCCTATGCGCCAGAGGGGATTAATCAGAGGAGATAAAGTGTCATTTGTGATGAAAGTCATATATCTTCGGAAGTAATAGATATATAAATAAAAACAAATAACTAGATGACCAGTTTATGAACACCTTGCGAATGAAAATATTTAATCTAAAAATCATATAGTTACATTTATTCGCCAACAATTCACTTCGCCATGAGACATCTATAAGTGATATACAAATCCATTGCCGAACGGCTGAAAAATCGCATCAACAGCGATGAGTTTGAAGTCGGAGATGCGTTACCGAGCGAGAAAGCGTTAGCCAGCGAGCTACAGGTATCAGTGATGACCATCCGCAAAGCGCTAACGCTGCTGGAAAGGGAAAAATTGATCGTCAAACGCCACGGCAGCGGTTCATACGTTGCGCGAAAGAGCAATTATCACGGCGGGGAGCTTGATGGGTTCAACTATCAGATGCATATCGTTGGCGAGACTAACTATCGCAACAAGGTCATCGAGTTCACTATGCTCGATGCGCCTCTGGCCATCGCACAACAATTAAAAATTGAGCCCGGAGAAAAAGTCTATTATGTCAGGCGCATTCGGATGATTGATGACGTGCCCATTCTGATAGAAAACAGCTATATACCGGTAGCAATTTTCCCATGGCTTAGCATCGGAAATCTGGAAAGGTCAAAATTTAACTACTTTAAGAAGGAGTGCAACATCACCATTCTGGAAAGCCACCGTAGCTATTCCCCGGTTCTGGCCACCCGCGAACAAGCGGAACTCCTGCAGGTTGCGCAAAACAGCCTGCTGCTACGCGTGCAATCGATCAGCTATGCGCAGAATAATCTCATCGTCGATTTATCCGATATTTACCAAAATACCAATAAATACAATGTAAAACATATCACTCGCCGTTGAAGGATAGTTAAGGCCGGGGTTCCGGCTTCTCCAGCGGCGCGTCTCTCAGCCGTGATGCCCGCCAGCAGGTCTGCGGCAAGGTTGCGAAGCGGCAGCTGGCGGTTCGGCTCCGTTACGCTTACCAGCCGCAGACGTTAGTCTCTTCGTCGGACTCGTAGCCGCGCACGATATTAATCAGATCTTTTACCGCATCGGCAGCCGTCTGCGGATCCTGCAATTCAGCCAAAGTTGCAAATTCACTGTCGACCGACACGCCATTATTATTGTTGGTTACCGTTACGATAAATCCCTTATCCCCGGCGTTATCGACTGAGAGATCGGAAATAAGCTCAGCGATGGCCTGCGCTGCGATATCAGGCACGTACAGGGCCATGGGCTTAAGATACACTTTTTCTTTTTTATCTTTATTATTGCCGTTGATTACCGCTAACGTATAACCTTTATTTTCACTGTTCATATTATCCCTCGATAAGAATTTTAGGATCAACGTAAAAGTCGACATTAAATACGGTGTCTTCCGTTAACGCCTCAATGCAGTGCCATTTTTCGGGTGGGAAAACGCCAAACTCCCCTTCAGCAATGGTCAGGGTTTCGACCGGATCCGGGCTGGTCTCATCAGCGTAGCCCAGATAGCGTATCGCGCCGCGCATCACCGACAGTCGTGGGTAGACGCCCTGCCGGGTGCCCGCGTCCAGATGCCGCTTCCAGATCGACGCTGGCGCCGTCTCTTTTGTCCACAGCGGGGTGCTACGGGTATGCACATAGTGGGTCGGGATGATGATTCGCTGCATGATTCTGCCTCTCTTTACGCCCGCGGCACGGGGCCGAAAACAGGAAAATAGGTTGCATATCATATACCCCTTTTAATCACTGAGGGTATTATTTTTTATCAAAATCGTTTCCCCCCTCTATTTCTACCCATTAGGGATTAGACCACTTACTAAAATAAATACGGGCGAATTCAGCTACGCTAAAGTCGCCCGCAAATAAACACAAATGACTTATTTCCCTGCTGAAGTAAGCGGCCCCGGTTTACCGATCAAATAGCCCTGAACCAGATCACAACCTAATTTTCGTAACGACTTCAGCTGTTCTTCCGTTTCGACGCCTTCTGCCACAATTCGCATATGCAGGCTTTTACCCATGCTGATGATCAGGCGCACGATATCCAGATCGTCTTGCTGATGGGGTATATTAATAACAAATGATCGATCGATTTTTATCTTATCAAACGGGAAATAGCTTAAACGCGAGAGCGACGAATAGCCGGTACCAAAGTCGTCAATAGAGATCTGCACGCCAAGCTCACGCAGCTGACTCAGGATCTCTAACGAGCGGGTATTTTCATTAAATACGTCAGACTCGGTAATTTCCAAATCCAGCCGATACGGATCCAGCCCGGTTGTTCTTAAGATAGTTACCACGGTATCGGTCAGTGAACTGTTCATTAACTGAACCGGCGACACGTTAACCGACACCTTGAGCGGCGACGACCAGCTGGCGGCCGCTTCACAGGCGGTTTTCAATACCCACTCGCCTAACGCATTAATCAGGCCGATTTTCTCCGCCACCGGGATAAATTCCGTCGGCGGAACGCTGCCGCGTAGCGGATGAAACCATCGAACCAGCGCTTCATAGCCGTAGATTTCACCATTCATGGCATCGGCAATCGGCTGATAGTAAACCCTGAACTCCCCTCTCTCGAGCGCCTGCATCAGGTCATCTTCGAAAGATTTATTCTCCTGCTGGCGCTGAAGCATACCGGGGCGGAATATCTGGACGTAACCGGAGCCCTCTTTTTTCGCTTCATACAGCGCCAGGTCGGCGCATTTGTATAAATAGTCGGTGCGGCTTTCTCCGTCAGAGATGACAATCCCGATACAGGCGCCGATCTGAATCTGCGAGTCGTAAATCTGATACGGCTGGCTAATCTTTTCCCGGATCACCGTTGCCCGCTCCAGCGCCATCTCTTCGCTAAGATCGTGGGTCACCAGAGCAAATTCGTCTCCCCCCAGCCGGTACAGCGTTTCTGACGTTTTACGAAAAAATGAGAGACGGCTGGCCAAATCCTGCAATAGCTTATCTCCGGCGTCATGACCCTGCGTGTCGTTGACGTCCTTGAAATTATCCAGATCGAACAACATAACCACCGCCGAGCCGTGATAGGGCCGCACCTGATTAACCACCTCCTGCAGGCGTTGCCAGAAAGAGAGCCGGTTGGGCATCCCGGTCAGCGAATCATGATAGGCATCGTACTGCAGCCGACGGTTTTGCACCTGTAGCTTTTCTTTGGAAGCCTGCAGATCGGTAGCCAGTAATTTCATCCGCACGTGAGCGCGACGCAGGGTGTTATTCTGCTTCAGCATCAACATCCCGAGCGTGATACAGAGAATAATCAGCAGAATAGAAATGGCCGAATAGATGTAATAGAGGTTCTGTATTTTATCGTGGGTGAGATTAACCAGATTAAAATCCTGGGCGAGAGAGGTGGACGCGAGCGAGGTCAACGGCCCGTCCAGGGTGCTCATCTCTTGTAACATCAGCTTCAGCTGTGCTGTCGTCATGGTATCCAGCTGCTTATCCAGCCGGTCCAGAAGAGTAATCAGGCTGTCAACTATCGCCTTACGATGAGGATCTTTGCCGATAAACTTTCCCAAATCACCCTGCTGCAGCAGCGCAATCTGGCTCATCATGATTTCCAGACGCAGGCGCACCTCATCGTGGTCGCTTCCCTTTACCTCCAGCCCCATCGCACTCAGTCGCGCCTCAAGACGCATGTACTCGGAGACTATCTGGGAAACGGACCACGAATCAGTATAACGGGTTAATTTTTGCAGCTCACTTTGCCGCTCATGGACCAGATAAGTAATGTAACCGGTCACAATGAAGAGCGACAAAATAATGGCAGTGAGTATTCGATTCAAGATCAAACCCTTACTCAATTATAATCTTCGAAACCTGCCATGCCGAACGGGAATAATAAATCTGATTCTGCAATTCCGGGCTACTGTCGTAGGGATAAACAATAAATAAAGGCCCTTTATCACGAATGCGCATATATTCGCCGTTCATTTTTAAAGCCAAAATTACTGGAAATTTATGAAAGTCATCGATGGGAACAATGGTGGTGTAATCATTCAGCGCCAGCACCCGCGCCGACTTGCCTTTGGCACCGACTAAATCCATGAGTTTACTGAGGGAAACGCCGTCAAAGCGAACCTTTCCCGAATACCACGGGGTGGTTGTTACGATCGTTTCCATGCCCAGTTTTTCCAGTGCCGCCACATCAAAAACGGCGGTATCGCCCTCATTCGTATTAGTAATCAGGCCGGAAATAGTTAAAACGGGTTTACCCACGGGCGCCGGCAGTTTTTCTGCAAAAGCGGAAGGCAAAACCATGACACAAAATAAAGCTGCAAAAATTAAACGCATTTAACTCACCCTTCCGAAATTGGAGACTTGTTAATTGTAAACCATTTAAGTCATTTCTTAAAAGGTGTCCTCAGCGGGTACAAAAATTTAAATTAAACACAATAAGCCAAGTCCTAAGCTCGCATTCCGAACGGCCCAGCCGGGCTGCACCCGGCCGGTCAGGCAAACGCTTAATGCCTTTAAACACGCAGAGCAGGTAAAAATCTTTTCACTTGCCCTTCTGCGCGGTAGTCTCAGGACAGGCGCGAATTCGGAAAGCGTCTCATTCCAATAATTAGAAACTTAGCAACAGACAGGACAGGTATGGAATCAACGTTAATTTCTCAGGGCTCCGGCAAGGAGGCATGTTCTCTCAACCGCGCCCGCAGAGCGGCCTGGGGCAGCTTCGCCGGGGCCGTGGTCGACTGGTACGACTTTCTTCTCTATGGCATCACCGCCGCGCTGGTATTTAACCGGGAGTTTTTCCCGCAAATCAGCCCGGCAATGGGTACCCTCGCCGCGTTTGCCACCTTCGGCGTCGGTTTCCTCTTTCGCCCGCTGGGCGGCATTATCTTCGGTCATTTCGGCGATCGCCTCGGGCGCAAACGCATGCTGATGATGACGGTGTGGATGATGGGGATCGCTACCGCCTGCATCGGTCTCCTGCCCTCGTTCAACCAGATAGGCTGGTGGGCGCCAGTTCTGCTGGTTCTGCTGCGCGCCGTACAGGGTTTTGCGGTGGGCGGAGAGTGGGGCGGCGCGGCGCTGCTGGCGGTTGAGAGCGCGCCGAAAAATAAGAAAGCGTTCTACAGCAGTGGCGTGCAGGTGGGTTATGGCGTCGGATTGCTGCTCTCAACGGGGCTGGTGTCGCTGATAAGCGCCTGTACCACCGATGCGCAGTTCCTTAGCTGGGGCTGGCGTCTGCCGTTCTTGTTTAGCGTCGTGCTGGTGCTGGCGGCGCTCTGGATCCGCAACGGCATGGCGGAATCTGCCGAATTTGAACAGCAGCAGCGCGAACAGCAGCAACAGCCGCAGAAAAAGCGTCTGCCGGTAGTAGAAGCGCTGTTCCGCCATCCGGGCGCGTTCTTAATGATTATCGGTCTGCGCCTGTGCGAACTGCTGACAATGTATATCGTCACCGCCTTCGCGCTTAACTACTCCACGCAGAATCTCGGCCTGCCGCGCGAGTTGTTTCTTAACATTGGCCTGCTTGTCGGGGCTATCAGCTGTCTGACGATCCCCTGCTTCGCCTGGCTGGCGGACCGCTTTGGCCGACGCCGCGTCTATATCACCGGGGCGCTGATCGGCACCCTCAGCGGCTTCCCGTTCTTTATGGCGCTCGAAAGCCAGTCATACTTCTGGATCCTGTTTTTCGCGCTCATGCTGGCGAATATTGCGCACGATATGGTGGTTTGCGTCCAGCAGCCGATGTTTACCGAAATGTTCGGTGCCAGCTATCGCTACAGCGGGGCCGGAGTGGGATATCAGGTCGCCAGCGTCGTCGGCGGCGGTTTTACGCCGTTTATTGCCGCCGCTCTGGTCACCCTATCCGGAGGCTCCTGGCATAGCGTTGCGATCTATTTGACCGTAGGTTGCCTGCTATCTGCCCTTACGGCGATGCTGATCAAACCTTGTCGCCACGGCGATGAACCGCTTTAAGGAGTTACCATGATTCAGGAGCCCTGCTGGCCGCAGCGCTTTCATCACCAGCAGCTGCCGCTTCACTACTGCGCCGATCCGACGCTTGCCGAGCAGCCGCTGTTTGACCGGGCACGCGACGGGGAAGCGGTGGCCCAGCTCTGGCAGGCCCCGCAGGGATTTGTGGTGCCGGGAAGCTATCGCAAATTTGCCGAACTCCCGGCGGTAAGCGAGCAGTTTGCCAGCCGGGGATGGCCGGTCTGGCAGCGCCGCTCCGGCGGCGGCCTGGTCCCGCAGGGGCCGGGAATTGTCAATCTCAGCCTGGCCTGGCCGGTTTATCACTCGCTGGGCGAAGCCGCAGAGCCGATTTATCTTTTCCTCTGCGGCCTGTTGCAGCGTACGCTTTCAACCTTTGGCGTAGCCAGCCACTTTCAGGCGGTCAGCGGTTCATTTTGCGATGGACGCTATAATCTGGCCTGCGGCGAAGGCGGGCAGGTGCGAAAAATAGCCGGCACGGCTCAGTACTGGCGCCCCATGCCGGCAGGACGGGGCCATGTGGTCCTCGCGCACGCGGTGATCCTGCTGGACGTCGAGCTGCAGGCTGCCCATCGGGCGGCCAATGATTTCGAAGCCCGGCTCGGCAGCGGACGGGTATACCGAGCCGAGAAAACCGTGACGCTTGCCGAACTTGTGACACAACCAGCCGATTTGCTCCCCCGCTTTCGCGAGGCGCTGGTGCAGGAGTTACAGAATATTAGCTGAAGGTCGTCTTCAGATAGCGGCTAAAGGTCTCTACTGCCCGCGATACGCGCGGCGCATAGGGGCGAATAACGTAGAGACTTTCCGCAAACACATCCACCGGCCGCCATTCCGGCAAGAGCTCCTGTACCAGCCCGCGGCCAATCGCCTCCCTGGCGCTAAAATCCGGCAGTAAGGCAATTCCCAGCCCCGCCAGCACCGCATCGCGCAGGGATTCGCTGTTATTGGTGGCGAAGGGTCCCTGCACCTTCACGCTCACCCGCTCATCGTTGCGCTCGAAGGTCCAGTGCGGGCTTTGCGGCCCGCGCGGGTAGGTCAGGCATTGATGCTGACGCAACGCGTCAGGCGAATCGGGGCGACCAAAGCGGCGAATATAGTCCGCCGAGGCGACCACCAGGGTTGCCGTACGGCACAGCGGCCAGGCTACGTGGGTCTCCGGCAGCAGCTCGCGACGACAGTGGCGAATGGCAATATCAAACCCTTCGCTGGCGAGCGACACCAGCCGATCGGTCACCTCCAGCTGCAGATGAAGCTGCGGGTGCTGATGCAGAAAAGGCGTGATGGCCGGAACCAGCTGCTGTCGAGAGAACGCCACCGGCGCGGTAAGGCGCAGCGTTCCGCGCAGCGGGCCGCCCTCATCGTCGCAGGTGCCGGTAAAAATCTCGCGGATCTGCCCAAACGGTTCGTTTAGTTCCGCCACCAGCCGCTGGCCATCTTCGCTTAGGGTCACGCTGCGGGTGGTGCGGTGCACCAGCGTCTTGCCGGTGACCCGCTCCAGTTCGCTTATTTTCTGGCTAATGGCGGACTTGCTGACCGCCAGCTTTTCCGCGGCGCGAGTATAGCTTTTTTGCTCCTCCAGTACCGTCAGCCAGTACAGGTGGGTCCAGTAAATGTCCGGGCGGATTTCGCTCATCATGATTGTTCACAGAGAAAAACAATGAGTTCAAATATAGCGGTTTTTACCGACTTCAGCACGAGGTAGCATCTCTTTCACCGAGGTAAATCCGACAATAAGGACCATCTGCTATGCCATTACTGACGTTTGATATCATTGAAGGACGCAGCGAAAACGAGATCAAAACCCTGCTGGATGCGGCACATCGCGCCGTTGTGCAGGCGTTCAAGGTGCCAGAGCGTGACCGCTACCAGATTGTTCACGAAAACAAAGCTCACCATATGATTATTGAGGATACCGGGCTGGGGCTGACGCGAAGCCGGGACATAGTGGTGGTGAGGGTTTATACCAGCCCGCGCAGCGAAGCGCAGAAGCAGCTTTTTTATGCCACTCTGCAGGCTGAGCTTGAAGAGCACTGCGGTCTGAGCGGCGAGGATCTCATGATCTCGGTAATCAGCAACCACAAAGGGGACTGGAGTTTTGCTCACGGCGTAGCGCAGTATATTACCGGCGACCTTTAGCTCTGCCGACGATGCGACTGGCGCACGATGGGTTCCCCGGTGCGCCACGTCGCCGTCGGCCCTTCAGCAGCATCAATGAGCCGATTCAACGCCTCTTCCACCAGCCGCTCCCGTCGCTGATCGTAGGTCGTTAGCTGCCATTCCGGCGCCGCCGCCTCATCGATATTATCGAAACCGACAATACCCATCGTTAAATCGCGCTCGCGCAGCGCCTGAAGCGCGCCTATCGCCAGAATATCGTTTTCACAAAACAGGGCATCTACTCTTTCGCCTGCGGGCGTCGCGTCCAGATAGTCACTCATCGCCGCATATCCCCGGGTACGTAAATACTGGCCGGCAACCAGCAGAGTATCAAGCCGGCAGCCTGCCTGCTCCAGCGCCGCTTCGTATCCTTCCATCCTCATTAAATGGTGGGAAGCGGTATCCGGACCCTTCATATAGCCAAAAGTGCGATGCCCCTGCGCCAGTAGCAGTTCAGCAAGCTGCTTTCCGGCAAGCCGACCATCGATATTGACCACCTGGATTTCCGAATGATCGGTATTACGGCCAATCTGCACCAGCGGAACGCGATGAATTTCAGTGGCAATCGCGATAAGTTCCGGTGTCAGCACCGTTGCCATAAATAAGATACCGTCAACCTGGAGCTGGTAAGCCAGCTCCATCGCCGTGCGGGTGTTTTCTTCGTCGGTGACGTTAATCACCAGCGCCATGTAGCCGCGATTCTGCAGCTGGCGAGTCACTTCGTTAAGCAGCAGCACCATGTTGGGATTGCGTAACTCGTCGACCGCCACGCCAATAATATGCGTTTGCTTTTGCGTCAGGCTACGCGCCAGTAAATTTGGTCGATATCCCAGAATATTAGCGGCTTTCATCACCTCTTCCCGGGTTTTGGGCTGGATGGAGGCCCCGGGGGTAAATGCCCGGGAAACCGTCCATTTGGAGACGCCAGCCAGTAACGCAACGTCGCTGGCGGTCGCTTTTTGTCGTTTTGGGGCGCTCATACTCGGTTTTAACGTTCCTGATAAAAAACATCCAATAGAACGTAAAATACAGCAAGATAGAATCCGCTCAACAAAAAACGCGCCGCGTTCTCCCGCCCCCCGGAGGGAAAACGCGGCCCGTTGTCACTGACTTAATGTGGCGTTGAGGGCATCAATCGACGTCCGTAGCCCTGCTTCAACGCTCATCGTCAGGTCCTCCATCTCCAGCGACACATAACCGTTATATCCGGTCATGCGCAGCACCGAGAAGAACTCTTTCCACCACTTCAAATCCTGTCCACAGCCAACCGCCACGTAGTTCCAGGTGCGGGTTTTGGTCTGCGTGACCGGCTGGTATTCCAGTAAGCCGTCGACATCCGCCAGCCCGCGTTCAATACGCGCGTCTTTACCGTGGACGTGATAAATCACCCCTTCAAGCTTACGGGCTGCTGCAATCGGGTCTGCACCCATGGCGATCAGATGCGACGGATCGAGATTCATGCCGATTATGTCGCCAACCGCCTCACGCAGGCGCAGCAGCGTGCTCGGGTTGTAAACCAGCTGGCTGGGGAATTCCTCGAGAGCAATCTGTTCGATGCCGTGTTCAGCCGCATGGCGGGTAAAAGCCTGCCACCAGGGAATAGCAACCTCGTTCCACTGGTAATCGATCACGCCTGGCATATAGTCCGGCCAGGAAACCGTCGAGGTGATCCAGTTAGGGATTTTATCGTCCGGCCCGCCGCCCGGCAGGCCGCTCATCATGACAATCTTTTTCACCCCCAGCTTTGCCGCCAGCTCGACGGTACGATAGCTGCTGGCGGTATGCTTCTCGCCCAGCGCGCCGGGGGCCAGCGGGTTACCCGAACAGTTCAGCGCAACGATCTCCATTCCGCGCTTTTCCAGTTCTCCGCGAAACGCCGCCAGCGCTGCCGAAGAAGCCAGCAGTTCTTCAGTTTTAACATGTGGACAAGGCGACCAACCGCCTGCGGTCATTTCCACGCCCGTAATGCCGTACTGCTTGACGCGATCGAGCATTTCCGGGAACGCCAGGCCGGCGAGAACATCGGTACAGAGTGCCAGTTTCATATTCTATCCTTCTTAAATGAGTGTCCTTCGAGGATCTGCATAAACGCGTCTTTGCTGTCGGCGCTGGCCAGCAGCGTGGTTTTCACTTCGTCATCAAGCAGGTCTGCCAGATCCGCTATAACATCAATGTGTTCATTATTTTTTGCCGCCACGGCGACCACAAGGAAAGCCACTTTCCCCTCCCCCCAGCCCACGCCATCCGGGAACTGAAACAGCTGGAAACCGGTTTGCCGCACCAGGTCGATCCCCTCTTTGCTACAGTGGGGCATCGCCACTCCCGCCCCGAGCCAGGTAGAGAGCGCCTTTTCGCGATCCACCATCGATTCAAAAAAACCCTCGCTGACGTAGCCGCTGGCCTGCAGGGAATCCGCGGCAATACGCAGCGCCTTTTTCTTTGAATTCGCCCGACAGCCAATAAAAATATCTTCTGGTTTCAGCGTTAACATGCGCCTCTCCCTTCGTTAATGGGTCAGCGGTAGAGCGCCGGACACTCCGGCAGAGAGACCGCGTGCTTTTCGCCATCCTTCAGCGATGCCAGGCCAGCATCGCATACCATCGCCACGACAAATCCGTCCCACGATGATGGCCCTCTCATCTCCGCCCCCAGGTTTACCCGGTCAACGAAATTCTGCACCTCGCGATCGTAGGCGGAGGCGAAACGTTCCATACAGGTTTTGGGGATAGCGCGGCTATAACCCTGTGCCGAACGGACGGTGGTGAGAGCCTGTTCGGTCAATGCGCTAATGGCATTTTCGCCAATCACTTCACAGCGAATGTCGTAACCATAATCGCAGTTAACAAACAGCTCATCATCAATACGTACGCCGGATTCGGTTTCAAAAATCACAATCAACGGATCCTGCAGATGCGCGCAGGCTCTGCGCGTTTTCTTCTGTGGTTTATCGACGCGTACCGAAACGATATTTTCGTTAAGCAGATAGCGGATAATATCGATCTCGTGGGTCGCCGAATCGTTAATCGCCATCTCCAGGGTGTAGCTTTCTGGCACGGAGGCGTTGCGATGTGCGCAATGGATGAGCAATATTTCCCCCAGTTCACCGCTATCCAGAGTCGCTTTAAGCTGGTTGTACCCTGGGTCGAAACGGCGCATAAAACCCAGCTGCAGCATACGTTTGCCGTAGGCCACTTCAGCATCAATAATCGCTTTGGCTTCATCCGCGGTTGGGGTCAGCGGCTTTTCGCAAAACACCGGTTTACCTGCCTTGATGGCGGCCAGAATTTGTTCTTTATGGACCGGACCAATAGAGCAAATAAAGATCGCATCCACGTCGTCCGATTGAATCATTTCGACCGCATCGTAATAGGGTTGAGCGCCATATTCGCGGGCAATAGTGTCGGTAACATTACGATTGATATCGCAGACGGCGCTGACCCTGGCGTTCTGAATCACCGTCTGAAAACGCTGGAGATGATCGCGCCCAATCATACCTAAACCAATTAAACCGATATTAACTGTCATATATTCCTCCATGTCGCTAAATCAGAATCTGAATTTTTGTTCAATTTGTTCAAGGGTTAAGCCACGGGTTTCCGGCAGGAACTTCACCAGCAGAATCAGCATTATGACGTTGGTTACCGCGAAGAAACCGAAGGTCATTCCGCCGCCGTAGCTGTTGAGTAAAATCGGGAAAATAGACTGAATGATGAAGTCAAATATCCATAATCCGAATACCGCAAAACCCATACCCAGACCGCGCATCCGCAGCGGGTAAATTTCCGCGAGCATCAGCCAGAACACCGGTGCGATCCAACCCTGCATAAAGGTCAGAAACATCAGCATCAGGGCAAGGATGATGTAGCTGGCGCCGGTAAAGTTGGCGTGCAAGCCGCTGACGCCATCAACGGTTTCCATATGGAAGAAGAGCTTGAACGAGAGACCAATCAACACCAGGCTAAGGGTGACGCCGATCTGTCCGGTAAAGAACATTTTCCGTCGGGAATGCCTGCCAATTAACAGCATCCCTAGTAGCGTGGCCAGAATAGACACGACGCCATTAGCCACGGCGCCGGTCACCGCCGCCGCATCGCCAAGTCCGGTGGCTTTCAGCACCGTCGGCGCGTAGTACATAATGGTATTCACGCCGGTTACGCGCGTTGCCAGCACAATCATCAGCCCGATCAAAATCAGCTGCAGCACCCATTTTTTCTTCAGCTCGTCAACAAATCGGCCATGGTTGATGCCAATCTGACTCACCTGCTGGATATCGCGGATCTCCTGCTCCACCTCTTCAGGCCGACGAATCGTTTTCAGCACCGCAACCGCTTTGTCTATTTGCCCCTTACGCACGAAGAAGCGCGGAGACTCCGGCATTACCAGCATTCCAATCCACAGCAGCGCGCCGGGCAGCGCCGGAATAGCCAGCATCAGCCGCCAGTTGTGCGACATGTCGGGATAGAAATTGACGATGGAAGCGTTGACGGAGTAAGCGAGAAACTGCCCGGTGACGATCATCAGTTCGTTGACCGTCACCAGCCGTTCACGCTGCGCGGGCCGCGCCAGCTCTGAAATATAAATCGGCACCGTAACTGACGCACAACCAACCGCCAGGCCGAGGATAAAGCGGGCGATTATCATCGACGACATATCCCACGCGACGGCGGTACCGAGGGCGCCAAAGATAAAAATCACCGCTACCCACAGAATATTTTTCCGCCGCCCCTGGCGGTCGGACAGCCAGCCGCCGCCAACGGAGCCGATTGCCGCGCCGAATAATAAAAACGATGTCACCAGCCCTTCCTGCAGAGGAGTGAGGCCAAGATCGTTCTTCATGAAAATCAGTGCGCCGGAAATAACCCCGGTGTCATAGCCAAAGCACAGCCCACCAATGGTTGAGACGAGGGTGATTAATTTGATTTTCTTATCATTATCTGTTTTACGACTTTCAGTTATCACATGATCGGTCATTTTGTTGTCCTGTCAGGGATGAGCGTTCTATCGTTTTGTTTTTATGAATAAAAAGATCACATTGCCGATCCAGATACGGCAGGTTCTGGCATCAGGAATACATTTGCACCTTTTTGCACCC
This sequence comes from Klebsiella sp. CN_Kp066, assembly GCF_040065135.1. Classification (NCBI taxonomy): domain Bacteria; kingdom Pseudomonadati; phylum Pseudomonadota; class Gammaproteobacteria; order Enterobacterales; family Enterobacteriaceae; genus Klebsiella; species Klebsiella sp. CN_Kp066. The sequence goes on along the minus strand of NZ_JBEAIU010000042.1, from coordinate 33,799 downwards.
GGGTGCATTATTTAACAACTTGTTATACTCTCACGGATTAAAAAATCCATAACAAGTTATTTTGAAATATTCATTTCGTTAAGGGCGTCAACTTTTTGCTCATTGAATGGCCAATTTTGTCGATCGCAGTCACGATCCGCAGAGCTTGTCGCTTTCGGGGGGAGCAAAATGCGTGGTTCAGGCTAATGGCTGGGGAGGAAGGCTATACGAAGGGGAACCCGTGGATTAATCCGCGTTCCCCAGAGAGCCAGGGACGTCAGGATCGCTGGGCGCTGGCGATACGCTGTCTGGCTTTTTGTTCAATATTTTCCAGCAGCTCCTGCACGTCGTCTTCATCAATGTCGAGAAACTGACCGTCCAGCAGGGCTGCATGAATATCTTCGCGCGTCACGGATATGCCCAGCGGCACCGCCTCCGCTTTCGCCTTCACTTCCTCCGCCGCCAGCGGATGCGGGTAGCGCCGTCCGACCAGGTTATTAAAAACAATGGCCAGCATCGCCAGCATCAGTGAGTTGAGTAACACCGGGGTCAGAACAAAGTGATAGCCTTCGCTCTGTATCCCCGCCCCGCCGAGGATCGCCGTTAACGCCACCGCTCCGCCCGGCGGATGCAGGCAGCGCAGGAAATACATGCCGGCGATCGCCAACCCTGCCGCCACGCCGCAGGCCAGGGCCAGGTTCGGGATGGCGATTCCCACGGTCACGCCAATCAGCGCTGAAAGGACATTACCGCCGACTATCGACCACGGCTGGGCCAGTGGACTGCTCGGCACGCCAAACAGCAGCACCGCCGACGCGCCCATCGGGGCGATAAACCAGATATTGACCTCGCCTAATAGCCAGTGGCTAAACATACTGGTGACCGCCAGCCCCGTCCCGGCGCCTATTGACGCCAGAACGATATGTTTTCTGGCGACCGGTAACGCGTGCGGCTTAAGGCGGCCAAGGAAAATGCGGATCCGTGAAAAGAGCGATCCGGGTAAAACGCTTAACATCGTGCAGCTCGCTTACGTCATAATAAGAACTTATGTTTCATTTTCTTTTTTTAACCTTGTTTTAACAACCACGCCTTTATCGTGGCTTTTCGTTATTCATTTTGTGAATGTAAAAAAGGCGCGCGCTACGCTAAAATCGCCCTCACGTTTGGGTATCAGTACTCTATGGATTGAAGGTCAAATACGTTGAATAACAAGATAAAATTAGAGAAAGAAATCGCATGGGCCAGCCAGAATATGCCGCGTACGCTGCGCCAGGTCGCCGCCCTGCCCGACCTCAGCCAGGTTCGTCTGGCCTGCTGTATGCACCTGGATATGAAAATGATCCCACTGGTGCAGGGAATTCTGGAAAAAGGGGCGAAGGTTTTCCTGACCACCTGTAACCCAACCACGGTGCAGGATGATGTGGTCGCCTGGCTGGTGGAGCGCGGCGCTGAGGCTTGCGCATGGCGTGATATGAGCGATGCCGACTGGCAGCAATCGTGGGAAAAAGCGATTGCCTGGCAGCCGACGCATCTGTGCGAAATGGGCGCGGATATAACAACCCTACTGCATCAGCGTGGGGAGTTCGGCAATGTTGTCGCCGGGCTTGAAGCGACAGGCTCTGGCGTTAGCCGCCTCGGCGATATTCGGCCCGGCTATCCGATTTTTAACTGGGATGATTTGCCGGTTAAGGAAGGTCTGCATAACCGTCATATGGTCGGCCTGACCGCGTGGCATACCTTCTTCCAGACGACCCACCTGACCCTGCATGAGAAAAAAGTACTGGTCATCGGCTATGGTCTGGTCGGCCAGGGGGTTGCGGCGGCGGCGAAGGCCTTCGGCGGCCAGGTCATGGTGGCGGAAATCGACCCGGCACGAAGATTACAGGCTGCCTACGACGGCTGGCACGTTGTTGAATTACAGGAGGCGATAGCTTCGGCGGACGTGGTGGCCACGGCTACCGGCGGCAAAAAAGTCGTTAACAGCCAGGCGCTTGATAAATGCAAAGATGGAGTGTTTATCCTCAACGTGGGTCACGTGGCGGAAGAGATTGATTGCGAGTACCTGCGCCAGTTCAGCCATGAAGAGGTCATGCCCTATATCAACGCTTACCGGATGGGCCAGAAAACGATCTATCTGATGGCGAACGGTTCAATGCTCAACCTGACCGCGGGTTTTGGCGATAGCCTGAACGCCTTTGACGTCACCCTGGCGGTGATGGCCAGCGGCATCCAGCATATTGTAACCGACGGCATGACGGCGCCGGCAGACGTTTATCTGCTGCCGCAAAGCGTATGGCAAAAAGCGCTCTAAGCACATGCGCTGAGTAATTTTCCCGGAGGCGGCGCGCTGCGCCTGTCCGGGCTACCGGTCCGCAGACTGCTGTTAACCTGTAGCCCGGCTAAGCGCAGCGCGAGCCGGGAAGAAATCATGCCGATCCCTCACCTCAGCACATCCCCCGCAGGCGGCGCGATGCGCCTTGTCCGGGTTACCGGTCCGCAGACTGCTGTTAACCCGTAGCCCGGTCAGCGCAGCGCCACCGGGAAGAAAGCAAACTTACAGCAGGGCCAGCAAAAATATGACTTCACCGAGCTCAATCGCCGCGCCTAAGGTGTCGCCGGTTTGCCCGCCCAGAGTACGCTTCAGCGCCTGGCCTAGCGCCCAGACCAGCACCAGCGTGATAAGCGCTGCGCGCAGACCGTTAACGCCGAGCAGCAGCGTCGCCAGCGCCAGAGCGATCCCCATGGCGATCAGCGTCTGTTGCAGCGAGATTTTACCGATAAACAGATTGCCCAGCCCCTCTTCGCGGGCGTAGCGCTGACGGTACATCAGCAGCACCGCCATACCACGGGCCACGGCGCAGGCGGCCGCCAGGGCGGCAACCGCAGACGTACCGCGCAGCGTGACCTCGCTGACCACCAGCACTTTTGCAATCAGCACAAAAATCAGCGCCAGCCCGCCGTGAGTGCCCAACCGACTGTCGCGCATAATCTCCAGCATCCGCTCGCGGCGGCGGGCAGAGAAAATGCCATCACAGGTATCCGCCAGCCCATCCAGATGGAAGCCGCCGGTCAACAGCGCCAGCGCCAGCACGCCGAGCAGCGCGGCAAGCGGGCCGCCGCACCAGGGCTGGAGCAATATCACGACAACCCCCGCGATCGCCCCCAGCAGCAGGCCAACAAAGGGGAAAGTAACGATACTACGTTGATATTGTTCAATTTCTAGCCCCTGAGACAAACGCGCCGGGACCGGCAAGCGGCTGATAAACGATAATGCGGCAAAAAATGACTTAATCATGGAAAGATGACTCCTGTCGTTAAACCTTGCGACCAGCGGTTATTCACCGCCGCCGCCGACCGTAACCTGACTTATCTGCGTAGCTGCTGCGTGGACGCTCTTCCAGCCGCCAGTGAGCCAGCCGGGTATCGCGGTGATGTTGAATGCGTGCAGCTATTTGGTTATCGGATATCCGGGAGGTAGCGATATAGATCGCCGAAACGAAAGAGTTGAGTAGAGATTGGGCATCACGGCGTAGGCCGCTAAGCGCGTCGCCGATCATCAGTATCATCGCGGCGGCACCTGTTGCAGGGACAGCATGAGATAAAACCTTCCGATATCAATATGTTTACGGCGGAAGTATACCAAATTCCTGGGGAAAGGTTCAGCGTTACAGAGGCTGTTTTGCTAAGGAATGCGAGATGACGCAAGAGGAGGAATCACTCCGGCAGCGAGAGCCGCCGGAGCACGCAAACGGGATTACTCGGCAGATTTATCTTCTACTTTCGCTTCGCCCATTGCTTTCAGCTTTTTAGAGATATCGCGACGTTCTTTGGAGATCTCGGCGTTTTTAATGATGTAGTCGTCAACGCGATCTTCGTAATCGCTCTTCATGCTGGCAATGATGCCCTGGATAGCTTCAACGCTCATGCCCGGCTTGATGTAGTCGCTCAGGTTGTCCAGCAGCAGTACGCGCTTCTGGTTATCACGGATCTTTTTCTCAACGTCCTGAATTTCACGCTGCAGTTTATTCTTGCGACGATACAGGCGAACAAACTCCAGTACGTCCTGGAAAGAAGGCTTAGTTGTTTCCATTTTTACACCCCTAATATTTGAGATTCGGATTCGCTAAAGCGACTGCTACATAGGGCTAACATAACTGTTAGCAGCCGCTGATGACAATGTTTTTTCCTTTGCCTTTATCATAACCCTAAACGCTGCTGAATCGAAGCAAGCGATGGGCAAACCGCGCGTATCTGGTCTTTATTTACGCAACGCCCGGCAGATTAAATGCGACAGCAGCTCAAGCTGCCGCGCCAGTTCGATGGTTAGCCAGACATAACCATGGATTGGCGTTTCAGAGAAATTGTCGTCCTGCTGCTCTTTGATGAGCTGGCGCAGCTCGGCCACAATTTCGTTGAGCTTTTCATTGTTAGCAAGAATCGGCTGTGGATTGCCCTCATACAATGCATGGGCGATAGTCAGCAACGTCTGCTGGGTCATTTGCTGCGTTTCGCGCAGCGTATGGGCATTCAGCATAACAAAATGGCCGGGACGCGATGCCCAGTAGGCGTTGATTTGCAGCTCCAGCATGCACACCAGATTACGGCTAACGGTCTGGATCGCTTCAAAGATGGCCTTCTGGATATGCGTCTCTTTGCTGGCAGGCGTAATTAATCCGCGCATTTTGACCACATCGTTAAGCACCTTCTGCATATGCTTTTCCAGACGCGGACGCTCGACGAGGTTCGGCGAGAAGCCCGCCTGATACAGACGGTTGAAGGCGGTGACGTAGCTGGCCATCTGGATGCGCCAGTGCAGGAAAGCCCGCTGCGGCCAGATACCGGTAAACAGCATAGCCAGCAGGGAACCAAAGATAACGTCGCCGCTTCGCCATAGCGCGGTCGTCATATCGCCCGGCGGCGCGCCGACCACCACCGCCAGCGTGATGCCGATCAACAGCGCCTGGTAGGGCTTTTTACCCAACGCCAGCCAGCCGCAGAGGAACATCGCCACCGCGCACCACAGCAGCATAATGGGCAGAGAGATAAGTTCCAGCTTGAGCGCCACCAGCCCGAGCGCCGAGCCGAGGATCGTGCCGCCGATACGCTCAAACGCGCGCGGGACGACGTTTCCCCAGAAGGAGATAGGCCCCATCACCACCACCAGGGTGATGAGAGGCCAGGTACCTTCCGGCACGTTAAGCAGGCGCACCAGCACAAAGGTGAGCACAAAGGCCAATGCTATTCGCACGCCATGGACGATGCGGTAATGGCGATACAGCCGAATTTCAAATGGCTTAAGTGATTTATCCGCGCGCACAACCGACTCCGACACAACGAAAAGGGCAATTGTAACTGCTTTTTCGCCGCAAGCATCACGCGAATGTAAGAAACCTTGTCAATTAAAGGGATAAGTTCACTTCACTACGGGTTCAACCGCGATATACATATCAATGTCCCAGTAGCCGTCCTGGTTACCATCGTTAAGGTAGACTTCAAAACAGGGCTTCATCGCCATCTGATGCTCTGTGCTTTGCATCAGACTTTCGAAGAACTGATACCACGGAGTCGCAAAATCGAAATTCTCGACTCTGGCGCGGGCAACGGCATACTCGCCGCCGGCGATTTCGGTCATCATCACGCCTTCACTTCCTTCAGGGATCTGATAGTCTTCCGCCACCGTGACGGCGGTGTCGCAGCGCAGCTTTTCCGCCGGGACTTCGTCTGGATTGTCGTAGTAAACGGCCACCCACTCCTGCGCCGGAACCTGGCTGTTGTCGACCCACATCATCAGCTGTTCAAACCCCTGTTTAACCGTCTGTTCCCAGGGGCCGACCAGATGAAAACCGGCAATTTTCTTCTTGCCTACGGATTTAACGTTATAGTCCATGTTGCCTCCACTGTTGATAAAATACTGTATGTATATACATACAATCTAACAGTACAATCACCCATAGTATGTGCGGCAATTCACAAATCCGCGCGGCAAGAAGATTAAAAAAACGCCACCAGCGGGTTATAAACTGAACGGCAGTTCAATGCCAATGCTGGCCCCAACATCGTCGCTGGCGCTGTGGTTTGCATCGGTGTACCACATGGAGGTATTCAGGCGAACCGTCGGCATGACATCGCCGCTCCAGCCCAGCTGTACGCCCTTCAGCGTGTCGGCGTGCGGGAAGGCTTTATTGATTCGTTGGTTCTTCGGATTGACTTCCGCGTAGACCAGGCGCGCGCTCCAGCGCTGATTTTCTTCGGTGACCAGCTCCACCTTACCGGCATACAGGCGTCCATCGCCGCCCATCGCATCGCCCAGCGGGTAGCCCTGCTGATAGTAGCCATCTTTATAGATAAAGTGGTTATAGATATAGTTGGTGCGTCCCATATTCGAGCGGGTATCGTGGGCTTCCAGATACCAGTTAACCGCATTGCTGTTCCACTGATGGTGCCCTTCTACGCCGCCAAGGTAGAGGTGCGCCGAGGGCAAGTATCCGGCTTCATCCTCGCCGATCATCTGGCCGTAAATGCTCACCGGCCAGCCCAAGGTTGGCGCCAGCTTCAGCTTGAAATCAAAACCGGCCAGCTGATTGCCGGGATCGTCGGCCGATTCACCGGTGTTATCATTGCCGGTCAGGCCGTCCCAGAAGCTGCTGAATGATGAAGGTCGCCCTTCGCCGCCCCACTGCATAACGCGCGAAGCGCCCAGTTCCAGCGAGGAGATGGGCGAAAACGTCAGGCGACCGCCGAAGATTTTGGTATGCGGTACGGCGGCGTACTGGTTCATCTGGCTGGCGGAAAGTTGATACTGCCAGGGGCCAATCCAGCTTAGCCATGAGGTTTCCGGCGCCCGCTGTTCTGCACGCTGCAGCAGAAAACCGGTCATGGGACGCGCGGCATCGGAGCGAATCAAACTCCCTTCATAACCCGGTCCCCACCACTGCGGGATTTGCCCGAACGCCAGCCACTGGTTCCACAGTTTTACCGCGCCGTATGCGCCGTTGGCGTTTACACTGGAGCCGTTGTCGATGCGTTTGTCGCCTTCAACATTGCCCTGTAGATGCAGATCCCACCATTCACCGCTGTTGTTCAGGGCGAGAGAAAGCGACTGGTCAGCGGGATAAGACTGGGCAAACCCCTGCGGAGTTCCCGGCTTATCAGTGGAACTGTAACCGGTAACGCGCACGTCGGCTTTGAGCGCCCTTAAACGCTGATTTACCCGACTCAGAACCACCCGCTCTGCGGATGTTGTCGGATGGGCATTGGCCAGCGCACGGTTAATCTCTTCTTCGCTCAAAGGCCAGGTGGACAAACTTAAAGAGAGGGTTCCGCGGTCGGATAACCAGGCTAAATCATTGCGGAATTCGTTATCGGCCAGAACGAGGCCAGAGGCAAAACCAGAGGTGCTAAAAACGGCGAAAAGTCCCAGAGAAAGCGCACTACGCGCAAAGTATTTCATCTTCCCAGCTCCATTTTGGGCGCACAAGCGCCAGGGGATTTCCTGAATGGTGACCGGGTAAGGTAAGGGATGGACACTAAACAAAGCGCCAACCGAAGCAGCATAATAATCAAACAGCTACGAGATGCCGCTCCGGGCGGAGCGGCGGAGAAGTTACAGTTTTTGATACAGATAATCGCTAAAGCGCGACAGCATGCCGCCCTTGCCGACGCTTTCCAGCGTCACCAGCGGCCAGTGGGCAACGACTTTATCGCCATCATAAAGCGAGATTTCACCGACCCGCTGGTGGGCGGCAATCGGCGCTTCCAGCACTTTTTTATCCAGCACATATTTCGCCTTAATGCGCGAGACTTCCGATTTCGGCAGCGCTAACCAGAAGTCCTGATCGGTCCCCAGCCTAATCTGCTCTTTATCGCCATACCAGATACGCTCAACGCCGACCTGCTTGCCGTCCTGCAGGACCTGGACGGTATCGAAGTTTTGCTGACCCCAGTGCAGCAGCTTCGCCGCCTGCTGTTCACGCCCTTTCGGGCTGTCGGCCCCCATGACTACCGCAATCAGCCGGCGCTGGCCGTCCACCGCGGAGGCAATCAGATTGAAGCCGGCGCCGGAGGTATGGCCGGTTTTCAGACCATCAACGTTCATAGTTTTATCCCACAGCAGACCATTGCGGTTCTGCTGGGTAATGCCGTTCCACGTCAGACTCTTCTGGCTGTACATATGATAAACGTCCGGCTCGCCGTGAATAATCGCCCGCGAGAGTACCGCCAGATCGTAGGCTGAGCTGTGCTGCCCCGGCGCGTCGAGGCCGTGAACGGTTTCAAAATGAGTATCCTGTAAATGCAGTTTGTCCACATAGCTGTTCATCAGCGCGACAAACTGCGGCTGGCCGCCGGCAACATAATCCGCCAGCGCCACGCAGGCATCGTTGCCGGAGTCAACGATGAGCCCGCGGCTCAAGTCGCGTACGCTAACCCGATCGCCAGGCTTAAGAAACATCAGGGAAGATCCCTTAAAGACCGGATTGCCCTGCGCCCAGGCGTCTTTACCGACGGTGACGATGTCGTCAAAGGTGATGCGGTGGCTGTCGATGGCGCGATCGACCACATAGCCGGTCATCAGTTTGGTCAGGCTGGCGGGATTGCGCTGCTGATGCTCGTTACCGGCGGTAAGGACCTGGCCGGTGGTGTAATCCATCAGCACCCAGGAACCGGCCTGAATGGAAGGCGGCGTCACGTTGACGGGAAAATCATTGGCGGCAAATGCGCAAGAAACGCTCGCAGCGAGCAAAGATACAGCAATAAACAAACGGCCTTTCAACGGCATATCCTCTAAATTGACAGATTCGCCGTCCTTTTTACGGAACTTCTCGTTTCATATCAGGGTTTAATTGCAAGAAAATATGACACTGGCGGTGTCAGGTAAAGCCGATACCCTTCTGATGGCCCGGCAAATCGTTTACCATGATGGCTGCTCGCCACCAGGGATAATGAACAGATTATGCAAGATAGCGCCAACCAGCCCGGATTTTTGTTTCACGATTACGAGACCTTCGGCACCAGCCCTTCGCTCGACCGGCCGTCGCAGTTTGCCGCCATCCGTACCGATGAAGACCTGAATGTCGTCGGCGAACCTGAAGTGTTCTACTGCAGGCTCGCCGACGACTATCTGCCGCAGCCGCAGGCGGTAATGGTCACCGGGATAACGCCGCAGGAGGCCAATGCCAAAGGCGACAACGAAGCCGCGTTTGCCCGCCGCGTTCACGATCTGTTCACGGTGCCGAAAACCTGCATCGTCGGCTACAACAACGTGCGCTTCGATGATGAAGTCACGCGCAATATCTTCTATCGCAATTTTTACGATCCTTACGCCTGGAGCTGGCAGCATGACAACTCCCGCTGGGATCTACTGGACGTGATGCGCGCCTGCTATGCGCTGCGCCCCGAGGGGATCAACTGGCCGGAAAATGATGAGGGCTTACCGAGCTTCCGGCTGGAGCATCTGACCGTCGCTAACGGCATCGAACACAGCAACGCCCACGACGCGATGGCCGACGTTTACGCCACTATCGCGATGGCAAAGCTGGTGAAGACTCAGCAGCCGCGCCTGTTCGACTATCTTTACGCCCACCGCAACAAGCGCAAGCTGGCGACGCTGATTGACGTGCCGCAGATCAAGCCTCTGGTGCATGTTTCCGGTATGTTCGGCGCGGCGCGCGGCAACACCAGCCTGGTCGCCCCGCTGGCGTGGCACCCGGATAACCGTAACGCGGTGATTATGGTCGACCTGGCCGGTGATATCGCCCCTCTGCTGGATCTGGATGCCGATGCCCTGCGCGAACGGCTGTATACGCCGAAAAGCGAGTTGGGCGATCTGGCTGCGGTGCCGATCAAGCTGGTCCACCTCAATAAGTGTCCGGTGCTGGCGCAGCAAAATACCCTGCGCCCGCAGGATGCTGACCGATTGGGCATCAATATCCAGCGCTGTCTGGAGAACGCCCAGCGGCTGCGGGCTAATCCACAGGTGCGCGAGAAAGTGGTGGCGATTTATGCCGAAGCGGAGCCGTTTGTGCCGTCCGATAACGTCGATGCACAGCTGTATAACGGCTTTTTCAGCGATGCCGACCGCGCGGCGATGAAAATCGTACTCGAGACGGAGCCGCGCAATCTGCCGGCGCTGGACATTACCTTTGCCGACAAGCGTATTGAGCGTCTACTGTTCAACTATCGCGCGCGCAATTACCCGGGCACGCTGGATGAAGCCGAGCAGCAGCGCTGGTTGGAGCACCGTCGCCAGGTGTTTACGCCAGAGTTTTTGCAGGCCTACGCCGATGAGCTACAGATACTGTATCAGCAATATGCGGATGATAAAGAGAAGCTGGCGCAGTTGAAGGCGCTGTGGCAGTACGCGCAGGATATTGTTTGACTGGAAGAAATTCCCGGGTTGCGGCTAACGCCTTACCCGGGCTACAAACGGTGGCAGGACTCGTATCCCGGGTAAGACCCTCGCGTCGCACCCGGGAACGTAGTTTAGCCTTTGGCGCGGCTGGCGATAATCGCCTCAGCCACGTTGCGCGGGGCTTCCGCGTAGTGGTGGAATTCCATGCTGTAGGTCGCCCGGCCCTGGGACATTGAACGCAGCGTGGTGGAATAGCCAAACATCTCGGCCAGCGGCACGTCGGCGCGAATAATCTGGCTGCCGAACCGCTCCTCCATTCCCTGCACCATCCCGCGCCGGGAAGAGAGATCGCCCATAATATTGCCGGCGTACTCTTCCGGGGTCTCCACTTCCACGTGCATCACCGGTTCAAGAATAACCGGGTCGGCCCTGCGCGCCCCCTCCTTGAAGCCGAATATCGCCGCCATCCGGAAAGCCATCTCCGAGGAGTCAACGTCGTGATACGAACCAAACGTCAGGACCGCCTTAATATCCACCACCGGATATCCCGCCAGCACGCCGGTGCCCATCGCTTCGCGCAGCCCTTTTTCGACTGAAGGGATATACTCGCGCGGCACCACGCCGCCTTTGGTCGCGTCCTCAAACACGAAACCGCTTCCCGGCGCCAGCGGTTCAAGGGTCAGCACCACGTGACCGTACTGCCCTTTACCGCCGGACTGGCGAACAAACTTGCCTTCCACCTCTTTGACCGTTTTGCGGATCGTCTCGCGATAGGTCACCTGCGGACGCCCGATATTCGCCTCGACGCCAAACTCGCGCTTCATGCGGTCAACGATAATCTCCAGATGCAGTTCACCCATCCCGGAAATGATCGTCTGGCCGGACTCCTCGTCAGTATGCAGACGAAACGACGGATCTTCCGCCGCCAATCGCTGCAGGGCGATACCCATTTTCTCCTGATCGGCTTTGGTTTTCGGTTCAATCGCCAGCGAAATCACCGGCTCCGGGAACTCCATCCGTTCAAGGGTAATCACCGCATCCGGGTCGCACAGCGTGTCGCCGGTGGCGACATCCTTCAGGCCGACGCAGGCGGCAATATCTCCGGCGTGCAGTTCGTCCACTTCATGGCGATCGTTGGCCTGCATCAGCACGATGCGGCCGATGCGCTCTTTCTTGCCTTTCACCGGATTCCACACCGCATCGCCTTTTTTCAGTGTCCCGGAATAGACGCGGATAAAGGTCAATTGGCCGACGTAGGGGTCGGTCATCAGTTTAAATGCCAGCGCCGAGAACGGTTCGTCGTCGCTCGGGTGACGTTCAGCGGGCTGCCCTTTCTCATCCACGCCCTGAATCGCCGGAATATCCAGCGGCGACGGCATCAGCTCAACCACCGCATCAAGCATCCGCTGCACGCCTTTGTTTTTAAACGCGCTGCCGCACAGCACTGCCTGGATTTCCCCCTTCACCGTGCGCTGACGCAGTCCGGCGACGATTTCCGCCTCGCTCAACTCGCCGGTTTCAAGATAGTTATCCATCAGTTCGTCGCTGGCTTCCGCCGCCGCCGAAACCATTTTTTCCCGCCACAACCGGGCGGTTTCCAGCAGTTCGTCGGGCACCGGCGCATAGCTGAAGGTCATTCCCTGGGTAGCGTCATCCCACAAAATAGCGCGCATTTTGATGAGGTCCACCACGCCGGTGAAGTGCTCTTCGGCGCCCACCGGGATCACAATCGGTACCGGGTTCGCCTTCAGGCGATCGGTCATCATCTGCACCACGCGGAAAAAATCCGCGCCGGGGCGGTCCATCTTGTTGACGAAGGCCAGCCGCGGGACGTGGTATTTGTTCGCCTGGCGCCAGACGGTTTCCGACTGCGGCTGCACGCCGCCCACGGAGTCGTAAACCATGACCGCACCGTCCAGTACGCGCATAGAGCGCTCGACTTCAATGGTGAAATCCACGTGCCCGGGGGTATCGATGATATTAATCCGGTGTGGCTCAAAGCTGCGGTCCATACCGGGCCAGAAGCAGCTCACCGCCGCGGACGTAATGGTGATCCCACGCTCCTGCTCCTGCGCCATCCAGTCGGTAGTTGCCGCGCCATCGTGTACTTCCCCCAGCTTGTGGCTCATCCCGGTGTAAAACAGGATGCGCTCGGTGGTGGTGGTTTTGCCGGCATCGATATGCGCGGAGATACCGATGTTGCGATAACGTTCGAGGGGGATGGGTCGGGGCATGATGCGTCCTTAGTCATTTTGACTGTCAGTCAGCGGCCGGAATGAGCCGCCGTTCATTAAACGGCTTTCATCATAGTACAACTGTACGAGTATATTCGAACTATTTTTGCTATAGTTACGATTGGTATAGCTGCGACGACGCGCGTGGCTTTAGAAAAAGAGTTTGGGTATATTACCGGCCAGCCGCCGATAACGGCTGCTGCTCGCGGATCTGCGCCGCCGCCGACACAGGAATATTATGATCGCCAATCACCCCGAACGTGAACAAATTCGCCTCGAAAATGTGCTTTTCGCCCTCGGTAACCCGCTCCGGCTGGAGATTATCCGGATCCTTGCCGACGGCAGCGAGCAGAGCTGTAACGCCCTGCGTCATGAAGATGTGGCGAAGTCGACCATGACTCACCACTGGCGCGTCTTGCGCGACAGCGGGGTGATCTGGCAGCGGCCTCAGGGGCGGGAGAATTTGATTTCGCTGCGCCGGGAAGATTTAGACGCGCGCTTTCCCGGCCTGCTGGATACGCTGCTTAAGGTGATGCAGCAGGAGAAGTAAATCGCCCACATTTCTGCCGAATCTGCCGGAGGCGATGCTGCGCCTCTATCCGGGCAACCACCCCGCAAAACCACACGAACTCGTGCCCGGGAATCCCGGGTTGCGGCGTACACGCCTTACCCGGGCTACCAGACCGTGGGCAGCGGTGAATCTGTAGTCCGGCTAAGCGTAGCGCGAGTCGGAAAGATCGACATCCGCCAGAAACAAAAAAGCCGGAGGTTTCCCTCCGGCTTTCTCATCACCAAACGCGATCAGGCAACGTCTTCGTACTGCGGTACCGGGTTGCGGAAGCTTTTGGTCACGCAGGCCAGGTAGACCAGACCAATACCGCCCCAGATCAGGCCGAGAACCATGGAGCTCTCTTCCAGGTTGATCCACAGCGCGCCGACGGTCAGCGCGCCGCACACCGGCAGAACCAGATAGTTGAAGTGGTCTTTCAGCGTCTTGTTGCGTTTTTCACGGATCCAGAACTGTGAGATCACCGACAGGTTAACGAAGGTGAACGCCACCAGCGCACCGAAGTTAATCAGCGCCGTTGCCGTCACGAGGTCGAATTTAATCGCCAGCAGCGCAATCGCGCCAACCAGCAGTACGTTCCACGCCGGAGTCCGCCATTTCGGATGCACGTAACCAAAGAAACGCGTCGGGAACACGCCGTCGCGGCCCATCACGTACATCAGACGGGAAACGCCCGCGTGCGCAGCCATGCCGGACGCCAGTACGGTGACGCTGGAGAAAATCAGCACGCCCCACTGGAAGGTTTTGCCCGCAACGTACAGCATGATTTCAGGCTGCGATGCGTCCGGATCCTTAAAGCGCGAGATATCCGGGAAGTACAGCTGCAGGAAGTAGGAAGCCCCAATAAAGATCAGGCCGCCAATCAGCGCCGTCAGGAAGATAGCCTTCGGGATCACGCGCTCTGCGTCTTTGGTTTCTTCAGACAGCGAAGAGATACCGTCGAAGCCGAGGAACGAGAAGCAGAGAATGGTCGCACCGGTAATCATCGGCACCACGTGCGCGCCTTCAGACCAGAACGGACGGGTGCTGGTCAGCGTGCCCGCGCCTTCGCCGTGCATAACGCCGTAGATAATCAGGCCAACAATCACCGCTACGATACCCATCTGCAGGATAACGATCAGGGTGTTGAAGTTCGCCACGGTCTTAATGCTGCGCAGGTTGGAGATGGTCATAAAGGCCACCAGCGCAACAACAAAGATCCACGACGGAATGGAAGGCACCAGCGCTTCAAAGTAAATTTTTGCCAGCAGAATGTTGATCATCGGCATGAACAGATAGTCCAGCAGCGATGACCAGCCAACCATAAAGCCAACGGCCGGGCTAATGGATTTCTGTGCGTAGGTATAAGCGGAACCCGCCGACGGAAAACGGCGAACCAGTTTACCGTAGCTCAGCGCCGTGAAGAGAATGGCGATCAGCGCGAAGGCGTAAGCCGTCGCAACGTGACCATCAGTCAATCCAGAGACGATACCAAACGTATCGAACAGCGTCATTGGCTGCATATAGGCAAGGCCCATCATTACAACCGGAATCAACGTAAGCGTTTTACGTAATTCCACGCGAGAGGTTTTTGGAGTAGCGTTATGCGACATAGTTATCCCCTTTTACGGTGAACGCCAGCGCGTAAGCAAAAAATTGCCCCATTTCTTTGTATTCCTCAGCGACAACCACTGTCGGTTTTTAGTAAATATCTATCCGGTACGAAGCCCGGCCTCTTGGTATTGAATGATGTGTCTTTCAACCAAAAAAATAACCGACACTTTAAAAAAGCGTCGGCCAGTTTCTGATTTTCAGGACGCGTATTTTGCAACAACTACTGGCACGATGACAAGATGTTGCAAGGCTTAATAATTACGGCTAATCTCTAACAGATTAATATTCATACGATTTTAGTATTATAGACCTGATGGATAGCACTATTTGCTAATATCTCTGCTCGCCACCACTCGCCCGCCAGACCACCGCCCTCTTCATGCCAGCCAATCCACGCGCGATTTACCGGCGCAACCATCCTGGTTTGAATTATTCGCAGCTCGCCGCGCGCTAATAAAGGCTGCACCTGAAATAGCGGCAAATAGCCCCACCCCAGCCCGGCGCAAAGCAGCGTCAGCTGGCCGGAAAGATCGAATACCGTCAGGCTGTCCTGATTTTCTGCCTGCGGCAACGAGCCGCAGTTGGCAATCGCGCGATAACGGCGCAACGTGCGCCAGCTCAGCGGTTCGGTAATTTGCGCCAGCGGATGCTGGGGCGAAACGACAAATACCTGCGTCAGTTCACCGAGAAGCAGACAACCGTAGCCGCTTAGCGCCGGCGGGTCGCTCTGAACCCCGAGCAGCAGATCCGCCCGCCCTTCCGCCAGGGTCTGCCAGTCTGCTGCGAGGGTATCGCGGCGAAATTCCAGACGGGTGGCGTGATGCTGGCGATAAAACGCCGTTATCAGCGGCGCCAACAGGTGAAACGGGAAACCGCTATCAACGTTCAGCACCAGCCTGTCTTCCCAGCCCTGATGCAGCCTGACAGCCTGCTTTTCCAGCTCGCGGGCGGTATGCAGCACGTCGCGCCCTTTTTCCAGCAGCATCTGACCGGTACGGGTAAAGCGCGCCCGGTGGCCGCTGCGATCGAGTAGTTGAATATTGAGGTCGCTTTCCAGCTTATGAATGGTATAGCTCAGCGCGGAGGGTGTTTTATAGAGCTTTGCCGAGGCGGCGGCAAAACTGCCCTCTTTGTCGAGGGCATCAAGAATGACGAGCACATCCAGCAGTGGTTTCATCGCTACCCCCTTACGGTACGCGATTCACCGCTGGCGGATCACTCCATCGGCATCACCAGCGGGTCGGGATATTGGTATTCAAACCCCAGTTCGTTGCAAATACGGCTGCCATCCACGATCTTGCCGCTACCGTTTTCCGGGTTATCAGAGAAGACGGGAACGGGAAGCCCAAGCTCGCGGGCCATCAGCGGATAAAAGATGCCGCGCGCGGGATGCTTAGGCGCACATATATTATAGATGCGTCCGCCTTTCGGGGACTGCAATAACAGCTCGATCGCGGCGATCGCATCCTGGAGATGCACCAGGTTCACGCCGTGCTGGCCGTCCGGCGCGGATTTTCCGGCAAAGAAGCGCCCCGGGTGACGAGACGGCCCCACCAGCCCGGAAAGGCGCAGAATGTCCACCGAGGTGCCAGGAAGATTGTGCAGCCAGTCCTCCAGCTCTTTCAGCACTTGTCCGCTGGCGGTTTGCGGATTACGGGGCGAGCTCTCTTTCAGCGTGCCGCTGGCGTTGCCGTAGACGGAAGTTGAGCTGGTAAACAGGATGCGCGGCACGTGATGCGCGAGCGCGGTATCAACGATTTCCTGTACCGCCTGACGATAGAAGTCGTCTCCCGGCCCGGTCCGGCGCGCCGGCAGGGTAATCACCAGCGCGTCGACGTTCATTAATGCATCCAGGTCCTCAGCGTCGCAGACCAGCTGCGGCTCCAGACGCAGCGGGTAGCTGTCGATACCGCACATCCGCGCCGCCTCCACGCCATCCTGGGTGGTCTTACTGCCGGTGACCTGCCATCCCCGCGACATCAACGACAGCGCAAGCGGCATACCCAGCCATCCTAATCCTACAATTGCGACCTTCTTCATCCCCTTGCTCCTGAATTTTCGCTGTGCTGACTTAAGGCTACGCCAGCCGGCGGCAACTGACAATTTCTTCGGTCAATATGAAATGAATTAATGATAGAAAAAAGCCCTTGCTTTATGCGAGTGAAGTGGTTTAGGTTAAAAGGCATCAAATGCATAGTCATTCACAGAGAATTTTATGAACAGCGTTCAATTTAAAAACCACCATCATCACCATCATCCTGACTAGTCTTTCAGGCGATGTGTGCTGGAAGACATTTGGATCTTCCAGTGGTGCATGAACGCAAAAAAAGCCCCCGGAAGATTCACTTCCGGGGGCTTTTTTTTGGACCGCATTCGGACAGATTCAGACAGGGTTACAGAGGAAAATAACAATGTTAGACAATAGTCGTTTACGCATAGCTATTCAGAAATCAGGGCGTTTAAGCGAAGATTCACGCGAATTACTCAGCCGCTGCGGCATCAAAGTGAATCTGCACACCCAGCGCCTGATCGCGATGGCGGAAAATATGCCGATCGATATTCTGCGCGTGCGTGATGACGATATTCCTGGCCTTATCATGGACGGCGTGGTCGATTTGGGGATTATCGGTGAAAACGTGCTGGAAGAAGAGCTGCTGAGCCGCCGCGCCCAGGGCGAAGATCCGCGCTACTTTACCCTGCGCCGCCTCGACTTCGGCGGCTGCCGCCTGTCGCTGGCGACCCCGGCGGATGAACCCTGGGACGGCCCTGCGGCACTGGACGGCAAACGCATCGCGACCTCTTACCCGCACCTGCTGAAGCGCTACCTTGACCAGAAAGGTATCTCCTTTAAATCCTGCCTGCTGAACGGCTCGGTTGAAGTGGCCCCGCGCGCTGGCCTGGCCGACGCGATTTGCGACCTGGTCTCTACCGGCGCGACTCTCGAAGCGAACGGCCTGCGCGAAGTGGAAGTCATGTTCCGCTCCAAAGCCTGCCTGATCCAGCGCGACGGTGAGATGGCGGATAGCAAACAGCAGCTGATCGACCGCCTGCTGACCCGTATTCAGGGGGTGATTCAGGCCCGCGAATCGAAATACATCATGATGCACGCGCCCACCGAGCGCCTGGAAGAGGTTGTCGCCCTGCTGCCCGGCGCCGAGCGTCCGACCATCCTGCCGCTGGCGGGGGACAAGCAGCGCGTCGCCATGCACATGGTCAGCAGCGAAACCCTGTTCTGGGAAACCATGGAAAAACTGAAAGCGCTGGGCGCCAGCTCCATTCTGGTTCTGCCGATTGAGAAGATGATGGAGTAATCCGGCGGGTCGGTCACGGGACAAACAGGGGAAACAATCATGAGCTTCAACACAATTATCGACTGGAACGGCTGTGGCGCAGAACAACAGCAACAACTTTTAATGCGTCCGGCCATTTCCGCCTCCGAGAGCATCAGCAAAACGGTGGCGGAGATCCTGAATAATGTTAAAGACAACGGCGATGCGGCCCTGCGTGAATACGGCGCAAAGTTCGACAAAACCGAGGTCACAGCGCTGAAAGTTAGCGAAGAAGAGATTGCCGCCGCCGGTGCGCGCCTGAGCGACGAGCTCAAGCAGGCGATGGCCGTAGCGGTTAGAAATATCGAAACCTTTCACAACGCGCAGCGGCTGCAGGCCGTAGATGTGGAAACCCTGCCGGGCGTGCGCTGCCAGCAGGTGACCCGCCCTATCGCCTCCGTTGGCTTATATATTCCCGGCGGCTCGGCGCCGCTGTTCTCAACGGTCCTGATGCTCGCCACGCCGGCGCGCATCGCGGGCTGCCAGCAGGTAGTGCTGTGCTCGCCGCCGCCGATTGCCGATGAAATTCTCTATGCCGCCCAGCTATGCGGCGTGCGCAATATCTTTAACGTCGGCGGCGCGCAGGCAATTGCCGCCCTCGCCTTCGGCACGGAGTCGGTGACGAAAGTCGATAAAATCTTTGGCCCGGGCAACGCCTTCGTTACCGAAGCCAAGCGCCAGGTGAGCCAGCGTCTTGACGGCGCGGCTATCGATATGCCCGCCGGGCCATCGGAAGTGCTGGTGATCGCCGACAGCGGCGCAACCCCTGATTTCGTCGCCTCTGACCTGCTTTCCCAGGCGGAGCACGGCCCGGATTCGCAGGTGATCCTGCTGACGCCGGATAGCGCGATGGCCACCCGCGTCGCCGAAGCCGTTGAGCGCCAGCTGTCCGCGCTGCCGCGTGCGGAAACCGCCCGTGAGGCGCTCTCCGCCAGCCGGATCATCGTGGCCCGCGATATCGCCCAGTGCGTGGAAATATCCAACCAGTACGGCCCTGAACACCTGATTATTCAGACCCGCAACGCCCGCGAACTGGTCGATGGCATCACCAGCGCCGGCTCGGTGTTCCTCGGCGACTGGTCGCCGGAATCCGCCGGGGATTATGCCTCCGGAACCAACCACGTGCTGCCGACCTACGGCTACACCGCGACCTGCTCCAGCCTCGGCCTGGCGGACTTTCAGAAACGCATGACCGTGCAGGAGCTGTCCCGCGACGGGTTCGCCGCCCTCGCTTCCACCATTGAGATACTGGCCGCCGCCGAGCGCCTGGACGCCCACAAAAACGCCGTTACGCTGCGCGTTGCAGCCCTTAAGGAGCAAGCATGAGCATCGAAGATTTAGCCCGCGCCAACGTCCGCGCGCTGACGCCGTATCAGTCTGCTCGCCGTCTGGGCGGTAAGGGCGACGTCTGGCTGAACGCCAATGAATTCCCCACCGCGGTTGCGTTCCAGCTGACCGAACAGACGCTGAACCGCTATCCGGAACCGCAGCCGAAAGCCGTCATTGAACGCTATGCGCAGTATGCTGGCGTTAAGCCGGAGCAGGTGCTGGTCAGCCGCGGCGCCGACGAAGGCATTGAACTACTGATCCGCACCTTCTGCGAGCCGGGCCAGGACGCGGTGCTCTACTGCCCGCCGACCTACGGCATGTACAGCGTCAGCGCCGAAACCATCGGCGTGACCTGTCGTACGGTGCCGACGCTCGCCGACTGGCAGCTGGATCTGCCGGGCATCGCAGCCAATCTTGACGGCGTGAAAGTGATTTTCGTCTGCAGCCCGAATAACCCGACCGGACAGATTATCAACCCGAAAGATTTCCGCACCCTGCTGGAGATGGCGCGCGGTAAAGCCATCGTGGTCGCGGATGAAGCCTATATTGAGTTCTGCCCGCAGGCGACGCTGGCAACCTGGCTGAACGAGTATCCGCATCTGGTGGTTCTGCGCACGCTGTCCAAGGCGTTTGCCCTGGCTGGACTGCGCTGCGGCTTTACCCTCGCCAACGTCGAGGTCATTAACGTACTGCTGAAAGTTATCGCGCCCTATCCGCTCTCGACGCCGGTCGCCGATATTGCCGCTCAGGCGCTGAGTGCGGAAGGGATTGCCGCTATGCGCGAGCGCGTGGCGCAGATCCTCAACGAACGCGATTATCTGGTCAGCCAGCTGCGCAGCATTGCCTGCGTGGAAGAGGTGTTCGCTTCCGAGACCAACTACGTACTGGCGCGGATCACCGCGTCCAGCGCGGTGTTTAAATCTTTGTGGGATCAGGGCATTATCTTACGTGACCAGAATAAACAACCTTCATTAAGCGGCTGTTTGCGTATCACTATCGGTACCCGTGCAGAGAGCCAGCGCGTCATTGACGCTTTGACTGCGGAGAATGTATGACCCAGAAGTTTCTCTTTATTGACCGTGACGGTACGCTGATTTCCGAGCCACCGGTTGATTTTCAGGTAGACCGCTTCGATAAGCTGGCGTTTGAGCCGCAGGTGATCCCGGCCCTGCTCAAGCTGCAGCAGGAAGGGTATAAGCTGGTGATGATCACCAATCAGGACGGACTGGGAACCGCCAGCCTGCCGCAGGACGAGTTCGACGGCCCGCACAACCTGATGATGCAGATCTTCTCCTCACAGGGCGTCAACTTTGACGAGGTGCTGATTTGCCCGCATCTCCCGGCGGATAATTGCGACTGCCGCAAGCCGAAAACCAGGCTGGTGCTGCCGTGGCTGGAGCAAGGGGTGATGGACACCGCCAATAGCTACGTGATTGGCGACCGGGCCACCGACATTCAGCTGGCGGATAACATGGGCATTACCGGACTGCGCTACGATCGCGAAACGCTTGACTGGCCGACCATTTGCGAACAGCTGACCCGTCGCGACCGCTACGCCCACGTTGAGCGCATCACTAAAGAGACCCAGGTGGATGTCAAAGTGTGGCTCGATCGCGAAGGCGGCAGCAAAATCTCCACCGGCGTCGGCTTCTTCGATCATATGCTTGACCAAATTGCCACCCACGGCGGCTTCCGTCTGGAGGTCAAGGTCGGCGGCGACCTCTATATTGACGATCACCACACCGTGGAAGACACCGGCCTTGCGCTGGGCGAAGCGCTGAAGCTGGCGCTCGGCGACAAGCGCGGCATCGCCCGTTTCGGCTTTGTGCTGCCGATGGACGAATGCCTGGCCCGCTGCGCGCTGGATATTTCTGGCCGCCCGCACCTTGAATACAAAGCTGATTTTACCTATCAGCGCGTTGGCGATCTGAGCACCGAGATGGTCGAGCACTTCTTCCGCTCGCTCTCCTATACCATGGCGGTCACTCTGCACCTGAAAACCAAGGGCAAAAACGACCACCACCGCGTTGAGAGCCTGTTTAAGGCCTTCGGTCGCACGCTACGCCAGGCCATCCGCGTCCAGGGCGACACGCTGCCATCTTCGAAAGGGGTACTCTGATGAACGTGGTGATCCTCGATACCGGCTGCGCCAACCTCAATTCGGTGAAATCTGCGGTGAGCCGCCACGGCTACGAGCCGCAGGTCAGCCGTGACCCGGACGTGGTGCTGCGCGCCGATAAGCTGTTTCTGCCGGGTGTAGGGACGGCTCAGGCGGCAATGGACCAGCTGCGCGAACGGGATTTAATCGATCTGATTAAAGCCTGCACCCAACCGGTGCTGGGCATTTGTCTCGGTATGCAGCTGCTGGGAAAACGCAGCGAAGAGAATAACGGCGTCGACCTGCTGGGTATTATCGACCAGGACGTGCCAAAAATGACCGACCACGGCCTGCCGCTGCCGCATATGGGCTGGAACCGGGTATATGCTAAAGCGGGCGATCGTCTGTTTCGCGGCATTGAAGACGGGGCGTATTTTTACTTCGTCCACAGCTACGCGATGCCGGTCAACGTTAACACCATCGCTCAGTGCAGCTACGGCGAGGCCTTCACCGCGGCGGTGCAGAAAGATAACTTTTTTGGCGTCCAGTTCCACCCTGAACGCTCCGGCAGCGCCGGGGCGCAGCTGCTGAAAAACTTCCTGGAGATGTGATGATCATTCCTGCTTTAGATTTAATTGACGGTACGGTCGTCCGTCTCCATCAGGGCGATTATGGCCAGCAGCGCGACTACGGCAACGATCCGCTGCCGCGCCTGCAATCCTATGCCGCGCAAGGGGCCGAAGTGCTGCATCTCGTCGATCTGACCGGGGCGAAAGATCCGGCGAAGCGCCAGATCACGCTGCTGAAAACGCTGGTTGCCGGCGTGAACGTGCCGGTGCAGGTCGGCGGCGGCGTGCGCACGGAAGAAGACGTGGCCGCCCTGCTTGACGCGGGCGTGGCGCGCGTGGTGGTGGGCTCGACGGCGGTGAAGTCGCCGGAAGTGGTGAAAGGCTGGTTTAAGCGTTTTGGCCCGCAGCATCTGGTGCTGGCGCTGGACGTACGGATCGATGCGCAAGGCAGCAAGCAGGTGGCCGTTAGCGGCTGGCAGGAGAATTCCGGCGTAACCCTGGAGGAGCTGGTGGAGAGCTATCAGTCCGTCGGCCTGCAGCACGTGCTATGTACCGATATTTCCCGCGACGGGACGCTGGCCGGGTCTAACGTCTCGCTGTATGAAGAAGTCTGCGCCCGCTATCCGCAGGTGGCGTTTCAGTCCTCCGGCGGCATTGGCGATCTGCATGATATCGCCGCGCTGCGCGGAACCGGGGTGCGCGGGGTGATTGTCGGCCGGGCGCTGCTGGAAGGTAAATTTAACGTAACGGAGGCCATTCAATGCTGGCAAAACGGATAATCCCCTGTCTTGACGTTCGCGACGGCCAGGTAGTGAAAGGCGTGCAGTTCCGTAATCACGAAATCATCGGCGATATTGTCCCGCTGGCAAAACGCTATGCCGACGAAGGCGCGGATGAGCTGGTGTTCTACGATATCACCGCCTCGAGCGACGGTCGCGTGGTGGATAAAAGCTGGGTATCGCGCGTTGCGGAAGTGATCGACATTCCCTTCTGCGTCGCCGGCGGCATTAAGTCGCTGGAAGAGGCGGCGCAAATCCTCTCCTTTGGCGCGGATAAAATCTCCATCAACTCCCCTGCCCTGGCGGACCCGACGCTGATTACTCGCCTGGCCGATCGGTTCGGGGTGCAGTGTATTGTCGTGGGTATCGATACCTGGTTTGACGCCGAAAGCGGGAAGTATCACGTCAATCAATATACCGGCGATGAGAGCCGTACGCGGGTGACGCAGTGGGAAACGCTGGACTGGGTGCAGGAAGTACAAAAGCGCGGGGCCGGCGAGATCGTCCTCAATATGATGAATCAGGACGGCGTGCGTAACGGCTACGATCTGCAGCAGTTAAGCAAGGTACGCGCCGTGTGCCACGTGCCGCTGATTGCATCCGGCGGTGCCGGGACTATGGAGCACTTCCTGGAAGCCTTCCGCGACGCCAACGTCGACGGCGCGCTGGCCGCCTCAGTGTTCCACAAGCAAATTATCAATATTGGTGAACTGAAAACGTACCTGGCAGCACAGGGCGTGGAGATTAGGGTATGTTAAGTGAACAGCTGGATTGGCAAAAAACCGACGGTCTGATGCCGGTCATCGTGCAGCACGCCGTTTCCGGGGAGGTGCTGATGCTGGGCTATATGAATCAGGATGCGCTGGCGAAAACCGAAGAGACCGGTAAAGTGACCTTTTATTCACGGACCAAACAGCGTCTGTGGACCAAGGGGGAAACGTCGGGTAATTTTCTCAACGTGGTGAGCATCACCCCGGATTGCGATAACGACACCCTGCTGGCGCTGGTAAATCCGATTGGCCCAACCTGCCATAAAGGCACATCGAGCTGCTTCGGTGAAACCGGCCACCAGTGGCTGTTTCTCTACCAGCTGGAGCAACTGTTGGCCGAACGCAAGCATGCTGACCCGGAGAGCTCTTACACCGCGAAGCTGTACGCTAGCGGCACCAAGCGCATTGCCCAGAAGGTGGGAGAAGAAGGCGTTGAGACCGCCCTGGCCGCCACGGTGCATGACCAGTTCGAGCTGAAGAATGAAGCGTCGGATTTGATGTATCACCTGCTGGTGCTGCTGCAGGATCAGGGGCTGAATTTAACGGACGTGATTAACAATCTTAAGAGCCGTCACTGATGCCTTTCGCCCCCGCGCTGGCGGGGGCGATTTGCGGCCTATCAGGGTTTCTGCTCCAGCAGCGTGCTGTAGAGATTCACGTAGGCATCAATCATATGTTCGGCGGTAAACATCTCCTCAAAGCGGCGACGAGAATTTGCGCCATAGCGCGCTGCCGTTTCATCACTGTGCCACAGTTCGTTCATCGCTTCGACCAACGCTGCGCTGTTATCCGGCGGGATCACGCAACCATTGACCTTATCCTGGTTGATAAACGAGGTTCCGGTGCCAATTTCACACGAGATCAGCGGCCGGGCGAACCGCGCTCCTTCCAGTAAGGTAATGCCAAACGCCTCTGAGCGCAGGTGCGAGGGAAAGACCACCCCGCGGCACAGATGAAAGAGAATATATTTATCCTCATCATTCAGCATGCCGGTGAATATCACGTTATTCAGGCCGCGCTGTTCAGCCTCACGGCGAACTTCCGCTTCCAGCGGGCCGCCGCCGACAATAACGATCGGCAGTCGACTGCGCTCTGCGGCATCCAGCAGAATATGCAATCCCTTATAGTAACGAAATGCGCCGACAAAAAGGAAAAAGCGCTCGCCGACTTTCTCTCGCCAGTAAGCCAGGCGCTGCGGATTATGCTGCACATCCTTTTGCTCGAGGCCGAAGGGAATGACCACCGTTTTATCGAGGTATTTTTGCAGCGTCTGGCTGGAGGCTACGTAGTTTGGCGATGAGGCCACAATGCAGTCAACGCTGGAAAGAAATTGCTCCTGCAGCGGTTGATATAATTTCATTAGCCGCTTTTGTTTCACAATATCGGAATGATAGGTGACAACGGTTTTCGCTTTAGGATGCGCCATCAGATGTAGCATATCCATAAAGGGAAACGGGAAATGATAGTTAATAATATCGTAGTTATCTTTAATTTTATTAAATCGCTTTAACGCGCCGAGTGAGAATGGCGTCGAGGCGATTTCAATTAATTGCTTATTATAGATAACCTGATGCTGTTCGTAAGCCACTGGCCCGGTATTTTTATCCGGGGAAAAGGTGAAGACGTCGGCCGCGATCCCCCGACGAGCGCAGCCCTGGCACAACTGATAAATGACCTGTTCAATACCACCGTAGGTATTCGGATAATAGGTCTTATAGACGTGTAAAACTCTCAACTTGCACCCTTAGAGTAATTTATAGGCATCGATCGTCTGGGCCGTACAGGTTTCCCACGAAAACTGTTGTGCCTGAATAAAACCGCGCGCTACTGCTATCTCCCGCCAGTATTCATCCTGCAGACTTTGCAATATATGAGCGCTTATCGCGTCTACATCGTTAGGGTCGGATAACAACCCCGCATCCCCTGCCACTTCAGGTAATGATGTGACATTGGAGCATACTACTGGAATACCGCAAGACATTGCTTCAAGAATAGGTAATCCGAATCCTTCATAAAACGAAGGATAAATAAAGGTTCTGGCTGCCGCATATAAATACGGAAGATCGCCATCCGGGACATAACCCAGATAACGGATCCATCCTTCACGAGTCCCGCGTTCAACGATCTGCCACAGCGCATCGTCTTCCCACCCACGGTAACCGCTGAGAATCAGCGGGTAGCGCACGCGCGTCTCCATCGGCAGAAGCTGGTACGCCTGCAACAGGCCTCGAATATTTTTCCGCGGCTCCATCGTGCCGATGTAAAGCGCGTAGCGCTGCCACTCCAGCTGATATTTCTGCAGAACCGGCAGACATTCATCCGGGCTGCGCGGAATATAGTCGCCGCTGCAGGCAAGATGGGTCGTCACGATCCGATCGGCAGGATAGTTAAACAGCCGGATAATTTCGCTGCGGGAAAAGTCAGATACCGTCAAAATAAGCTTTGCCGTGTCCAGACTTTCGCGCAGTGACTTTTCCATATAACGCACCCGGTCCTTTGGATGAAATTCCGGACAGGTGAATATGGAGATATCATGAAATGTGGTTACGGCACGTTCCAGACGATGCGGCAGATAAAAGTTAGGCCCATGATAGATATAATCTTTATAATCGCGCAGCGCCCACGCCTGGCGACGCGGATGCAACACGCGATAGGCTTCAATCAATAACGGCTGACGGCGTAAAAAAGCCGTCAGTTTACCGTGATTGCTGGCTCGGGCATCCGCTTTATTTTCAATCTGGGGAATGCTGTCAATAAATGAAGAGCCGTGAAATAATTTTAGCTCTTCAATTTCGCTGGCCACCGCCAATCGTTTTACCAGTTCGAGGGAATAACGACCGATACCCGTTAATGGATATTTGATTGGCTCAGTTGCAAATATAATTTTCATAATGAATGGCACATCATTAAGCTGGCATCCCCTGCATTAAAAGGCAAAAAATGCAGGGGACTATTTTATTTAAAATATTTAGCTTTAGCTAAGCCTTGACACATATTAACCAGGCGACGGGATACGGCCTGATAATCATGCTGCTCCCGCCAGGCATCGGCTCGTTTCTGAGTAGCGCTGGCCCATGAATCCTGCTGACGAATGGAATGTAAAATCCGATCGATGCCCTGGCTAATATCATCCACGCTGCATCCATCAAATTTAAAGACTGCATCATCCAGGTCATCAAATATTGCCAGCGGCGTAACGGCAACAGGCTTCTGCGTCGCCATACCGTAACGCACCGCCCCGCTCGCCGACTCGCCGGTATTCTGATAGGCAAAAATCAGCAGATCGGCTTCGGAAAGTAAGCGCAGACTTTCATCATCCGGCAGAAAATCGTTATGCATTTCAACCAGATCGGTTACGCCCAGACGTTGAGAAGCGGCTTTAAGTTCCGCAACCAGATCGCGCGATTCACCCACCGGATATTCCGCATTCACCAGACGCAGACGAACCGGCTTGCCGGCCTGCTTAAGACGATGGACGGACTCAACAAGTTCCATCAATCCCTTATGCGGCAAACAAAAACCGTAGCTGGCGATTAAGGGTAATGCCTGCGGATTATTGCGCGGCGACGGTGCAGAATAATTAATTACCCCATGGGGGAACAAGGCAACATTGTCGGTGAGACCCAGCCCTTTCAGACGATTCATATCGGCAATGGAATGTACCAGCAATCGATCGCAAAGCGCCAGCGCATCCACCATTTCGGCAAGGCGGAAGTTCCATTCCGGCTCTTTTTGCGGATCCACCGTCGAATGCATCGCCATTACAACCACGCGTCCGGCATCATGCTGATGGCGAATGAACGCCGCCAGTTCACGATGATTGAAGAAACCGTAGTTAAACTGAATCACTAATACGTCAAGACGTAGCGCATCGATTTGCTGCTGAAGATTTTCCAGATAGTTGTTCTCTTTACCGACTATCCAGTTACGCAGAACAAAATCTTCATCAGGATTAACTAAATCTTCCGCGCTGACCTGCGGAGCAAATATCACATCCGCGCCATGCGGCGCGCTTTCCACTAAATGCTGAGAATAGGTAGCAATACCGCACTTAGTGTTCCAGGTCGTCAACCAGCCGATGCGCGCCCGGTGTTGAGCGATATCAATGTGCGCCCGCAACGTCTTAACAGCCTGCTGAGAGCGCTCGGCGACTGCCGCCCAGGTAAATTGCGATAGAATGCGCTGACGCCCGGCATCCGCCATTTCCCGCAGTGCGGATTTATCCGTCGATGCAGCTTGCTGCAGGGCTTCCGTTAAATTATCGATATCCACGCTGGCCCAGGTGGATGCAAACAGACCAAAGTGGGTTTTTACTCGAGTGAACTGATAATCCACCAACCATGAATTTTGTGAATTCACAAAATCAAGCTGACCACTCCAGTTGGTGACAATCGCCGGGAGTCCGCTAAGCATTGCTTCAGCGATAGGCAGACCAAACCCCTCCGCGCATCCTGGCGCAACCAGCACGTCACAGCTTTCATAGAGGCCTTTCAGCTCCTCGGCCGACATATCCGCTTTAATCACCTCGACCAACGGATAGTCTGCAAACTCGCTTTGCGCTTGCGCAAGCCAGGCGTCTATTTCGTTATGCGGATTATTAAAGGTTTTAATGGTCAACGAGACATTGTCACGGCGGGTAAACGCCCTGCCCCAGGCCTGCAGCATCGCCTGAACGCCCTTGCGCGGAAAGCAGGAAGAGACATGCAGGAAACGGAACATCCCCTCTGCGGCGCGGTTCAGGGGTTTTGCCGGGGTGTTCAGCCAATGATCGCAGCCGTTACCCACGACAAACGCCGGTACGCTCAGCCCGTTGTCGATCAAGACCTTACGAACGTGTTCAGATGTACACAGGACGCCATCCAGTTCACGATTGAATTCATGTATCCAGGGCTGCGGGAAGCCGGTTTCTTCCCAGGCATAGCAGTGAAGCAATTTAACCCGGGCATTCATATCCGCCACGCGCGGAGGGTAGATATTACGGCTGAGGATATCAACCTTTTTGCCCGCCTCAATTGACCGGCATTTATTGTAAAAATTAAGCAGATCGCTATTTTCGGCCTGCGCCATAAATGCCGCATCAGGGGCAAAATCCCCCGGCCCTTCCGTTGAGTGCAGCAGCACATCGACGCCATCCCCCGCCAGCGCGCGGGCAAATTCACGATTCACAAGCGCCAGGCTGTATGAACTATCGAAAGGCCCTTCTACGCGCCAGTTTAGGGCATCGTCTTCAAGCTGATAGAGCTCAGCCGTTTTCAGGTTGAAATCCATGGCCGTCGCGCATAAACGTAAATCGCGATCTTCAGGCTGCCCTTGAGAAATGGCGAGGATGCGCTGAACCAGCGCCGCTGGCGAAGCGTGTGCTGCGCTTTTTCCCTGCACTGCGATGTTTTCAAACGCTTCCAGCGCCGTAACAGCGGCCTTATCCCATGAGAAATTTCGCGCCTGCTGCTGCGCCATCTCTTTCAGACGCGCCAGGAAATGCGCATCCGTCAGGCATTGGGTCATTTTTTCCCGAATAGAGGAGACGGAATACGGGTCAAACAGGGCATCAGGATTACCGATAACTTCAGGAATGCTGGTGACGTTCGAGCCAATAGCTGGCGCGCCGCACGACATTGCCTCCAGCACAGGCAGGCCAAAACCTTCATGTAACGAGGCAAAGATAAAGAGCTTACATAGCCGGTAAAGCTGAATCAGTTCGTTTTCCGGCACATAGCCGGTCAGCACGAACTCCCCCTGCTGCAGGCCATTCGCAGAGGCCAGGGATTCGAGATACTGACGATCGCCAATGGAAAGCTTACTGACGATCACCAACTGATGTGCGCGACGTAATTCATCACTGAGCCCGGAATAGGCCTCAATCAGACGTTTAAAGTTTTTACGCGAATCGAACCCACCCGGCGCATAGAGGACAAAATCGCGCTGAATGCTATAGTGGCCAAGAACCGTCTCTTTTTCGCTTGCGCTAACTTCTGCCATGCAAAACTGCGGGTCCGCCGCGGCGGCGATATTACGCACATGGTCGCCCTGCAGATGCAGGTGTTCAATCGCCTCCTGGGCGGTATAAGCGGAGTTAGTCAGCAGAAGATCGGCATTCTTTAACCATTCAACTTTCTGCAGGTAATAGGGCTTATAAACGTCGTCCAGCAGATAGGTTTCCGCCTGCACCAGCGGAATCAGATCGTGGTGCAGAACCGCCACTTTGTAGCTGCGGCTAAACTTATGCACAGATGTGACGGCATCATCGACGTGCCCTTCAAACAGGCTGGTGATGAAAACGACATCCGGGCGTAGCCCCTCAAGGAAGGCTTCACGCATCAGCTCAGCGCTTTCCCGACGCCATTCATTGCCTCTGTCCATCGCCCGCACCGGACCCGCAGCGTGCCAGATGACGATATTTTCTGCCGGCAGCAGATCGGCAAACTGCGCTTTCACGTCAGCGATGGATTCCCCCAGCATGGCGGATAAAGCGATGAAAACTTCGTGCTGGCTATTATTCCTGATAATCGCCCTGGCAATAGAAACACTATAACGACCGATGCCACGAAAGCGGCTTTCCGTCTGCGCGCCTTGTAAATCAATGACAATACGCATCGTTATTTCTCCGTATTTTTATTTTTTAATTCGTTATAAATACTCAACGCGCGACTTGTCATCTCTTCAGTGCCCACATCGTATCTTCTGGACCTCGCCATCATCATTGGATCCGTCGACACCAGCATCACGCGCTGGAACAGGCGCTGGAACAGTTGATAACTGCCGGTTTTCCTGAGGATCTTAAACAGATACACCTTTGATTTAGGATAGCGATGGAAAAAGACCAGCGAGAGCGCCATCCCTTTGCGCAATATTTTTCTTGCCGCACGCCGGCAGCGAACTTTAGCCCCTTCCTGACGCAACAGCTGGCGCTGGAAAGAGAGCCAGCGCAGCGGCTGTGTGACTCGCCATGAGCGGCTATTATGCAGATCGGCTACCTGCTGTTGAAGCTGGTGATTATGCGCGACCAACTGGTTTAATTCGCCAACCTGGCCCTGCAGTAGCTGAATACTCTGTGCCATTTCACCCATTTTCCGGGCGTAGGATTTATCGAGCGCCGCCAGCCGGGCGGCTGAATCCGCCTGCTGTTCTTGCAGAATTGCGTCGTATCGCTCGCTTAAGGCATCCAACGTCAGGCCGTACTGCTGAGTGAAAAGAGGCTCGAAGCTGGCGAGAACTTCTGGCAGCGCGTCTTTCTGCGCAATAATACTGTAATCGGGGCTGACGCCTTTCAGAACATCAACCAGTTTAATCGCCGCATCAGCGGCTTTCAGGGCATCCTTTTCCTGCAGACGTACAGTGATCGCGCGAGTGAATCCATAGTGGATGGGTAAAAATTCCAGCAACGGCGGCGGCAGCGGATGATGATGAGTGGGGTCCATATAGAATGAACAGGCTCCAACGCTCAGGTTCTCCGGGTTCGGCGTCTCAAGTATCAACAAACCGCCCGGTTTCAACACGCGCAGGGTATGCTTGACGAGCTGCTGTAAGACCTCGAAAGGCAGGTGTTCAGCAATATGGAATCCGGTCAGCGCGATAAGGCTTTCGTCTTCCTGCTGCTCGAGAAACTTCAGGCAGTCCATTTTCTGCACGTTCAGCCCAGCTTCCCGGGCGCGGGCCAGCATACCGTCATCAAGGTCAACGCCGATGTTAGCGATGCCGTTTTCATTCAGGATTTCCAGCCACTCTCCGCGGCCGCAACCGATATCGGCAATCACCCCATCCGGATAACGTGCTTTTAAGCGCGCCAGAAAAGGTAAATAAAAACTCAGGCGGCCTTTAATATCTTCGACCGTACCCCTGTGTCGTTCTTCAAATGAACGGTAAAACGACGAACCCATTAAGAAATCTCCAGTTCAGGCGGCAGCCAGGACACACCGACAAACTCTTTTTGATCCGTATTCACGACGTTGAATACTACCGCCAGATCGCGCCATTCATAGTTTTTGCCCAGATGGGTACTTGAAGTATGTAACGCGACAGCAACGGAATAAGAACCTACGCCCAGGTTAGCGTCGAAAGAGAACATGAATGAGCGCTTTTCTCCTTTTTTCAGGGAGGTGAGCGCCTGATTCAGGTGATGCGTATTGGTTCCAAAGACAGGCTGTCCCAGGCGATCCTTGATCATGTAACCCACCACCAGTTCAGGAATATCTTCCTTAACCTGAACATTGACCTGCAAGTGAACGCGCTCCCCTACTGCAGCAAACTCGGTCACATTACGCTGTTCATCCAGCAGGTTCACTTCAGCAATGGTTACCTCACCGGTGCCGGAAACAGTTTGCGTTTTGCCGTTGTGTTCGACCTGTTTAATAGACTGATTTTGCTTATCAGCCAGCAGCGCATTGTAGTAATCCATGACGGCTTCCGGCTCGCCTTCCATTTCAATGCGGCCCTTATTCAGCAAAATGGCGCGATCGCAGATGCTTTGGATCGCCTGCTTATCATGGGATACCAACAGCAGCGTTGTTCCTTCCTGGCGGAATTTGCGAATACGCTCGAAACTTTTATGCTGGAAATAAGCATCGCCAACGGAGAGCGCCTCATCGATGATCAGCACATCCGGGCGAATCGCCGTGGCCACGCTAAAGGCCAGACGCACCTGCATACCGCTTGAATAGACGCGTACCGGCTGGTCGATATAGTCGCCAATTTCGGCAAACTCTTCGATCTCAGGCATCAGCTCGGTGATTTTGTCGGAAGACAGCCCCAGCAGCTGTCCTGACATATAGACGTTTTGGCGACCGGTAAAATCGGAGTGGAATCCCATGCCCAGCTCAAGTAACGCAGCCACACGCCCGGAGATTTCTATGCCTCCGGTCGTCGGCCTTGAGGTTCCGGTAATCAGCTTCAGCAAGGTACTTTTGCCCGCGCCGTTTATGCCGATGATGCCAACCGCCTCGCCGGGCGCGACTTCAAAGTTGATGTCGCTAAGGATCCATTTCAGATTGTGGCGCTTAGTATTAAAGGGGGATAACCATTCGATCAGTCGGCCAGTTTTTGAGTGATACTGACGATAGGCCTTGCCGACATTATTTACTCTGATATAGCTCATTATAATTCATCCACCATATCCGCCGCATGCTTGCGGAACATCCTGAAACCGATGACGCAGAAAATAACGGCAAGAGCCAGAACTGGCCATAGCGAATACCAGTTCGGCGCCTGGTGATAGGCGAATATCGACTGATAAGACTGCATGACGCGCGTCATTGGGTTATACAGCAGCAGATTTTTCGCCCAGCCCGGCAATGAATTGAGGACATAGACGATTGGCGTAAACCAGAACCAGAACTGGAGCGCAACGCCCACCAGTTGGCCAACATCGCGGAAAAAGACGTTCATGACGCCCAAAATCATGCCCAGGCCGCCGGCAAACAGCACCTGCAACAGAAGAACCGGAATTACCGAGAAAAACAGCCAGCCAGGGAAATTACCGGTGACGATAATAAAGATCAGGAACAAGCTAAAGATAATCGCGAAATTCAGGATCGCCGACAGAGTGACAATAATCGGCAGGCAGATTTTCGGAAAGCTTAGCTTTTTAATCAGGTTCGCGTTGTTAATAAAAACGCTCTGCCCTTTATCCAGCATTTCCGTAAAAAGTCCCCAGGTCAGTACGCCCGAACAGAGATAGATACTGTAGGCAAACGGACCGGTGTTATCCGGCATTCTGGCTTTCATGACTTCAGAAAAAACCAGGGTGTAAACCAGAATCATTGAGAGCGGCTGTAAAACCAGCCACAGCGCGCCCAGCATACTGGTTTGGTAGCGCGCCTGAAAATCGCGCTTAACGCTGCTCCAGATAAATCCCCGATAACGATAAATCGTCGTGAACAATTCTCTCACCTTATTCCCCGCTTAACAGGTGTAACAACTCTGCTGTTTTTTCTTTCATCAGCGCAGGCGCTGCTTTTGACTCCACGTTGAGACGCACTACCGGCTCGGTGTTCGAGCTGCGCAGGTTAAAACGCCACTCCGGATATTCAATACTGATGCCGTCTGTGGTGTCCACGTTGACGGCATCCGGTTCATAGCGCTCACGGATGCGCGCTATTGCCGCCGCCGCGTTCTCCAGCTTGCGGTTTATTTCCCCCGACGCCGGGAACGCTGCCTGCCGGTCCGCCACCAGCGCCTTCAGCGGGCTGTTCTTCAGACACAGCAGCT
>NZ_JBEAIU010000041.1:0-211893 GCF_040065135.1 Klebsiella sp. CN_Kp066 | reverse complement strand
CAGGCATCAAACAAGTGAAGAGCCCATCCTGACGGATGGGCTTTTTGCGTTTTTGAAGTAAATTTGCTTTTTTCCTGCCACGGGCAACATTTCTCGCTCTTGTGCGGGACGCCTGCTGTCCGAGGGTATCGCTGGCTCTCATGCGCAGAATCTATACAGATAACGTTTTATCTTTTATTGCCTGCATCATCCTTGTGAGCGTCTCTGTTTCTGTGGAGGCCGCCCCGAAAGATACCAACTAGCCGCTACGAAGAATGAAAATACATTTATGGCAGCGTTATTATTTATTGGAAAATAATCGACGATAATTTCGCTTTCTGAATGAAATAATATCCTGAGGCGTTGTTTTCTATTGATTGGCAATTGACAAAGAAATAACCATATATATAAACCTGCTTCTTAATATTTAATGTGAATTATTTAAAGAATATTTCTGTGCTAATTCTTAAGTTACTCTAATGTAAATATATTAACAAACAGGTGAGAAAACTTCGCGACGCGGCGGGCTATGGGCATAACCGCTGGACTTTTTCAGTGAAATGTCTTAGTGTCCTTAACACTTTGTTAACTCGATCTGGTTTAAGTTAATTCAAATTTGCTAAAAACATAGGGTGCATTGCCTGTATGGAAGCTAATCCGGTAACGTCTTTTGACGAATAATGCATGTTACCGGCTGGCAATATGAGAATAGTAATGAAAATTCTGATTAACTGGCCTCCTTTGCGCCAACTGATAAATTATATCCAGGAGCGTTTTACCTTTCTGGTTTTGCTCTGCTGGCCGGCGATTATCTGGCTGGTTTGTTGGCTGCTCGTATGGCTAACGGAGAGTGTAATGACGATGCTGGGCAAGTCGGTAGACCACTCATTTACCGTGAATTTACAGCCTTTTATGACGCTAAGTACGCTGCTGCGAATCTCCGTTAGCTGGGTGCTGCTGCTATTTATCCTGTTCAGCATGGCGATGGGATTCACCTGGCTCCTGCGGCGCTTTATGAACCGTAAGAAATAGAGCCGGTACGGCGACAAGCGGCGATACCGGCATGACCTCAGGCCATTTCCCCGATCGTCTTACGAAAACGCAGTAGCGCGATAGTAAAAAACACGCCACCGATAGCCAGCAGCGTCAGAAACTGCGGCCAGACGATAGAGAAATCAGCGCCTCGATAAAGAATAGCCTGCGCCAGACTAACAAAGTGGGTTGTCGGCATGGTGAGCATAATGTCCTGTACTGCCTGCGGCATACTTTCGCGAGGCGTGGAGCCGCCGGATAGCATCTGTAGTGGCAAAAGCACCAGAATCATCAGCAGCCCCAGCTGCGGCATTGAACGCGCCACCGTCCCCATAAAAATGCCGATTGAGGTGGTAGCAAACAGGCTCAGGGCTACCCCCAGCATAAATAGCGGTATTGAGCCCTCTATCGGTACCTGCAGAACCCCCTGAACCATCAGCATCAGCGAGAGCCCGGAAACCACCAGCACCACCAGCCCCATTGACCATATCTTTGCCATCATGATTTCGAACGGCGTGACCGGCATAACCAGCAGGTGCTCCACGGTACCATGTTCCCGCTCGCGTATCAGCGCCGACCCGGTCAGCACGATCGCCAGCATGGTGATATTGTTAATGATTGCCATGACGGCGCCGAAACGCTCCTGCTCCAGATTCGGGTTAAAACGCATTCTGACGGCCAGCTCAACCGGCAGCGTGCCGTTGTCCCGGTAGCGGGCGACAAAGCTGTTCACCTCGCCGGTGACAATATTCTGGATATAGCTATTGCCGGTAAACGCCTGGCTCATTCGCGTCGCGTCCACGTTAACCTGCAGCTCGGGGTGGCGTCCGGCCAGAACGTCGCGCTGAAAATCCGGCGGAATATTGATGGCGAAAGTATACCGCCCCGCATCCAGTCCGGCGTCCATCTCATCAGCTGTAATCAGCTCCGGAGGCAAAAACCAGGGCCGGTAAAAACCATTGATGATACGCGATGAAAGCTGCGACTTATCCATGTCGGCAATAGCGATAGGCGCCAGATGCAGCGAACCCGGCATGACGGTTGCGGAGGAGTAAACCGAGACGGTAAATGCGAAGACAATTAACGTCAGCATCGCTTTATCGCCCAGCAGGCTACGGAGCTCTTTCATTCCCAAATTATAAATATTGCGTAGTCCGCGCATTATCCCTCCTGTTTTTTCAACAGCCACACGCTCAGGCCCAGCACCAGCGGAACCGCGATAAGTAGCGGAATAAAGGATCCCCACAGGTCGGTCAGATTCAGCGCTTTGGAAAACGTTCCTCGCGCAATCGTCAGAAAGTGGCTGGTTGGATAAATCTGGCCAATCCAGCGCCCAGGCCCTTCCAGCGAGGCGACGGGGTCGATCATCCCGGAAAACTGCGTCGCCGGGATAAGCGTAATGATCGCGGTGCCGAAAATCGCCGCAATCTGACTTTTCATAAAGGTTGAAATCAGCAGGCCAAGTCCGGTGGCGATAGTGACGTAGAGCAGCGCGGCCAGGGTGAGCGTCAGAAAACTCCCTTTGTGCGGTACGCCAAAGACAAAGACCGACAGTGCGCAGAGCAGAAAGAAGTTAAACATCCCCAGTACGATATACGGCAGCTGTTTACCCAGCAGAAATTCGCTGCGAGTGGTTGGCGTCACGTATAAATTGATGATTGAACCAAGCTCTTTCTCGCGGACCACGCTGAGCGCGCTGAGCATCGCCGGGATCATCATCAACAGTAGCGGGATCACCGCCGGAACAATCGCCGGCAGGCTCTTCACATCCGGGTTATAGCGGTAGCGGGTCTCAATGGAAATCAGTGAAGTATCGCGATTGGGGCTAGCCTGGCGGCTGGCCATCTCCTGCAGCCAGGCCAGATGCATGGCCTGCACGTAGCCGCGCACGGTTTCCGCGCGGTTCGGCATCGCGCCGTCCACCCAGACGCCAATTTGCACCGGCGTCCCTCGGGCGATATCGCGGCCAAAGTTGGGCGGGATCTCGATAGCCACCGCCAGCTCGCCGTTGCGCATTCTTCTGTCCAGTTCACTATAGCTTTGTAGCGGTGGTTGTTCGATGAAGTAGCGCGAGCCGGCGATATTTTGCGACCATCCCTGGCTGCTGACGGTCTGGTCGCGGTCGAGCACCGCAAATCGCAGATCTTCGACGTCCATACTGATCCCGTAACCCATGATAAACATCAGGATCACCGTGCCGAGCAGCGCCAGGGTCGATCGAACCGGATCGCGGCGCAGCTCAAGCGCCTCGCGGCGACTGTAGCTAAACAGGCGCTGCAGGCTGAACGCCTGACGCGGCACACTGCTTTCGGTTTTGTGTTCTATCGCGGGAACCGCTGTAGCCTGCGCATCTGGCGGCTGCGTCGCCTCTGCCGCCTCCTGTAGCCAGGCGATAAATGCCTCTTCAAGCGTGGCCGAACCGCGCTGTTCGACCAGTGCCTGCGGCGTATCGCTGGCCAGGACTTTTCCGGCATGCATCAGCGAAATGCGATCGCAGCGTTCCGCTTCATTCATAAAGTGGGTGGAGATAAAAATGGTCACCCGATCCTGACGGGCCAGATCGACCATTAGCTGCCAGAACATATCCCTGGCCACCGGATCGACGCCGGAGGTAGGTTCGTCAAGAATTAACATTTCCGGGCGATGAATCACCGCGACCGCCAGCGAGAGCCGCTGACGAATACCTAACGGTAGCGAAGCGGGCAGGGTATCTTCTACCTCTTCCAGCATAAAGCGCTGGCTTATTTCGGCGATCCGCCCGGGGATTTCCGCATCCGGAATGTGGAACAGGCGGGCATGCAGCTCAAGGTTTTGCCGTACGGTCAGTTCGCTATAGAGAGAGAAGGCCTGCGACATATAGCCGACGCGGCGGCGGGTTTCGATATCTCTGGGATCGACCGGTTGTCCAAACAGCCACGCCTCGCCTTCGCTGGCCGGTAGTAGTCCGGTCAGCATTTTCATGGTTGTTGATTTGCCGCAGCCGTTAGATCCGAGGAAGCCGAAAATCTCGCCGCGGGCGATACGAAAGTTGACGTGATCAACAGCGACAAATTGACCGAAGCGCATCGTCAGCCCGCGCGCTTCAATCGCAATTTCGCTTTCATCGGCATTGCGCGGTGGGATGATCACTTCTTTATGCGCCAGGCGCTGGGCTTCGGGAAGCAGAGCGATAAACGCCTGTTCCAGCGTCTGACTTGCCGTATGCGCTTTAAGCTCATCGGCGCTGCCGGTTGCCAGAACTTCCCCCGCGTTCATGGCTACCAGCCAGTCAAAACGTTCCGCCTCCTCCATGTAAGCGGTGGCGACCAGCACGCTCATGTCCGGCTGACGCTGGCGAATGCTGTCGATCAGATCCCAAAACTGCGCTCGCGAGAGGGGATCGACGCCGGTGGTAGGTTCATCAAGAATCAGCAGCTGCGGGTCGTGAATAAGCGCGCAGCACAGGCCGAGCTTTTGCTTCATCCCGCCGGAGAGTTTTCCCGCCGGACGGTCGCGAAACGGCGCCAGGCCGGTACTCTGGAGCAACTCATTGATGCGGATGTCGCGTTCGGCTTTATCATGGCCGAACAGACGGGCAAAGAAATCGACATTTTCATAGACCGACAGGGTATGGTAGAGGTTCTTTCCTAGCCCCTGCGGCATCCAGGCGATTTTCGGGCAGACGTCCCGGCGATGGCGCACATCGCTCATATCGCCGCCGAGCACCATGACGTTACCGTGCTCAATCACTCGCGCGCCGGAGATCAACGATAGCAGGCTGGACTTGCCCACGCCGTCAGGCCCGATCAGGCCCACCATACAGCGGGCGGGAATGCTCAGCGTAATGTCCTTCAGCGCGACGGTTGCGCCAAAGTGCTGGCTGACGTTTTCCAGGCGGGCGACGGTTTTCATTGCGGCAACCTCACCTTCAGCGCTTCAGGCCACGCCTGCTGGTTATCCAGACGGACCCATGCCATACCGGGCAGGCCGGTCTTCACATACTCCAGATGCTCTGCCAGCAGCTCTGGCGGAATGCGGGCTTTCACGCGGAACATCAGCTTTAGCCGTTCATCGCTGGTTTCCACCGTTTTGGGCGTAAACTGCGCCACGCTGGCGACAAAACTGATATTGGCGGGAATCACCAGATTCGGCGCGGCATCAAGGATAATTCGCGCTTCGCTGCCCAGCGCCAGCAGACCCGCCTGCTCGGTCGGCAGGAAGAAGGTCATATAAACGTCGGACAAGTCGACCATATTCAGCACCCGGCCTCCCGCCGCCAGTACCTCTCCCGGTTCGGCAACGCGGTACTGAATACGGCCATCGCGCGGCGCTTTCAGCTCGCTATCGTCGATGTCGGCGATAATCCGCCGTTCGGTCGCCTGGGCGGCCTCGACCCGGGTTTGCGCCTGAATGATGCTGGTTCGCGCCGCCTCAATCGCGGCCCTGGCGGCAGAGACCTGAGCTTTCGCGGATTCCAGCGCCGCCCTGGCGCTTTCTGCCGCCGCCTGGTCGTCATCCAGCTGCTGGGCGGAGACCGCACCGCGCTGCGAGAGCGTGCTGGAGCGGACGTGGCGTTTAGCCGAGGAGTTCAGCTCCGCCTGCCGCTGCTTCACCACCGCTTCCGTGGCGCGCATTTCGCTTTGACGCTGGTCGAGCAGGGCTTTCGCGGCGGCAATCGCGCTCTCTGCTTCCTTGATTTGCGCGGCGGCCTCCAGCCGCTGTTCGTTGAGCACTCGGGTGTCCATACGCGCCAGCACATCGCCCTGACGAACAAACTGCCCCTCTTTGACCAGGATGGTATCGATACGTCCGGCGGTTTTGGTGGCAATATCGACTTCTGTGGCTTCGATTCTACCGTTACTGCTGGCAAATCCTGCCGGAACCCCCGGCGGGCGCAGCATCCACCATGCCGCAGCGGCAATCACCACTGCTAAACCAATAACGTATCCAACCCAACGTCGTTTGATTTTGTCCATACGCGACTCGCTTTTTTCCATTGGCTGAGTGGTGCGCGCTTCTCCTCCGCATGGCGAAGTTTCGTCTCTTCAGGAAAGGGAGGAATCGGGGATAAGGCCAACCGGCGCAGGGTTCCAGCAGCGCTGCTAACCGGTCAGAAGGAGGTGCGATCAATGTGGTCATCATCAGCAATCCTCGCCTTAAATGAAACACGCATATTTATTGCTACCGTCAATGTCATACTAACACCCGCGATGAGTATGTCCATATACAAAGCAGGGTCTTGTCGTTGAGTTAACATAAAAACGGTCCGCAGCGCAGTGGGTCAATATTATCCATTATGCTTATTGGGTTTTATGCTCCGGATACCGGCGCAGATAATCTTTCCGCGCTTCATTAAATCATCGTACATATAAGCTATTTTTCAGCGCTAATAACCAGAGGATATTATTCCCGGGCGACTGGTGCATTTTTAATCTGGTTGCTCCTGGAGAACTGTTGTATGATCGGCGGCCCTGAAAATACACTCACGCCGGGCGAGCGCTTTATTCAATGAAAGATGAAAGCCAAAAATATATCTCGATTATTTTTAAGGAGTGGTTGCCGCTGTACGACAGCCTGACGCCGGAAGTGAGGGCGGTACTTAAAAATATTGCCGGGCAGCAGGCGGAGGCGTTAGCGACCCGTTTTTATGATTTTATTTTCCAGGATCCTGACATCGCGCGGCACCTTAGCTATGACTTAGTTCAGGAACGGCTCAGCAGCTCGCTGGCCGGATGGGTGAAAGATATCCTGATGTGCGATAAGGAAAATTTGCAGGCGCTGGCGGAGCGGCAGTATCTGATCGGCAGCATTCATTCACGCATCGGAATCCCGGCAGAGGCGGTACTTCGCGGCGCGCGCCAGCTGAAAGCCGGGCTGATTGAAAATATCCGCGATAGTCACTTCGATCGCGAGACCAGCGTTGCCGCCATCTACTACGCCATCATGGCCATTAATATGGCGGTAGAAATGATGTGCCATGCCTATACCCTGTCGCACTATCGGGCGACGAAAAATGAAGAGGCCTACCGCCTGTATAGCCTGATGGATAACGTGCCGCTGGAATATGGCAAACAGCAGGCTTCGCTCTCCGGATGGGAAAATACCGCTATTTTTAATATTGTCAGCGATAATAAGACGGATATTAACGGGGCGTTATTATCTGATTCGGAATTTGGCCTGTGGTTCCGCCATAAATGCGTGCGTTATTTTAACAAAAATCCGCAAATGCAGGAAATCGCCGATTTAATTAGCAAGGTGGATGCGCTGTTATCCGCCTGGAAATCCTCATCTGACGGTTCTGAGTATAAAAATACGCAGGCTCTGCTGCAGGGGATCCATATCCATTGCCAGCAGATCGGCAGCCAGCTGGGCGTGCTGTTTAGCAGCCTGTCGCAGATGCAAAGCGGTAAAGATACGTTGACCAGCCTGCTGAACCGCCGCTATCTGCCGGTGGTGCTTAAGCATGAAGTGACGCTGGCGATGGAATATGAACTGCCGATGACGGTGGCGATTATCGATATCGACCACTTTAAAGAGATCAATGATAGCTGGGGTCATATGGTCGGCGACCGGGCGATTAAGCACGTTGCGGAGCTGCTCAGCGATAATATTCGCTCCAGCGATTATATCTTCCGCTACGGCGGCGAAGAGTTTCTGCTGGTGCTGGTGGAGACCGGCGCCGCGGAAGCCTTTACTATCCTCGAACGGCTGCGTAAAAAAATCAGCCAGCTGGCGTTTAGCGTTGGCGCTGACAATGAGATTTCGATTACCGCCAGCATCGGCTACGCCGTCCACTCCGGTCATCCGGATTACAATCTGCTGCTGCGCGATGCCGACAGCGCGCTGTACGTCGCCAAGCGCAATGGGCGCAACTGCGTGAAGATGCATGAAGGCGACGGGAATTAATCTGCCAATCTGCCGAGCCCTTCCCGGAGGCGGCGCGCTGCGCCTGTCCGGGCTACCTGACCGCAGGCGGCTGTGAACCTATAGCCCGGGCAAGGCGCGTCAGGCGCCGCCCCCGGGAGAGACATGGCAACGGCTTTCAATGCGGAGAGCCTTCCCGGAGACGGCGCGCTGCGCCTGTCCGGGCTACCTGATCGCAGGCGGCTGTGAACCTGTAGCCCGGGCAAGGCGCGTCAGGCGCCGCCCCCGGGAGAGATATGGCAACGGCTTTCAACGCGGAGATATTTCCACGCCTCAAAACAGCACCGGCAGCCCCAGCCCGCGTTTTACTTCATGCAGCGTCCGTTGTGTCAGTTCGTGCGCCCGTTCGCTTCCCCGGCGCAGCAGCGCCAGCAGCATGCCTTTATCCTGAATATAAGTCGCCCGACGCTCGCGTATCGGTGCCAGCAGCTCCTGTAAGCAGGTCTCCAGCGCGTTTTTGCACTGCCTGTCTCCCAGCCCTCCGCGCCGATAGTGGGCTTTCATCTCGGCAACGAAGGCCTTATCAGCATGAAAGGCGTCGAGATAAGTAAAGACCACGTTGCCTTCTGTCTGACCCGGGTCGGCAACCCGCAGGTGATTCGGATCGGTATACATAGCGCTGACCGCACGATGGATCTCCTCTTCGCTGGCCGAAAGGGTGAGCGTGTTGCCCAGCGATTTCGACATTTTGGCGTTGCCATCGATGCCCGGCAGGCGGCTGACGTCGCTGAGCAGCGCTTTGCAGTGCTGTAAGATCGGCGTCGTCGTCAGGCTATTCATTTTGTGCACGATCTCGTTGGTCTGTTCAATCATCGGTAGCTGATCGTCGCCAACCGGCACCAGTTCGGCCTTAAAGGCGGTGATATCGGCGGCCTGGCTTATGGGATAGGCTAAAAATCCCACCGGCAGCGAGCGGGAAAATCCCTTTTGCGCGATTTCATTTTTCACCGTCGGATTGCGTTCAACCCGGGCGACGGTGACGATATTCATATACAGCGCGCTGAGTTCGGCCAGCGCCGGCAGAGCGGATTGCAGGCAAATGGTGGTCTTCTGCGGATCGATACCGACGGCGAGATAATCGGCCATCACCTCAAGGATATTGCTGCTGATTTTTTGTGGGTTACTGCCGTTGTCGGTCAGTCCCTGCAGGTCCGCGACGAGGATAAACTGCTGATGGTCGTGCTGGAGCAGCACGCGCTGGCGCAGGGAACCAACGTAGTGGCCGAGGTGCAGCTGGCCGGTAGGACGGTCGCCGGTCAGGATCGTTTGGCTGGTGTTCATGAGTGACTCCTTAGGATGCTATCAGGCCGAAGGGCGACACTCAGAAACAACAAAGCCGCCTTCCGGCGGCTTTGAATAGAGGAAACGTGAAATCTTGCCGCCTGTTATGCAGGCAGCCACCAACGGCGGAGGTGAGAGATGACAACGTTTCTGTTCATCTTTTTATCCTGCCACGAAAAGTGGCGCGAGTGAAAGCCCTTTTTTCATTTAGCGATAAACCGGTAGCAGGTTAAAACTGGATAAAACATGAATTATCGCGTTGGCGCCGCCGAAGCATAAAATCAGGATAATCATGGCATTGCCGCCCCAGACCCGATAGTTCGGGCTGCCGAAACGCCTGCGCGAGGCGCGCGCCAGCAGGGCGGGGACGATAGCGGCCCAGACGGTAGCGGCGAGACCGGCGAAGCCAATGGCGTAGATAAAACCGTCAGGCCACAGCAGACCGCCGGCGATCGGCGGCAGAAAGGTCACCAGCGCGGTTTTAAACCGCCCCAGCCGGCTATCGTCAAACTTAAACAGATCCGCCAGGTAATCGAACAGGCCGAGTGTTACGCCCAGGAATGAGCTGGCGACGGCGAAGTTGGAAAAGACGGTCAGCAATAAATCGAGAGTCGAACTGTTCAGCAGGCCGCTTAAGGTCTGCACCAGCACGTCGATGTTGCCGCCTTTTTCGGCGATAGCGATAAACGCCGGGCGCGGAATATTGCCCATTGTGCCGACCAGCCAGATGATATACAGCACCAGCGCCATCAGCGTGCCGAGCAGCAGGCAGCGGCGAATGATAAGCGGGTCTTTACCGTAGTACTTCATCAGGCTGGGGACGTTGCCGTGATAGCCAAAGGAGGCCAGGCAGAACGGCAGCGTCATCAGAACGTAGGGCAGATAGGACGCATTGACCTCCGCGCGGTTAAACAGAATCGCGGGCTCCACGTGCCACATCAGACCGCCAAAGGTCATAAAGAAGGTGAGAATTTTGGCGCCCAGCACGATAGTCGTCATCCGGCTTACCGCTTTCGTACTCAGCCAGACGATAAAGGCGACGATCAGCGCGAACGCCAGCCCGCCCAGGCGTGCGGGAACCGCGAGGTTCATCTGCGCAAAAGTATGCTGAATAACTGAACCGCTGGCGGAAATATAGGCGTAGGTCAGGATATATAATACAAAGGCGACGGTCAGACCGTTGATAATATTCCAGCCGTTTCCCAGTAAATCTTTCGTAATCGTGTCGAAGCTGGCGCCAATATGATAATTGAGATTGGCTTCGAGGATCATTAGCCCGGAATGCAGCATGCAAAACCAGGTAAAGATAAGCGCCAGCAGCGACCAGAAAAACCAGGCACCGGACATCACCACCGGTAAAGAAAACATGCCTGCGCCAATAATCGTGCCGCCGATAATCATCGCTCCGCCAATCAGCGATGGTGTATTAGTTGAGACCGCTTTTGAGA
This sequence comes from Klebsiella sp. CN_Kp066, assembly GCF_040065135.1. Taxonomy (NCBI): domain Bacteria; kingdom Pseudomonadati; phylum Pseudomonadota; class Gammaproteobacteria; order Enterobacterales; family Enterobacteriaceae; genus Klebsiella; species Klebsiella sp. CN_Kp066. Next base: position 201,250 of record NZ_JBEAIU010000041.1, on the reverse strand, counting down.
CTGATAATGTAGCCATAAGGTGCATTCCTCACGTGGCTATATAGTAAATAACGGGCTGCGGGCAAACGGCTACCCGGCGCAACCCGAATAATTGAGCTTAAAGAGATGGATTTTAAATAATGGCGCTCCCGTTGCGAGAGCGCCGTGATGCGGTTTATTTCACCGGTTTCAGTCTGGCGACGAAGTGGCGCAGTACCGGCGGTTCATAGGTAAAGGTCAGGCCCTTAATCGTGGCGGCGCGCGCCTTAACGGCGATCAGCGCATCAGCGATATAGTCCATATGATCGTTGGTATAAACCCGACGCGGAATGGTCAGGCGCAGCAGCTCCATCGGCGACGCCTTCTGCTTACCGGTTTCCGGGTCGCGTCCCAGCAGCAGGGAGCCGATTTCCACGCTGCGAATGCCCGCTTCCAGATACAGCTCGTTGTTTAGCGCGTGCGCCGGGAACTGCTCCGGCGGAATATGCGGCAGCAGCAGCTTAGCATCGACGAACACCGCATGGCCGCCGGTCGGATACTGAATCGGAATGCCGCCTTCGCGCAGGCGTTCACCGAGGTACTCCACCTGATTGATGCGATAAGCGAGGTAATCCTCGTTGGTCCCTTCTTCCAGACCGATAGCCAGCGCCTCCATATCGCGCCCCGCCAGGCCGCCGTAGGTGACAAAGCCTTCCATCGGCACGCAGCGAATGCGCACTTCGTTGAAGAGCTCTTCGTCATCGCGGAAGCAGCACAGTCCGCCAATATTCACCATCGGGTCTTTCTTGGCGGACATGGTCAGCATATCGCCGTACTGGTACATCTCGAGAATAATCTCTTTCACCGATTTATCGGCATAGCCCTCTTCGCGCTGTTTAATAAACCAGGCGTTTTCGCAGAAGCGGGCGGAGTCGATTACCACCGGAATATTGTTCTGGCGCGCAATTTGATACACCTCGCGCATATTCGCCAGCGATACCGGCTGGCCGCCGGAACTGTTACAGGTGACGGTAGTAATAATCGCCGCCACGTTTTCCGCGCCGTGCTCGGCGATGGTCGCTTTCAGTAAATCAATATCAAAGTTGCCTTTCCAGTCGTACCACGAGGTCGTGTCGAAGGCTTTCGGCGTCACCACGTTAATGGCTTTTGCGCCGTTAAGCTCCACGTGAGCGGCGGTAGTATCGAAGTGGAAGTTGGAAATAAACACCGGATGCGCCGACTTGCGGCGAGCAATCAGGCTTGGGAACAGAATCTGCTCCGCGCCGCGCCCCTGGTGGGTGGGAATGGTATACGGATAGCCGATAATCTCTTTGACCTTTTCACACAGATGCTGATAGTTACGCGACCCGGCGTAGGCTTCGTCGCCCATCATCAGCCCGGCCCATTGATGGTCGCTCATCGCGCCGGTGCCGGAGTCGGTCAGCAGGTCGATATACACGTCCTGGCTATTGAGCAAAAACGGGTTATAGCCCGCCTCTTCCAGCGCTTTGACGCGATCGTCAAAGGTGGTCATACGAATATTTTCGACCATTTTAATGCGGAACGGCTCAGGGATACGTTTCATTTATTTTCTCCATGGGAATGCTGTGCCGCGTCTGGCTATTTGGCGACAAGTAATGGGCGCAACAAATAGCGACTAAACGCAGTGCTGAATTAATTTTTTTAGGGAGTAAACAGCAGCGGAGAATTAACGAGGGAAGTCGTTGGAGATGCGGTGATCTAAATTATACCAGTCGTCCAGGCCGCCCTGGGCGATGAGGCGATAAATCGATTTTTGCGTCATGACATCGTCCTCTGTGGTTGAAGGGATGCCATAAAAATAAGGTAATATGAGAAAATAACCACGATTAAAATCACAAAAAATTAGTTATTGATAAGTGGAGTATAAAAATTTGACGCTCGTCGTATTTTTAGCGTTATTGATTATTTGGTTAGCAGGCGATGGTTTTTTGTTTTTTTAATTGTGCCAATGACGGCTTATTTAGTAGGGGTATTTAGCGCCTTCACCGCAATAAATGAAGGCGCAGGAGTGACTTACATGCTGGAAAAGACGTTCATAATGATGCCGCCGGAGATGATCAGCACCATGGCGAGGATGGCCGGAATATCCGGTTTCTGCTTATAGAGGATCATCGAGCAAATCGTGACGCCGACGATACCAAAGCCGCACCATAACGAGTAGGCGACGCCGACCGGAATAGTGCTCATCGCGCGGGTGAGGGCGAAGTAGCACAGGCCGTAGGCGCAGACCACCAGCACCGACGGCGCCAGTTTACTGAAGCCGTTGGTCTTTTTGATCATCGACGTGCCGGTGATTTCGGAGCCGATAGACAGCGCCAGCCATAAAAATCCGAGGTTAAACATATGCGATTCCTTTTCAGTTAGTTGGCGACTTTTTTGTCCAGCGATGAAGCAGCCGAGGGTTCTGCGGGCGCTTCCTCGCTCTCTTCGCTACCCATTTTGGAAAACAGATTCATGATCACAATACCGCTGGCGATAACCGCCATGCCGATAATGGCGGCGGTATCCGGGTGCTGGCCGTAAAACGCCATTCCCAGCGTCGATACCACGAGGATGCCGGTACCGGACCAGGTGGCATAGGCCAGACCGACGGGAATATCTTTCACCGCGCGGGACAGCGAGTAGTAGCAGGTGCAATACAGCAGCACCAGCAGCCCGAGCAGCAGCATTTTGGTTATCCCTTCACTGCTGCCGAACATTTTGAGGGTGGAGGTGGCTGAGGTTTCAGAAACGATAACCAGCAGCATCCATAGCCAACACTTTGTTTTTGAAGACATAAGTTAAACTCCGGGTTTACTATTTAAGGTAAGGTTCTTTTTTTCTGCTTTTTATAAAATCGATAGCGGCATCGGTTAACTGCGCTTGAGGCGCACCGGCCAGCGCCGGATTATTCACCACGTCTGTGACAGTGAGATAACGGCGCGGACCGCTCGCCGGCGCCACCGTTGCTTCGCGACCCGACGCCAGCTTCTCCAGCAATTCGTTCATGGTGCACAGCGTGACGCCGCATTCGGCCAGGCGGGAAAGCGTGGCCTGCATATGCCCGGCGTAAGCGGTATCAGGCTGCGCGCCCCGCAGCTGGTTAAGCTCGCTGGCGGGATCGCAGTGATAGCGCAGCGCCAGCACCGGCAGACCGCTCAGCAGAGCATCGTGCACGCGGCGGGCAAGGGGACTGTGCAGAGAACCATTCACCAGATCCGCCGCCAGCGGGTAGTCGAGAAATGGCAGCAGCAGCGCTTTATACGCAGCGGACGGCAGCCCATATTGCCAGTCAGCCGCCGGTAGCGTTTTACCGATACTCTGCCACTGCTCGCCGTCGTCAATGCCGCTATCCAGCGCTAGGTGCAGGCTCTCGCCGCAGCCGGCCAGCCGCTGGCGAATAGCGTGCCGGTAGCCCGCCGCGGCGGTCACCATTACCAGTACCGGCGGCCGCAGACGCTGGACAATGCGTTCAACCAGCGCTTCCATCTGTTGGTTGGTCATGGCGAGCCTCCGTTAGCCGATGAGCGCGACCTGCGCGCCGTTTTTCAAGCCGGCGGCGTTGGCTTCTTCGGTATCAATATGAAACTCCAGCGCGAAGTCTTCGCGTACCCGCACGACTACTTCATCGAAGGTCAGCTGGCGTTCACCGTTGCTGCGGACGCTAACCTTCTGACCGTTGGTGACGTTCAGCTGGCGGGCGTCCTGCGGCGACATATGGATATGCCGCCAGGCGCAGATCACCTGAGACCGCAGTTCAACGTGGCCTGCCGGGCCGATCAGCAGCGCGCTGCCCGCATTCTCCAGCTGGCCGGATTCGCGAACCGGTGCTTTGATGCCGAGGGTAAAGCAGTCGGCGCGGGAGATTTCCAGCTGCGATACCGGGCGGGTTGGGCCGAGGACGCGCACGTGGGTGAGCGAGCCCTTCGGACCGACCACAGTGACGCACTCCTGGGCGGCGAACTGTCCCGGCTGACGCAGCGGCTTAAACGGCGTCAGGACATAGCCCTTGCCAAACAACGCTTCGACGTCCTGCTGCGCCAGATGGACGTGACGGTTAGAGATGCCGACCGGGATAGCCGGCGCAACGTGGCTCAGGCGGGCGGCGATTTTTTCATGGAGCAGGGTGTCGATCATGCCTTCTTCCCTTTCCTCATCGCCGCGTTTTTATCTTCTGTCGCCGCGGGCGCGGCGGCGGGCTCAGTGGGTTCCCTTGTTTCCACAGCGGCGGGTGCGACGATTTCAGCCTCAAGCGGGGCTGCAGCGGCAGCTTTCGCACGCGGCGGATGGCCTTTGAGGGTGCTGAGGGCTTCCACGACGCTGCGTTCCGGACGAGCAATCGTCAGGGATTTCACCTGCGGGTCGATAAGCTCAGCGACGGCCACGCCGCGTTCGATGGCGGTGTGAATCGCGCTGATCTCCCCCTCAAAGCAGACGCTAACCAGCCCCGATCCGACTTTGCGGTAGCCAAAGCAGGTCACTCCTGCGCTTTTACAGGCGGCATCTACGGCCTGAACGGCGGCAACTAACCCTCGCGTTTCAATTACGCCTAAACTTTTCATTGTCGGCTCCTGTTAATGGCGGACTAAGCGAATATCAAAATCAAACTGCGTGAAGAACGTTTCCAGCCGGTCTAACTCTTCGGCGGAATATGTCGGGTCCCGGGCGATGGGGTAGGGCATATCGAGGCGCTCATATTTTTTGCGCCCGAGCTGGTGGTACGGCAGCATATCGATGCGGCGGATATTTCCGCGCTTCGCCAGCTTTTGTACATAATCAATGGCCCCGGTAATGGCATCGAACGAGTCGTTATAGCCGCGAACCAGCGGCATGCGGATAATGACGTTAGCGCCGGAATCCACCAGCCACTCCAGGTTGCGGCGAATGCCTTCGTTACCAATGCCAAATAACGCTTTATGGTGCTCGCTATTAATTTGCTTAATATCGAATAAGAAGGTGTCGGTCACCGGCGCCAGCTTTTGATAATTAGCCAGCGGCGTAGTGCCCTGCGTTTCCACGGCGGTATTGAGCATCATCTTTTTGCATTCGCTAAAGAGCGCTACGGCAAAATCGGTCTGCAGGCTCATTTCTCCGCCGCCGATGGTGACGCCGCCGCCGGAGGAGATATAAAAGTCGTAGTCCTGCATGATGATCTCCATCAGTTCGCTGACGGTGACATCTTTACCCATAATATCCAGCGCGTTCTGCGTGCAGATCTCTTCGCACTTGCGGCAGCCGATACAGTCTTTATTGCGGTTGACGAAGTGCTTCATTTCGCCGTTTTCCTCCGCCCGATAATGAATTCCCGCCGGGCAGACGTTGACGCAGTCGCCGCAGTTAATGCATTTATCCTGGGAGAACATCACCTGAAACTGGCTATTCAGCCCTTCCGGGTTAGCGCACCACGGGCAGCGAATATTGCAGCCTTTGAAAAAAACCAGCGTGCGGATCCCATCGCCGTCATAGATCGAATATTTCTGAATATTGAATATTCGCCCGGTTAATTCTTGTTTTGCGCTCACATTTACCTCCAGAAATACGATCGGGACATCCGTGTCCAAAAACGTCCGTGTTTTTATCAGAACTTCTCAATTACCGTACGGCTGATAATCTCGTCCTGAACTTCTTTGCACAGCTCAACGAAGTAGGCGCTGTAGCCCGCGACGCGGACGATCAGATCGCGGTATTTTTCCGGCTCCTGCTGGGCTTTTTTCAGCACTTCGTTATCGACATAGCTGAACTGCATCTGGCCATTGCCGAGAATCGACGCGGTGCGCAGCAGGGTAATCAGGCCGTGACGACCTTCCGGGGTATCCAGCAGCCCTTTGAGGAACTTGAAGTTGTGCACCATGCCGATATTCATGGTTTCGACGTTCATCTTGCTCACCGACTTGATGATCGCCGTCGGACCCTGCTTATCCGCGCCCTGAGTCGGGCTGATACCGTCGGAGAGCGGCATCCACGCCAGGCGACCGTTCGGCGTGGCGTTGGTCAGCTCACCGATCGGCGTGTTGTTGGAGATGGATAGTGTGCCGTGGCTCAGGGTGGAGTAGAGCATCTTGTACTTACGGCACTCGCGCTCGGTCCACTCGGTGATATCCAGTGCATACTGGTCAACGTAGTTATCATCGTTGCCGTATTTCGGCGCGTTAAGGCAGTCGCGACGCAGGCCTTCAAAGCCTTCGAAGTTCGCCAGCAGCGCGTCGCGCATCTGCTCAAGGGTGTATTTCTTATCTTCAAACACCAGCTTACGAATCGCCGCCATGGAATCGACGTAGGTCGCCAGACCGGAGAAGATCAGCCCCGGGCCGTGGTTGATCATCGCGCCGCCGGCGGCAACGTCTTTCCCTTTTTCCATGCAGCCTTCTACCAGCAGCGACATCAGCGGCTTCGGCGCCACGTCGCGGTGCACGCGCTGGCTGATGACCGTACCGATCGCCGACAGGCGTACGATATGGGCAATCTGTTTTTTCACCGCCGCGTCGAACGCTTCGAAGGTGTGCAGGTCGCGCAGGTCGCCGGTATCCAGCCCCTGATAGCTGTCAAACAGCACCATCCGACCGCGGTTTAAAACGAACTCAATGGCGATGGGCCACTGGGTGTAGCCGGTGGAGGTCCACTGGTAGATGCGGCCGGATTTCTGCGGCTCAACGCAGCCCATCAGGCAGTAGTCGCGGGCGTCTTCGAAATCGAAGCCTTTTCGCAGCATCATCTTGATATGGGAGTCGTCGAAGTGGCAGGCCGGGAAGCCCATCCCCGCTTTGACGACGTCGACGATTTTTTCCATATACTTCTGCGGCGACTGGTTGTGAATACGGCAGGCCAGCGACGGCTGGTAAACCTTCACGAAGCGCACGGCGTCCATGATCAAATAAGTCAGGTCGTTACAGGCATCGCCGCCGGAGCGCTTCTGACCGCCGACGGTCAGGTTGATAAACGGCTGATAGCCGGCGAAATATTTCGCCCCCAGCTCGCTGGACATCCACATCAGCTCGGCGCATTTGATGATAAACGCCTGCAGCAGCTCCAGCGCGGTGTCGTGAGTCAGGCGGCCTTCGCGGATATCGGCTTCAAACATCGGGTAGCAGTACTGGTCTACGCGACCCAGGGACAGCCCGGTCTGGTTCTCTTCAATTTCAAACAGCGATTCCACGGTCCAGATGCTCTGCAGTGCCTCCTGCAGCGTTTTCGGCGGGTTCGCCGGCACGTTCTGGTTCACCTCAGCGATGGTCAGTAGCTCGGCGCGGCGCTGGGCGTTCTGTTCAACGGCGGCCAGTTCGCGGGCGCGGGCGGCGATGCGGTGTGCGTAGTTAATCACCCCTTCGCAGGTTTCAATGGCCGCCTTGTAGTAGTAAATACGGTCGATATCTTCCGGGTTTTCCATGCTCAGGCTGGCAAGATGCGCCTCGGCGTCGGCTTTAATGCCGTTCATCCCTTTGGTAAACAGCAGCACATCGTAGCCCGGGCAGGTGTCGCCGCCGCCGTTGATCTGGTGGTAGGAGAGGTCGCTGACGAAGGTTTCGCCGCTGAATGCCCATACGCCCGCTTCGCGGTACTGGGCTTCGCAGATTTCGTCCAGCGAGCGGCCTTCCCAGAACGGTACGATCTCTTCGCGGATGGTTTTCTTATCTGCTTCGCTGATCTCAAACGGATCCTGCGGACGGGTGCTCATGGTGTCGAGTTCGTCGCGCACCCAGCGCCAGGCGATATCCGGCGAGAAGGCGCCCGCGCGCGGCTTGCCGCACGGATGACCGACGATCAGCTCATCATCCTGAATCAGAATTGGCGCGGTTTCGCAGGCGTGGCGGAAGGCTTTGGCGCGCAGCAGAATTGTCGGCATGCCGGGGTTGGCTTTGACCACTTCGGTAAAGGCCAGCGCGCGATAGATAGAGACGCTCGGGCGCACGGTCAGGTAGTGGTTGCGCAGGCGCTGCATGCGCGGAGTCAGCCCTTCTGCTGCCGGCGTATCGCCGGCGGCGGCAAACGGGGCGGCGGAAACGTGTTGTACTCCCTTGAACAGACGCACCGGCAGATTCAGGGCGCTCAGGTTTTGCTGCGCGCTGAGGAACATGTCGGAGAGTTCGTTGATGCGCGCATTCTCAAGGCTTGCGCCGTGCAGCATGGCGTCAAACATCGGATAACCGTCGAGCGCGCAGGCGGCGCGCACTTCGCACAGTTCCGCCAGCTTGAACCACAGCGATTCGACGATTTCATACGCCTGCTGCGGGGAGAGCGCGCCGTTGTTGATATCGTGCTGGTAGTAAGGGAGCAGGGCTTTGTCGGCGCCTTCCGGGTTGACGGCGTAGCTGCCGTTATCCAGCTGGAGCGCCAGCTGGAACAGATAAAAGGCCTGGCACGCCTCTTTGAAGCTGCGCGCCGGATGCGCCGGAACATGGTGCAGAATGGCGGCGCTGTCCAGCAGTTCTGCTCGGCGGTAAGCGTTGGTTTCCGCGGCGGCCAGCTGTTCCGCGCTGTTGGCCAGGTTTTGCGCCAGCGCCAGCAGGGCATCGCAGGCGTAGATGGCCGCACGGCAGCCGTTGACTTCGTCCATGCCGCTGCGGCTGACGGCGCTGCCCAGCGCGCGGGTTTTCTCTTCCAGCTGATGTTTTATCGCCAGTACGCCTTTTTCGACCACCAGCTTGTAATCCGGGGAGTCGAGATCGCTATTCAGATTGAGAAACTGGAACGCGGACGGGCGACGGGCGGCGCTCTCGTCGTGGAAAATCGCCCCGTGCGGTTTGCGGGTCTGGTTGCCGACGATCAGCTCGTCGGCGCTGATGCACAGCGGCAGCTGGCGCATCAGTTCATAGAAACGGCGCGCCGGTTTGACGGCGGCGGGAACCCCGGCGATATCGCCATCAAGGGCGTTGAGCGTGGTGGCATGTTCGGTGCACAGGGTGCTTTTTTGTGAGAGTAAACGTTCTGCCAACACTTTGACGCGCGGCGTTAAGCTGTAGTGTGCCATGGGTAAGGTTCTCCAAATCTTGTTATCAGTGGCCCTGAACGGCGTTGCCGGTCCATGCCCGGCGATAGAGTTCGGTCAGTGCGTGAGCATCCGGCGCGCGTGGGTTCGTCGGGGTACAGCTGTCGCGTAACGCCTGGCCGACCATCTCCGCCAGCCGTTGTTCAAACTCGTCTGCAAGGACGCCAGTATCGCGGATGCCGGCCGGCATGCTCATTTCGTCTTTAAGCGCCTGAATGGCGACCAGCAGACTGGCGACGCCCTGGCGGGTAGTGGCCGCAGGCAGATCCAGCAGATGGGCTAATCGGGCATATTTGCGGGCGGCATCGGTATCGCACAGCCCGTGATAATCGGCGTTCCAGGCCACCACGTCCGCCATCAGCAGGGCGTTGGCGCGACCGTGGGGGACACGAAACACGCCGCCGAGCGCGTGGGCAAGGCTGTGGGTAATGCCCAGCGAGGCGTTGGTGAAGGCCATGCCCGCCATGCAGGAAGCGTTGTGCATCTTTTCCCGCGCCAGCAGATCGCCACCGTTGCGCCAGCAGGTCGGCAGAAAGCGAAATACCTGCTGCACCACTTTCTCCGCCAGCGCATCGGAAAAGTCGCTGGCGGCGCGGGAGACATAGGCTTCCAGCGCGTGACACAGCACGTCCATCCCGGTATCGGCGGTGATCGCCGGCGGCACCGAGGCCACCAGCGCCGGGTCAAGAATGGCGATATCCGGCAGCAGCGACGGGTCCACCAGTACCAGCTTCTCGGCGTGGGCTTTTACCACTGAAAAGGCGGTGACTTCAGAGCCGGTGCCGCTGGTGGTGGGGATCGCCACAAAGCAGGGCGGCTCGCGGTGAGCGTCCGGACGGGTTTGCGCCAGGGCGAAAATAACCGCTTTGGCTGCATCAATCACCGAACCGCCGCCCAGCGCGATAACCAGATCCGGATAGCTGGTATCCATCCGCTTCATACCGCGCACCACGGTGGCGATATCCGGGTCGGCCACCACGTCGTCCCAGACCTGGAAAGCGATGCCGCGCGCATGGAGGATCTGCGTGACGCGATCGGCGAGGCCAAACTTAACCATCGCCTGGTCGGTGACCAGCAGCACGTTGCGGGCGGGCAGCTCGTTCAGGATGGCAAGCGCATCCTGACCAAAGCGAATCCGGGGTTTCAGCAAAAATTCACTCATTGGGTTATTGACTCCTTAAGCGTCCCGAAACACGTTCTCGACAATGGCGACCACCGACATGGCCTTGTAGTGCTCTTTGTTGAGCGCCAGGTACTCTTCGGCCAGCACGATGTCGTGCATACCGGCGCCGACGCTATCAACGGCAACCCAGGTCTGGTCTTTCATCGGCTGCTGGTCATCATCTAATTTGACGATCAGCAGCAGGTTGCTGCCCCTTAGCTCATCGCACTTCTGCGTGGCGACGACATGTCCGACTACCTTTGCGAGAATCATTGTTTTTATCGCCTTATATCAATGTGTTACTTACCAAGGCGTTCCAGCACCTGGCGGATGACGCGTTCCACGTTTTGCTCATTAATCTCGCTGTCCGCGCCGACGGCGGCGGCAGTCGCAAAGCGATCGTCGGCGCTGGCCGGGTGGGCTGCGGTGGCGGCGGTCGCTGGGGCGTTAAAACGTTCATCGTCGAAGATGCTGCGGTTCGGGCCGGACGCCGGGCTGACGATGGTCGGCTGCGGTTCCGGGCGGCTACCCGGCGCGCGCAGTTCATCGATGGAGCGAACGCCGTAGCCCACTTTGCGGATGTTGAGCAGGTTCATCGGTCCGACGTTATCTGAGCTGGAGCCGCCGCCGACTGCGCCGCAGCCGAGGGTCAGGGCCGGAGTGATATTGGTGGTCGCGCCGATGCCACCCAGCGCCGCCGGGGTGTTGATCAGAATGCGGTTAACCGGTTTTTCCAGGCAGAACTGGCGGATGACGTCCTGATTGCGGGTGTGGATCACCAGCGTGTGGCCGAGGCCTTCGTTGGTCAACAGTTCCACGACGCGGTGACAGGCGGCTTTCCAGTCCTCTTCGACGTACAAGCCGAGTACCGGGCACAGTTTTTCCCGCGAGTAGGGGTTGGTATGCGATACCGTGGTCTGCTCGGCAATCAGCACTCGGGTGCTGGCCGGGACGCAGAAACCGGCCATCTGGCTCAGATAGAGCGCGGTTTTACCCACCACTTTAGGGTTGATGGTGCCGTTAGGACGCAGCAGCAGGGCCGCCATTTTCGCCGCTTCGTTTTCGTTCATGAAGTACGCGCCCTGCGCTTCCAGTTCGCGATGCACTTCGTCGTAGATGCAGCGTTCGACGATAATCGACTGCTCGGAGGCGCAGATCACGCCGTTATCGAAGGTTTTACTGGTGATGATATCTTTCACTGCGTGGGGGATATCGGCGCTGCGTTCGATAAACGCCGGGCCGTTACCCGGACCGCCGCTAATGGTCGGCGTGCCGGACGCGTAGGCGGCGCGCACCATGCCTTCGCCGCCGGTCGCCAGGATCAGCGACACGTCTTTGCTGTGCATCAGCTCTGAGGTGGCTTCGAGGGTCAGTTGGCTAATGGCGTCGACGCTACCGGCAGGCGCCCCTGCCGCTTCCGCCGCGCGCTTCACGATTTCAATCGCTTTCCAGCTGCACTGGCGGGCGCCGGGATGCGGGGAGAAGATAATCGCGTTGCCGGCCTTCAGGGCAATCAGCGTTTTGTAGATGACCGTGGAGGTCGGGTTGGTCGACGGTACCAGCGCACAAATCACCCCCAGCGGCACGCCCACGTCCATCACTTTTTGTAGCGGATCGTCATGAATGATGCCGACGGTCTTCATATCTTTGATGGCGTCGTAGACGCGCAGCGAGGCGAAGCGGTTCTTCAGCACTTTGTCCTGCCAGTTGCCAAAACCGGTTTCTTCCGCGGCCATTTTCGCCAGCGCTTCGGCATGATGCGCTGCTTCCTGGGCCACGTTCTTCACGATGGCGTCGATTTGCTGCTGCGAAAAGGTGGCCAGAATCGCCTGCGCCTTTTTGGCATTGCGCACCAGTTCCCGGGCGTTCTGCCGGGACTGCAAATCGTTATCCAGTTCAATCATGAGTCTATCCTTCATCAGACTAAAAGAGTGGAGACGGGGCGCGCCCTGTCAGGTCATGCTTTGTGCTGCGCCGCGATTTTTTCGATGTCGTTATGCGGACGCGCGATGACGCGAGAGGTGACGACTTCGCCGATGCGTTTTGCCGCTTCCACGCCGGAATCTACCGCGGCATTCACCGCGCCGACGTCGCCCTTCACCATCGCGGTGACCAGGCCGGAGCCGACGTTTTCATAGCCAATCAGCTCAACGTTAGCGGCTTTGCACATCGCATCCGCCGCTTCAATACAGGCCACCAGACCTTTGGTTTCGATAAGCCCTAGCGCTTCTTTCATCAGGTTTTTCTCCGGTTAATCTATGATTTTGTAATGCGAGACGATTTTGTTGATGTCGTTATGCGGGCGGGCGATAACCAGAGAAGTCACCACTTCGCCGATGCGCTGCGCGGATTCGACGCCGGAATCCACCGCCGCTTTCACCGCGCCGACGTCGCCCTTCACCATCGCGGTGACGAGGCCGGAGCCGACGTTTTCATAGCCAATCAGTTCAACGTTGGCGGCTTTACACATGGCATCCGCCGCTTCGATACAGGCCACCAGACCTTTGGTTTCGATCAGACCTAATGCATCACCCATTTGCGTTCTCCTGGCCATCAGGCCTTGTGTTTAATGACGATTTTGTTGATGTCGTTATGCGGACGAGCGATAACCAGCGAGGTCACCACTTCACCGATGCGCTGCGCGGATTCCACGCCGGAATCCACAGCCGCTTTCACTGCGCCGACGTCGCCCTTCACCATGACGGTCACCAGCCCCGAGCCGATGTTTTCATAGCTAATCAGCTCGACGTTGGCGGCTTTACACATCGCATCCGCGGCTTCAATGCAGGCCACCAGACCTTTGGTTTCGATAAGCCCTAATGCATCACCCATGGTTTCTCCTCCAGAACAGGTTTTGTGATTCGGAAAACCGACCGCGTAACGGCGTCAGGACGCGGATGCGGCGTTCGGGGTTCACTATAGGGAATGGCGAATGAAGTGAAATTTAAATCTGCTGACGTGGTATTTTTAGTCTTTTACTCTGTGATTTAGATTGGTTAAGGCGCTTATTTATGCATTTGTGCTGCGATGGCAGGGCGGATTGAGTGACGATTGTGGCGCTTTTTTCACCATTTAGCCTGAGGCGGATTGATGTTAATAAGTTGCTAATTTATTGCAGATCGGGGGTAATTTATTCCCATGCTAAGTGTGGGGAGGATCGTGTTTTCTTCGGCAGGCTAAATGCAAAACGTGCGGTTTTACTAACGGGAAAGCGAGGAAGGAAAAGCGGGTGTGAGCTTAGTCAAGCTTGCTGCCGGACTTCAGCGTGCAGACGTAGAGCGGTGAGTTGATAGAGCTGAGAAGAATGGCTTTCTCATTGAGCTTCTGTGCGTTCAGGAACAGGCCATCGTGGCTGTCGGACATCTCGCGCATAAAATAGTCGAAGATCACGTCCGGCGACTCATCGATGGACGAAGCGCTGGATTCCCACTTGCTGATGCGATAGTGGCGCTCGGTGGTGGAGATGCGCTTGCTGGTGTAGCTGAATTTGACGTAGCGCTGGAGGTAAAGCCAGCCGGCGGCGGAATCGGTGTAGCCTTCAACGACCATCGACCCTTTGCCGTTGGCGGCAAAGTTGAAATGGATATTGCCGTTAACGTTCTCCTTCTCCATGTTCTCAAAGCGCATAATCGCTTTTGTCGAACAGCTCATTACCCCGCCGTTTTCGACCGGCAGCAGCTTCCAGGCGCAGAACCCGGCGGCGGCAATAAACACCAGGCTGGAGAGGGCGAAAAAGGGGCGCGGGGCGATTCTCATTGCGGCTTCCATGAATAATAAAAATAGTTATCGCAGTAGCTGAACGGGTTATCTTCATGCATCGCGCAGTGGGCGAGGAACACCCGGCCCAGACCGTTGGTTTCCAGCCGGTCGCCATAGAAGAAGACGAAGCGTTCGCCGGGCTTGCACTCCAGCTTCAGGCGCTGGCGTACAGCATCAAAATTCTTGCCGTAGGCGCTTTCGGCAACGGATCGCAGCATCTCATCGCTGGCCAGCAGTTCGCACTGGCTGTGGCGTATTTGCGTCAGGGTAATGGGGTGCGCAGTGCTGCCGCCGAGAAAACTGCAGACCACCAGCAGCAGGGCGATGGTGAGCAGGCAGCCGCCGGCCAGATACCAGCAGGTGCCGCGCGCGTGGCGACTGGAAACGGTCTTCTGTTCTGCCGGGGCGGTGGCCAGATCTGGCTCAGCTTCTGCCGTAGGCGCCGGTTCCGGCTCCGGGCTGGCGTCGAGCATCTCGATAGCGAGGTCCGGATTGAGCTGCAGCAGTCCGCGCGATACGGTGACGATAATGTTGTCGATATCGTAGTGGCGAAAGGTTTTGCGCAGCATGCTCAGATATTGATTGAGATTGCTGTTGGATGAGGTTAACCCATTGTCATCCCAGACTTTTTTAAGCACTTCGTCGCGGCTGACCACCTCGGTGTGGCGCAGGAAGAACCACAGCAGCGCGTTGGCGGTGATGGACAGCTGGCTGTCCGCCTCATCGCTTCCCGGTAACGTTAGCGTGCCGTCCATTGCATCATAAATAAGACGGCCATGGATGTTATAGCGCATCGTGGCCTCAACATGCTTCACGCAGGAAGCGTCATCTTCGTCAAATCGCTGACCAGCGACTGCCGGTGCCCGGGGCTCATGGTGCGCCCCTCGGTTAATTCCGATAGCCAGATGCCGTCCGCCGCATAGCGCACCAGCGTGCCGGTATGGCTATTGTCCAGTTCATCCCCTTTCGCCAGATGGTCCAGCATCCAGTCGCGCCAGCATTTTCGCAGCACCGGTTCATCCGGCATGGCCAGCGACAGCACCATCAGCTGGCGGCTCTCCTGGGTGTCCGTGAGTTCCGGCGCCGACAGATAGCGCAGATAGGCGCGGGTAAATCGGCCATAAGAGACGTTATCCGCGGCCATAAGCTCTGAAATCGCTTCTTCCATAATCGCCAGCAGACGGGCAAAGAGAGCGAAAATCAGCGCCTGCTTGTTGGGGAAATGGTGCAGTAAGCCGCCTTTGCTGACGCCCGCTTCGCGCGCGACGGCGTTCAGCGACAGCGAGGCGATACCGTCCCGACCGGCGATAGTGGCTGCGGATTCCAGCAGTTGCTTATGCAGGCGGACAGGATCTTTTTTACGATGTTGGGCTTCCATATTCATGGCCCGAATCATACCGACCAGACGGTATGATTATTCTTGATCGCTATCAATATGCGAAGGGGCGTAGCGGGGCGTGATGCCGTTATTGCGTGGAGGCTCACAGTTCACCTTATGAATTGTGGTGATATTCGCCGCGCCGCGAATATCACCCACCGAGATTCACATAGGCTTCACGTGGATAGCGAGGCCATTTTCTCCAGGCGCCAGCTCCGGACGCAGGTTCAGAGAGGGGATCAAATAGTCGCCGTGATTCTGACGGCGGAAAGGAATGGGCGGCGTTTCAGAGAGGGTATCCAGCCGCCGGGCCAGCTCCTCGCGCAGGATGGCGAAGCGCTGTTCATCGAGTTTGTCGGTGCGGTAGAACACCACCGGCGGCAGCACCTCAAATCCGGGATAGAACAGCATCCCGTGCTGAATGGGGAACAGAATGTCGTCGATAGACCCGTTAATTCCACGCGGAGCATAGTGCTCCGCCCATCCGCCGGCGGTAACGACCAGCATCGCCCGTTTACCCGCGAACGTGCCTTCGCCGTAGCGATCGCCCCAGTGCGTATCGCTGTGCTCGCCGACGCCGTAGGCAAACCCGTAAGCGTAAACCCGATCAATCCAGCCTTTCATGATGGCGGGCAGTGAAAACCACCACAGCGGGAACTGGAAAATCACCGTATCGGCCCACAGCAGCTTCTCCTGTTCGCCCACGATATCCGCGCTCTGCGTGCCGTGAGCGAAGGCATATTGCGAATCTCGCGTCGCCCGCCAGCTTGCACCCACCGGCGGGGCGCTGCTGTCGTCGGCATCAAATCCCGCCTTCCAGCGCATGGCGTAGAGATCGGACACCTGCACGTCGTGACCGGCGTTTTGTAGATGTTGCACGGTAAAATCTTTCAGCGCGCCGTTAAGCGAACGCGGTTCAGGATGGGCGTAAACCAGTAATATTTTCATTGAAATCATCTCAGCATAAGGGAGAGCTGCAGAGTAGAGTTGGCGGCGCTATAGTAGAAATGAATTACTTTAATGACAGGTATAGTCATGGTTAATCTCCAGCGTCTGGATCTCAATCTGCTACGCACGCTTCACGTCCTGCTTAGCGAAAATAACGTCACCCGGGCGGCGCAGCGCCTCAACCTGTCGCAGCCGTCGGTTAGCGTCCAACTGGCGAGACTGCGGGAAATTTTCGCCGACCCGCTGCTGCTGCCGGGGCCACGCGGAATGCAGCCCACCGCCCGCGCCGATGAACTGCGCGGGCCGCTGCGCGATGCGCTGCTGGCGCTGGAGCTGGCGGTGGCGCCGGTTCAGCCTTTTGACCCGGCCACGGCGGCGCAGACCTGGCGGGTGGCGGCGACCGACTATATGGCGTCGGCGATTTTGCTGCCGGCGCTCAACGCGCTGCGCATCGCCTCTCCGGCCAGCCGTCTGGCGCTGTTTGAGCTGCAGCCTTCGCGGCTGGTTCAGCAGGCGGATCGCGACGAAGTGGATCTGTTTTTTCACACGCGCGATGGTGCACCGCCCGCGCTGCATCAGCGTTTGTTGTTCCACGAACGCTACGTGCTTGCCGGGCGGGCCGGGCACCCGGCGCTGCAGTCGGCGTTAACTCTGGCGCAGTTCTGCCAGCTGGAACAGGTGATTGTCTCGCCGGACGGCGGAGGATTCAGCGCCGCGACCGATAGCGCGCTGGCGAATCTCGGTCTGGCGCGGCGAGTTGTCCTTTCCGTGCCACATTTCCTGTTTATGCTGGAGACGCTGCGCAATAGCGAGCTGGTGGCGGTGCTGCCGGAGCGGCTGGTGAGCGGAGCTGCGGGTCTGACGGTGGTCGAACCGCCGCTGGCGGTCGCCGGATTTGATATGTTGATGCTGTGGCACGAGCGCTGGCATCGCGACCCGGCGCATCGGTGGCTGCGTCAGCAAATCGTAACGTCATTAGAGGAGAAGCCATGTTAAGCGGATTAAACCATCTGACTCTGGCGGTCAGCCAGCTGGCGCCGAGCGTGGCGTTTTATCAGCAGCTGCCCGGAATGACGCTGCGCGCGCGCTGGGATAACGGCGCGTATTTTTCCTGCGGCGACCTCTGGCTGTGCCTGTCGCTGGACCCTCAGCGGCGCGTTACCCCGCCGGAGGAGAGCGACTACACCCACTATGCTTTCAGCATTGCGGAGGCGGATTTCGCGCTTTTTGCCGGGCGGCTGAATGCGGCTGGCGTTCCGGTTTGGAAAACCAATAAAAGCGAAGGCGCGTCGCACTATTTTCTCGATCCGGACGGCCACAAGCTGGAGCTGCACGTCGGCAACCTCGCCCAGCGCCTGGCGGCGTGCCGGGCGAAGCCCTATAAAGGTATGGTGTTTTTTGGCGAGGACGAACAGGCGGCCGGGAACCCGTAGCCCGCCTAAGCGCAGCGCGAGCCGGGGAAAAGCGGAGGCTGCATTGCGCGTTGTTTCCCCGGAGGCGGCGCTGACGCGCCTTGTCCGGGCTACCGGCTCGCAGACGGCCGGGAACCCGTAGCCCGGCTAAGCGCAGCGCGAGCCGGGGAGATAAATCGCGCTAGCCTTCCAGCTTCAGTTCCACATTGCGCTTGAGCACCAGGCGCATCAGCAGGTAATAGACCACGCCAACCGCCAGCCAGCTCAGCCCAAGCACCTTGGCCTGCACGTCCATCTCATAAATCACAAAGCCGATAATGCACAGGCCAATCACCGGGAACAGCAGGTGCATCACCAGATTGCGTGACTTATTGCGGATCAGATAGTGGTTGATGACCGCAATATGCAACACCAGGAAGCCCATCAGCGCGCCGAAGTTCACCAGACGGCTGAGGTTATCGATATCGCCGTAGAACCAGAGGCCGGAAGCCAGCGAAATCAGCGCCACAAACAGGGTGCTAACGTAAGGCGTTTTCAGCCGCGGGTGCACTTTTGCCAGCAGCTGCGGCAGCTGCTTGTCGCGCGCCATCGCAAACAGAATGCGCGACACGGCGGCCTGCGCCACCAGGGCGTTGGCAATCCCCCAGGAGATCACCGTCGACCACATGGTGACATACTTCAGCCAGCCGCCGCCCGCCAGATTCGCGGTATCGTAGAAGGCGGTATCGAGGCTGCTAAACGTCATGCCCTGCGCCAGATCGGCGGCAATCCACGTTTGCAGGATAAACAGCGAACCGACCAGCATCAGCGCGCCCAGCGACGCCTTACCCACGGTATCCACGCCGCCTTTCGTTTCCTCGGACAGCGTGGAGATCCCGTCGAAGCCGAGGAACGAGAGCACGGCGATGGAGACCGCGCCCATCACCAGCGGCAGGCTGAACTTATCGGCGTTATAGAGCGGGTCGAGGGTCAGATGGCCCGCCCCGGCGCCGGAGTAGAGCGCAATCAGCCCGAGAACGACGAACACCGACAGCACCACGATCTCCGCGATCAGAATCGTGTTATTGGCGCGCGCGGTAAAGGTAATGCCGCGCAGGTTAATCAGGCTGTTAATCGCAATAAAGCCGACAATCCACAGCCAGCCCGGCACGCCAGGCAGCATAGGCGCCAGCGCCGCCGCGCTGACGATATAGAGCAGCGAGGGCACCAGAATATAGTCCAGCAGGATCAGCCAGCCAGCAAAAAAGCCGACAATCGGATGAATACCGCGCTGGGCATACGCGTATACCGATCCGGAGACCGGGAACGCGCGCGACATCGACCAGTAGCTCATGGCGGTAAAGAACATCGCCACCATACCGATGAGATAAGCCAGCGCCACCATGCCCTGCGCGCCGTCCCAGACGTAGCCAAAGACGCCAAACGGCGCGATGGGCACCATAAATATCATGCCGTAGACCAGCAGATCGCGGAACGTCAGCGCCCGATGCAGCTCCTGCTTATAGCCAAATTGTTCAACGCTCATGCATGCTCCCCTTCGACGCTCAGGGAGAGCTGTTCAGCCACTGATTTCGGTAAGGCATAGCGACAGGTTTTCAGCGGATCGACCACCTGACAGATTTGCAGGTCGCCGGCGATGCTCAGAATACTGATCGCTTCAGCCAGCGTCAGGGAGGTATTGTCGGCGATAAAATGCGCCATATTACGGGTGGCCAGGGCGGCGGCATCATCAAGCGTCTGTGCCGAAGCGAGGGTAAACAGGGTCTCGCTGTTTTCGAGCATCGGCAGCGGCAGGCGACGGTTTTTAACCACCGTCAGTTCGACCAGCACTTCGCCGGGGATTTCCAGACCGCAAACCGAAACTTCGCCATCGCCCATCGCGGCGTGTAAATCCCCCAGCCCGAACAGCGCGCCGGGAACGTTGACCGGCAGCCATAGGGTGCTGTCGGCGGTAATCATTTTGCAGTCCATATTGCCGCCGTGGCTATCCGGTGTGCCGCAGGAGATGGCTTCCCCGGCAGGCGCGACGCCGATCACGCCGACCATCGGGTTGAGCGGGACGCGCACGTTGCCGGGCAGCACGGCATGGTCGTTTTCAATCGGGACAATGGTGACCTTCGGGGCATCAAGCTCATCGCCAATCACTCCGAGCTGCGGTGCGGTGACCATCACCGCCTGATTGCTCGTCAGGGTAATGCGCTTGATGGTGACCTTGAGCGCATCACCCGGCTCGGCGCCCTCGACGTAGACCGGCCCGGTCGCCGGGTTGATACGCTGCCAGTCCAGTTCGTTGAACACGGCATCGGCGGAGGTGATTTGGTCGGAGAAGCAGTCGCACGTTTCAAACAGCACTTCGCTTCCGCTGCTGACGGTAGCGACAGGAGCGTTATCGCGCGACATGGCGTAGACCACCTGGTCTTTGGTTATTTTCATGACATTCATCCCGGTTATATTGTTGCGTTTTTATATTTAGAGTTTCCCGCAGGGGGAAGGAGTGAATTTATCGGGATTATTACAGGAAGGCAATCTGGTCAGGTTTTTCAAAAATAAATGATATATATTTGCTGATGAATCATGCGGTTAAATATTTTATTCTAATATTTTTATATGCTGGTTATTAAGTTGTTTGGCTGTTCAATGTTTTATTACTGGTTGTCATTTTTTCATTATTTACTGATATTAATCGTTTATATAGCAGATTACTCTGCGAAAATTTACGTGCTGGTCATTTAGCGCAATATGCCGGGGGAGCATTGATGATAATACCAAGGGATTTGGGCTCTCAAAGAGGGAAAACCGGAGGCGGTGCTGGCGCACCCGAGCGGGCTACAGGCCCGTAGGCGGCGGTGAACCTGTAGCCCGGTCATACGCAGCGCCACCGGGACCAGCCTATAACCTCACTCCGGCGCCCACTCCATCGCCACCTTCACCGCCATGCCCAGCTGCACCATCACCTCTTTATGTTTATCTATCGGCGGCAGAGCGCAGTTGATCCTTAAGCAGTTGCGGTATTTCCCGGATGCGGAAAACAGCGATCCCGGCGCGACCTGGATTTTCAGCCGGCACAGCTGCTTCGCGACGCAGACCATGTCCACCTGCTCCGGCAGCTCGACCCACAGCATAAAGCCGCCTTTCGGGCGGGTAACGCAGATCCCGCAGGGGAAAAACTCCCGCAGCCAGCAGGTGTAGATCTCCATATTGCGCTGGTAGATCTGCCGCATTCTTCGCACGTGGCGGTGATAGTGGCCTTCGCGAATAAAGTTACAGGCCGCCAGTTGGGTGGAGGGGACGTTGGTACCGCTGGCGGCATATTTCATCTGCAGCAGGCGATCGTAATAACGGCCGGGGGCAATCCAGCCGATGCGCAGGCCGGGAGCGATGGTTTTGGTAAACGAACTGCAGAGCATCACCCGGCCGTCGATATCCCAGGAATGGATCGTGCGAGGGCGCGGGTATTCGGTTGCCAGCTCGCCGTAGATATCATCCTCAAAGATAACGATATCGTGGCGCTGGGCGAGGCACAGCGCCGCCCGCTTGCGGGCATCCGGCATGATAAATCCCAGCGGATTATTGCAGTTGGGGACCAGGATCACCCCTTTGATCGGCCACTGCTCCAGCGCCAGCTCTAACGCCTCGATGCTGATCCCGGTTTCCGGATCGGTGGGGATCTCGATGGTTTTTAGCCCTAATCCGCGCAGCATCTGCATGGTGCCGTAGTAGCAAGGGGATTCGACGGCGACGATATCGCCGGGCTGACACACCGACAGCAGCGCCAGCGACAGCGCGCTGTGGCAGCCGCTGGTAAGTACCAGATCGTTGGCGGTGACCACCGATCCGCCGTCGAGCATCAGGCGGGCGATCTGTTCGCGCAGCTCGCGACGCCCGGCCAGCTCGTCGTAGTTCAGAACTTCGCTAAGGTTGTGCTGAATTGCCCGGCTCAGCTCGCGCCAGATAGGCTTCAGGCTTGGCTGGGTGACGTCCGGCGAGCCGCCGCCGAAGGGGATAATCGATTTATCGTGGCGGGCGTCGAGCATGGTCAGCACCTGATCCCACTGAGTGATCTCTACCGGGCGCTGGACCGGCCGCGACATCGGCGGCACCGGCGGCTGTGCTTTACGCGGGGCTACAAAATAGCCGGAACGCGGCTGCGGTACGATCAGCTGCTGCTGTTCCAGCGTCTGGTAGGCTTGCTGAACGGTGCTGATGCTGACGCCGTGCTCCTGGCTCAGGCTGCGCACCGACGGCAGCTTTTCGCCGGGGCGATACAGCCCCTGTTCGATGCGTTCTGCCAGCAGGCTGGCCAGATGTTGATAGCGGGTCATGCTGTATCCTTGATCGTCGCCATACAGATCAATAAACCAGTACAGATTGGCGGTAAAAGTGAGGTCTGCTGTACGTTTTAGCGAATCTGTATGTTAAAGAAAAGTATTTTGTGAATCTGTATTGTTTGGCCGCGGATCCGTGAAGATAAAGCCTCTGGCAAGGTGAGGAGGTAGAGGATGGAATTTCACGAAAATCGGGCAAGACAGCCGTTTATCGGCTTCGTATTTCTGGCGCGGGCGTTCAAAAAGTGGTGGCTTCGTGAGCAAACGCGCAGAACATTGCAGCGTATGAGCGACGAACAGCTAAAAGATGTCGGGCTGCGTCGGGATCAGATCAATTAAAAAGTGCGATTTTTTACCCGGCATTTTCCCGGAGGCGGCGCTTGACGCGCCTGTCCGGGCTACCATACCGCGCAGAGCTGTAGCCCCGGTAAGCGTGAGCGCGACCGGGGATGATACATTCACATAATTTATCAATTCATGCTTATCCACTCTTCGTTTCTTGATACTTATCGTGATAAGTATTATTTTCTTCACAGCTAAGTGAGGAAAGTAAAATGACCGAAGACGACCTGTTTGCCCGCCGCCCGATGGGCATGCGCATGGCGATGGTGGTGCGCCAGTGGCGCGCGATTATTGATTCTGCCATTACCGACACCGGCCTGACCCAGTCAAGCTGGACGGTGCTGATGCAGCTGCATCAACTGGGGGATAACGTCTCGGTCAGCGAGCTGGCGGAGGTGCAGGGCATTGAACTGCCGCCGCTGATGCGCACCCTCACGCAGCTGGAAAAGCAGGGCTATCTGCTGCGTTCAACATCGCCTTATGACAAACGCATACGCCTGCTGACGCTGACGACGGAAGGCCGCGCTATTCTGGAGAAGCTGAACCGCGTGATTGAGGCCTATCAACAGCGCGTCACCGAAACCCTCCCTGAAGCGCAGCTCGCCGCCTTTAGCGCCACGTTAAATCAAATCGCCTGCAATCTGCGGACTATCCGCGAAGAAGATAACAAGATCTAAAACACTATGATGACCCCTGAACAGAAATTTGCCCGCTGGGTAAGGGTGAGTATTGCCGCCTTCCTGGTCATATTCGCCTGGTTTATCGTTGCCGATATCTGGATCCCGCTCACGCCGGATTCCACCGTGATGCGCGTGGTCACGCCGGTCTCGTCGCGCGTCTCCGGCTATGTCTCCCATGTCTATGTGCATAACAACAGCCAGGTGAAGAAGGGCGATCTGCTCTATGAACTGGATCCAACGCCGTTTATCAATAAAGTGGAAGCGGCGCAGATCGCGCTTGAACAGGCGAAACTCAGTAACCAGCAGCTGGACGCGCAGATCGCTTCTGCCCGCGCCAACCTTCGTACCGCCCAGTACACCGCGCGCAACGATAAGGTCACGTTCGATCGCTATCAGCGTCTGAGCACCATGCAGAACGTTTCCCAGTCGGATCTGGATAAAGTGCGCACCACCTGGCAGACCAGCGAACAGTCGGTCAGCGCGCTCAACGCCAGTATCCACAATCTGCTGATCCAGCGCGGCGAGCGCGACGATGGGCGCAACGTCACGCTGCAGAAGTACCGCAACGCGCTGGAAGAGGCGCAGCTTAACCTCGGCTGGACGAAGGTCCGCGCGGAGACTGACGGGATGGTGAGCAACCTGCAGCTTAACCCTGGTCTGTACGCCACCGCCGCCACGCCGCTGCTGGCGCTGGTGAGCAATCAGACCGATATCGTCGCCGATTTCCGCGAGAAGAGCCTGCGCCACACCGGCGTGAATACCGATGCCGCGGTGGTGTTCGATGCGCTGCCGGGCAAAGTCTTCCCGGCGCACGTCACCAGCAGCGATGCCGGTATTCTGGCTGGACAAGAAGAAGTTAACGGCCAGCTATCGCAGCCGGAGCAATCCACCCGCTGGGTGCGCGACGCGCAGCGCATGCGCATTCACGTCGCTCTGGACGAGCCGCTGGATAAGCCGCTGCCCACCGGCGCCCGCGCCACGGTACAGCTCTATAACAGCGATGGCCCGTTCGCCCGTACCTTCGCCGGCGCGCAGATCCATCTGGTGAGCTTCCTGCACTATGTCTATTAATACCCTGGCGCGGGTCTTCACCCCGCACGGCAACATCGTCTACACGGCGAACGATTTTCGCCAGACCTTGCGTATCGCCGTGGCCGGTACTATCGCGCTGAGCATATCAACTTTCTATGACGTGCAGTACGGCGTCTTCTTCGTGGTTTATCCGCTGATGCTGCTGTCGCTGGTGCCGGTGTTTAACCGCCACGTGGCGCGGCAGTTTGTGTTCAGTGCGGCGGTGAACTGCGTCGAAATGGTGTTAATCGTCGGCTATTTATCGCAGTGGCCGGTCATCATGACGCTGGTGGTGTTTGGCCTGTACGTGATGCGCTTTCGCTTTATGAGCCAGGGGCCGCTGTTTCTGCTGGGGTCGATGGGCGTGGTGTGTCAAAGCACGATGCTCAACTTTATGAGCTATCCCACCAGCAACTGGCACACGCTGATGTTCTCCAATATGGAGGCCTGCGTGATGGCGGTGGCGCTCAGCGCGCTGCTGAACTACTTCATCCCGGACGTTGAACCGCGCAAGCCGCCGCCGCGCATTGAAAAAGATGCCGCGCGTATCCGCCACGAATCGCTGCTTTCCGGCAGCGTGGCGACGATGATCTTTGTGATTTTTCAGGTCTGCGATCTGAGCGACTCGCTGTCGGCGCTGATGGCGGGCATCTTAATTCTGTTCCCGATGCACTATCGCGGCGCGGTGATCAGCTCGATCTGGCGCGTGGTGGGGGTGGTGCTGGCCTGCCTTTATATCCTGGTGGTGCAGCTGATTATCTACGACTTCAGCAACCATATGGTGCTGATGATGCCGTTGATTGGGCTGGGGCTGGCGTTTAGCGCCCGGCTGCACGTGATGGAGAAGGTGGGGGCAGGCGTTGGCTTCGCCAGCATCACCACTATTGGCATCATGTTCGGCCAGAACCTGCATCCGGACCAGGACCTGGTGTTCAGCGATCTGTACCGCATTACCTCCGTGACCGTGGCGCTGATCGTTACGCTGACCATGGTCTTTCTTATGCATCGGCTGCTGAACTGCTTTGCGCCAACCCGGTTCGTGGTGACCGAATAAGCTCAGGCCGCCAGCGCCCGCTGCGCATCGCGAAAAGCGTTATGCAACAGCCGCCACATATGATGCGCCGCCGGTGAAAAGCGGCGATCGGAGTTGCGTAGCAGATGGCACTGGGCGCTGCTGGCAATAGGATGGTCGATAGGAACCGCCCGCAGAATACCGTGGGCGATCGCCTCCCGGGCGGCGTATGCGGTCATAAAAGAGACGCCTAATCCCGCCTGGCTCAGGCTCATGGCGGTCGAAAAGAGGTTGCAGCGATAGGCCGGGTGAAACTGCCGTCCTGCAGTTTTAAACATGGCGTTCATATGGCGCTGCAGGCCAAAGCTGTCGGTGAGCGCGATCAGGCGATAGTGTGTGAGCTCATCGATAGTGACGGCGGGCAGGGCAGCGATGGGATGCTCAGGAGAGACCACCGCGCAGATGGGGCCCCACTGAAAGCTGTGGCGTTTAAGCTCAGGGTTGCCGATGGGGCCGAAGGCGACCGCCATATCCGCTTCGCCGCTGGCGATATCGTTGAGCATCTCCTGCATGCTGCCGACAATAATATCCACGAACACGTTAGGCCAGGACTGAGAAAAGGTGCTCATCACTGATTCAATAAAGGTCGTGACCAGCCCGCCGCCAATCCTCACTGAAATTGTCCCGCCGCGCATATGGCGTAAATCCTTCAGGTGACTTTCCAGCTTTTCCCGGCGCTGACGGCTTTCGTAGTAGTCCTCCGCCAGCAGACGCCCTGCTTCGGTGAGCACCACGTTTCGTCCCTGCCGCTCCAGCAGAGGTAGCTCCAGCGCCCGTTCCAGCTGCGCTATCTGGCGGCTGATGACTGACGGATTAATCCCCAGCATATCGGCGGCCCGGCGAATGCCTCCCTGAATCCCGACTTCATACAGATAGCTCATAGGCCTCTCATGCAACATCGTTTCTCACTCCTTTGTTGACCTCAGGTCAACAATAACACCCTTTCACAGGTATTTATCATCCCGACGAGTTATAGATAATCGTAATTCGGACAAAAACTGGCAGGGAGGAAAAATCTCATCGCTTATTCCCGGCTTGCTATTAAGTTTGCGAGGCTCAGGAAGTCGAAGAATAAGAAATCGTGATGGTACTGACTGAGGGAATATGGAAAAGCTTATCAGCCGAAATAATAAATTTGAATAACAATAAATTGACATAATTTCAAATTGCAAACAATCGCACTAACATTTCATTATGTGAGGACAGGGTATGAGTGAAAATAAAACGTTGGAATGTTCCTCCGACGAAACGACAAATGAGTGGAAAGTTGGGCCCGGGGCCTGGATTTCACTGGTCATCGTATTATTAGTTTTCTCCGGGCTGCTGTTTAAAGTGGAGGGGATGGCCTGGCTGGGGGCATTTGACTTTACCACTCTCGGCGGCGCGTTCGGCACCATGAAAACGCCGGAAACCAACACCTTTATCGGCAGCGGCGGCATCAGCGCCAAGGCAGGCTTCCTGTTTGCCCTGTCGCTGGTGCCGACGGTGATGCTGGCGCTGGGGCTGCTGGAGATATTTACTCACTACGGCGCGATCCGCGCGGCGCATAAGCTGCTGACCCCGCTGCTTCGCCCGCTGCTCGGGATCCCGGGTTATACCGGACTGGCGCTGATTACCGATTTACAGAGTACCGATGCTGGTGCTGCGCTAACCAAAGAGCTGTATGACAGCAAGAAAATAAATCGTAAGGATCTGGTCATTATGGGGGCCTGGCAATATTCCGGCGCCGGTCTGATAAATAACTATTTCTCGATTGGTTCAGCGCTTTTCGCTTCGTTAACCATTCCTATCATTATTCCGCTGCTATTAATGTTTGTGCTGAAATTTGTCGGTGCGGCAATCACCCGTCTGGTACTGAATACTGCTTATAAAGGCGATTTTGAAAATGAATAATTCGGCAAAAGTCTCCAGTAACCCGTTCGATATTTTCGTTATCGGCGCGCGTAAAGGATTTAATATCGCCATCAACAATCTGATGCCGAATGTATTAATGGCTTACGTGATCGCCGAGATGCTGAATTTGCTCGGCGTGATGCAGATAATCGGCCACGTCTGCGCGCCGCTGATGGGCCTGTTCGGCCTGCCGGGCGAAGCGATTACCGTGCTGCTGACCTCCTGGCTTTCCGCCTCGGCGGGAACCGGCGTGGCGGTGAGTCTGTTGAGCAAAGGCACCCTCAACGTGGCGGATATCACGATTCTGATCCCGGCGATTTTCCTTATGGGGTCGCAGCTTCAGTACATGGGGCGCCTGCTCGGCGTGGCGGATGTCCCGAAAAAATATTGGCCGCTGCTGATGGCGGTGAGCATTATCAATGCCGTCATCGCCATGCTGGTCATGCGCGTGATTGCATAATAGAAGGCAAGGAGTCAAACGTGTCGCGAACTTTAGAGCATTTCAATTATCTGCACCAAATTCCTGAACTGGGCTTTGAGGAGTACAAAACGTCGGCATACATCGGCGATGCATTAGAAGCCGCGGGGTTTCAGGTGCAGCGCAACGTCGGCGGTACCACCGGCATTGTTGCGCTGCTGGATAGCGGTAAGCCGGGGCCGGTCGTGGCGCTGCGGGCGGATATGGATGCGCTGGGCCATATGATTGATGGCCGCCTGGAGGCTCGCCATACCTGTGGCCATGACGGGCACTCTTCGGTGGTGTTGACCGCCGCGGAAGAGATCCTCGCCGAGGGGCTGGTAAAACGCGGGAAGCTGAAAATACTCTTTCAGCCTGCCGAAGAGCTGGGTACAGGGGCGATCGCGCTGACGGAAGCGGGTGTGCTGGACGACGTGGAGATGCTGTTCGGCTTCCACCTCAGGCCGCTGGAGGAGTGTCCGAAGGGCAAGGCGGCGCCGGCGATGTACTACTCCGCCTCGGCGACGGTGATGGCCGACTTTCACGGCAAAGCCGCGCATGCCGCCCGGCCTCATCTGGGCGTTAACGCGCTGGATGCCGCGTCGCACGCGGTGCAGGCGGTAAACGGCATTCATCTGGCGCCTTCGCTGACCTGGAGCGCAAAAGCGACTCGCTTCCTGTGCGATGCGGGGGTAACCAACTCGGTGCCGGCGAAAGCGCACGTGTGCTGGGATCTGCGTAGCGCGGAAAATGACGGTATGGCGATGCTGAAAGAGCGGGTGGTACGGGCGATAGAGAGTAGCGCGGCCGCTTACGGCGCCACCGTCGATATCCAGATCGTCAAGGAGATGCCTGCCGCGATTATCGATGAACAGGCCACGGCTATCGTCAGCCAGGCGATTCGGGAAACGTTTGGCGAAGCCGGCTTAACGGCAGCGAAGAGTACGCCGGGCAGCGAGGACTTTTTCCACTACCTGCGCCTGCGTCCACAGGTGAAGGGCGGGTTCTGGGGGCTGGGCTGCGACCTGCTGCCGGGGCTGCATCATCCGGAGATGCACTTCGATCGCGCCGCGCTGGCGGATGGCGTGCGGGTGTTTAAATCCTGCATTCGCCAGCTGCTGGGATGAGAGGATAAATCCCGACCTTGCGCTCGTTTCACGCCGGGCGGTACCCGGCATACAAACGGTGATTGCGCTCGCTGTACGCCGCCGGGCGATGATTCACGCCCTGGTTACGCCTGCTGCGGAAACTGAGCCAGCAGCTGATAATCATCCCCGGCCACGCGAAACAGAGCTTCCGTCTGGCCGGGGAGAATCCACCTCTGCTCTTCGCCCGGCTCACAGCTCAGATAGATGCAAAGCCCGCAGCCGCCGCGCAGCTGGCGCGGAATGTCCTTCACCCGGAAGGTCATGCCCGCCGCCTGCAGGGCTTTGCGCATTCGCACCACCCCCACCGTTGAGTGAAATAAAAACAGATATTCCGTCACCGGCGGCTCCTCTGACGTAAACCGATCAGCGCCGCGCCGATCGCCCCGGCAAACTGTGCGTCGGGATGCGTCTGTACCTCCATACCCACGTGCCCCTCCAGCCTCCGCGCGAAGGACGCGCAGTGGCTGACGCCGCCGGTAAACAGCAGCGGGCCCTGTGCCGACAGACGGCCGATAAAATTGGCGCTGCGTCGGGCCATGGCGTTGATCACCCCGGCGAGGATCGCCTCCGGCGGCACCCCGGCCGAACGCAGGCTAATGACCTCCGATTCGGCAAATACCGTACACATGCTGGTAATCGCATGGGGCTCAATACCATCGGTGATGCTGTCGAGCTGCTCGACGCTGGCCCCCAGCGTACGCGAAATCACCTCCAGGAAGCGCCCGGTGCCCGCCGCGCATTTATCATTCATCAGGAAATCAGTCAGATTACCCGCCTCGTCCAGCTGGATAACCTTACTGTCCTGGCCGCCGATATCGATGACCGTGCGAGTCTGCGGGGCCAGCAGGCGTGCGCCGAGTCCGTGGCACGAGATCTCGGTGACCTGCTTATCGGCGAAATCCACCAGCTGGCGTCCGTAGCCGGTTAAGGTTAAAAAGGGGGGCTCGCTTAGCCCAGCGCGGAGCGTTTCCCACGCCTCAACGATGGCGTCGGCGGGGCGAAACGGCGTCGGGCAGAGAAAGCGGCGCTGAATCACGCCGTCGTCGAGCAGGATGCCTTTGGTGGCGGTCGATCCGGAATCAATCCCTACGGTAACTGTCACGCGCGCTCCTAAAGCATCTCAATGAAGGCCGCCACGCGGGTGCTGAGCTGACCGATATCCGCCGTCGAATAGTCGGTCTCAATGGCGATGTAGGGGATGTTGTGCTGCTGGCGCACGTGGCGTTTTATCGCCAGCGATTCCACCGCATAGGTATGGCAGGCCTGCAAAATAACATCCACCACGCCGTCTGCCTGATACTCGTCCACCATCTGGCTGAGCAGATCCAGGCGCTGGTCGTTCGGCGAGATGCAGGAGCAGCCGATAGCGAGATACTTATCGGTCAGGGCGTCGTAAACGTCGCCAGTCTCCTCCACGCAGCGCTCGGTGGCTTTCGCGCCGGTGCAGTTTTCAAAACCGACCACCCAGCCGCCGTTGTCTTCAATGGCCTTCACCACTTTTTCCGCCGCCCCGCCGATTGGGCAGCCGGTGATCAGAATACGCGGCCGCGCCTCCAGCCGTTTCCCCTCTTGCCACTGCAGACGCACCCGATCGGCCATGCCGTTGAGTTCATCGATTAGCGCCGCTTTATCGAAGCGAAAGGTCGCACCGTAGACCACTTTTAAAATATCGCTACCGCTGAGCGCGGGCGGATTGAGCTGGCCGACGCGATAAAAGTTCGCCAGCGCCCGCCTTTCGCGGTTCTTGAGGATAATCGCGTCGCGCAGGGCGGCTTCGGTGATCGGCGTACCAAAGCGATCTTCCACCGCCTTTTGCAGGCGCAGGATTTCCGCTTTCCACAGCGCTCGCGAGGCATCATCGCTGGCGCTGTTCGGCAGCTGCATCACATGTACGGCTTTGAATTCAGCCATGTATTCATACATTTTCTTTTTGCCATCGCAGGTGGTTTCGCCCACCACGAGGTCGGAAAAGTAGAAGTAGGGGCATTTGTCGGTCTTGCCAAAACCGTAGCTGCTTTTTATCAGCGGACAGAGGTTGCGCGGCAGATCCTTTTCGGCCTCTTCAATCGTCTCGTCGGAGGTGGAACACAGCGACACCACCACCGCGCCCGCGGCCAACGGGATCTCCTGCGGCATAAAGGTGCAGTAGGTGCCAACCAGCGGAATATTTTGCTCTTTAAGCTCCATGACCGTGAGGAAACCCTGCTGGCGGGCTGAAGAGAAGTGGTCAAAAATGGCGGGTAGATCGGTGATAAGCGACATGGTTTTCCTTCCCCGTACACGGGAGATGATGAAAGAGGTCGCATTATAGCCACATTTTGTATGGGTATTTATTGATCTTCCGCTAATAGACTTTTTTCAGATCCATCTCTTCCTGAATTCGATCGCTCCATGCAAGGTGGGTGGCGATGGCCGCATCAATCCCGGCGTTATAAAACATTGGACCCAGCTCTTTCGCGATAAAGTCGACAAAAAATTCCGCGTCAAATTGCTCCAGTTCCAGTTCAAAATTCTCCTGGCAGTATTTATACAGCTTTTCGCGTAGCAGATCGCGTTGCGGCGGGCTGAGATCTATATCGCTCATAGCGTTCCTTAATCAATATTGTTACGGTTAAACAGGGCTGCTGATTATATCCGATCGCGGGGAGTCAGTTGTGATATGGCGTGATGTTTTTGGCCATAACGAAGGAGGTTGATTAAATCGCTCAGGAGCTAATTGTGACTGAGATCACAGTATTCTCGTTAAAATGAAGACAATAAGAGCGATTCTCATAACTTCATGAATTTAAATGAGATAACATGTTTTTCATGGTGTGAATAACATTTAGTTGCGCTCGCCTTTTTTCAGCATGCGGTATCTGGATGAATAATCTATAGACCTGTTTTCAGGTTATCTGGCTTACGGATTTTTTCTATAAGTACATTCTGACGGCGATTCATTTATCAGGGGTGAAGGATGAAACGCGTAAAACTGGATATGAATGTTTTTGACGCTGCTCTGATGCGCCTGGATTGGGTATTTGATACCTTCGAGCAGGTCTGTTTATCTTTTTCCGGCGGTAAAGATTCAACGGTATTATTTCATCTGGCGGCAGCCGTTGCGCGTAAAAAAGGGAAAAAATTTGCGGTGCTGTTCGTGGACTGGGAGGCGCAGTATTTATTAACCATCCAGCACGTGCAAAATATGAAAGAGCGCTATCAGGATGTAGTGAGCCGCTTCTATTGGGTGGCGCTGCCGATGACGACGGTGAGCGGCGTATCGCAGCATGAGCCTGAATGGGTCGCCTGGCGGGCCGGGGTTGAATGGGTCAGGCAGCCGCCCGAGGATGCCATCACCGATGCCGGTTTTTTTCCTTTTTATCAGCCGGAAATGACCTTTGAAGCGTTTATTCCGGCCTTTTCCCACTGGCTGGCCGCGGGGAGAAGTCTTGCTTCGCTTATCGGCATCCGCACCGACGAGTCGCTGCATCGCTACATGGCGCTTACCTCGCAGACCAAACTGCGCTTTGAGGAAGATAAGCCGTGGACGACCGCCTCGCCGGAGGGATTCAGCTATACCTGCTATCCCCTTTATGACTGGCGGACCCGCGACATCTGGATCTTTAATCATAAATCACGGCTCCCCTACAACCCGCTTTATGACCTGATGCATCGCGCCGGGGTGCCGCTAAAAAATATGCGCGTCTGCGAACCCTTCGGCCCCGAGCAGCGGCGCGGGCTGTGGCTGTATCACATTCTTGAGCCGGAGACCTGGGAGCGGATGTGCCGACGCGTATGCGGCGCGCACAGCGGTGCGATTTATGCCAACGCCAGCGGCGACTACTTTGCGCTGAAGACCAAAATCCGCAAACCGGCGCATTTTAGCTGGCGCGAGTACGCGCTCTTTCTGCTCGACAGCATGCCGGAAAAAACCGCCGAGCATTACCGTAATAAAATCGCTATTTATCTGCACTGGTACCAGACCCGCGGGTTTCCCGACGATATCCCCGATGAGCAGGAAAAAGATCTCGGCTATCGCGATATCCCTTCATGGCGCCGCATCTGTAAGACGCTGCTGAAAAACGATTTCTGGTGCCGGATGCTGTCGTTCAGCCCGACGCAGCCTAAGCACTATGAGCGCTACTGTCGACTGATGAGTAACAAACGTAAAGAGTGGAGGACGCTCTGATGTCACCGGATGTGGCTAAGACAGTGATTGAATATCTCGAGTCGTTTGACGATGTTGACCTGAAAATCAAAGCGATTAACGAGCTGAAGAGCCTGATCCACCAGCACAGCCCGTTCTGCCGCGAGCCGGTGGACTGCGTGCTGTGGGTTGAAGCCAAAACGGTTGAGGCGAATGACTACAATCCGAACGTGATGGCGACGGTGGAAAAAAAGCTTCTGGAACGGTCTATCGAACTGGATGGTTTTACCCAACCGGTAGTGGTGGCTCGCCAGCAGCGACGGCACCTGGTGGTGGATGGTTTTCATCGCCACCTGATTGGGAAGAGCCGCCCGGAGCTGAGCCGGCGTCTGCATGGTTATCTCCCGGTGACGCTTATCAATGCTGAGCGCGAGGGGCAGAAAGAGCGTATCGCCGCCACTATTCGCCATAATCGCGCCAGGGGTAAACACCAGATCGCGGCGATGTCCGATATCGTCCGCGATTTACATCGTCAGGGCTGGGACGATCGGCGCATCGGCGAAGAGCTCGGTATGGATGCTGATGAGGTGCTGCGTCTGAAACAGATCAGCGGCCTGACGGAGCTGTTCGCCGACGAGAGCTTCAGCGAAGCCTGGACCGTGGAGTAGCGCCTTTCGCTACTCCTGCTGTGCCAGCATGGCTTCGGGACGCTGGCGTATCCGGCTTAACAGCCCCGCCAGACAGCACGCGGCCGCGATCCCTGCCGTTACCCCCAGCAGATGGAACGGCAGCCTGCCGCCGTTAAACCACAGCCAGCGCGCCGCTTCGATAGAAAGTGCGCTGACGCTGAGGATCACGATATTCAGCGACGCGGAAACGGTGCCCTTTGGCAGATCGTTGGAAAACAGGGTAAAGCGGAACAGCGTCGGGAAGATCAGGCCAATGCCGAAAGCGTAAAAGCAGGTGCCGATCACCGACCACAGCCAGACGTGCGGCCACAGCAGGTTGCCGAGGATCAGGATCGCCAGCCCGGTCATCTGGATGGGCACCGCGCGCCAGATAAAGCGCGGGCGGGTAGGGTCTTTGACCCAGCGCGCAACCGACAGGTTGGCAATAATCACTGCGCTGAAGACCGGTACCTGGGTCCAGGCAAACTCGGCGGTGGTCAGTCCGCCGTCGTCAATCAGGATAACCGGCGAGACCGCAACCCAGCTCATTAGCGGTATATAGCTGAGCGAGAGCGTGGCGGCGCCGAACAGGAAAATGCGGTTGCGGAAGACATTGCGAAAATCGCGCAGTACGCCGCTGGCGCTGAAGGGAACGTCGCCGCGCCGGACGGTTTCCGGCATGTTCAGCAGCAGACCCAGCCAGGCAATAAACCCCATCGCCGCAATGATCCCGAACAGCACCTTCCAGTGCACGAAATGCATCAACGCGGCGCCGGAAAGCGGACCAATGATCGGCGCGATCAGCACGATCGAGGTAATAATCGCCATCAGCTTAATGGCTTTTGTCTGGCCGAATGCCTCCTGCACGGTGACGTAGCCGACCGTGGCGATAAAGCAGATGCTGGTGCCCTGAACAAAGCGCGCCGCGAGGAACTGCTCCATTGAGGTGGTGAACAGGGTCGCTACGCAGGCCAGGGTAAAGATCAGCGCGCCGGTGAGCAGCACCGGACGGCGGCCGATACGATCGGAGAGCGGCCCGAGCAGCCACTGTAGCGCCATGCCGCCGGCCATATACAGACTGACTGAGGCGGGAGCCAGCGCCACGTCGGCGTCAAAATCGCGCACAACGTGGATAATCCCCGGTTGAATAAGGTCGGTGGTCAGATAGGCGGCAAAGTCATACAGGATCAGCGCCGCCGGGAAGAACAGCGTGGCGGAATGGCGGGCAAAAAAACGGGTCATCCATTGCAACATGGTGGGCTCCTTGTTGAGTCTCTACGCAACGACGATCGGAAAGGGGGCGAATCTATCCTGAGCTTGCGTGTTAAAACAGCGGTACGCGCTTAGCCGGTGCCCGCTGTTTCAGCACTTCACACTGCAATAAATTTAGGATCAACTTAAAAATCCCTGCTTTTTTAGTGGTTAAAATATATTTATGGAAGAAATACTTTTAAAACAAAAAGTTGAATTAAATATGTAAATGCAGCAGCGACGGAATTTGTGAAAACAGCCACAGCAGCAGACCGATGGTGCCGCCAACCAGCGTGCCGTTAATACGGATAAACTGCAGATCCTTCCCGATATTCAGTTCGATTTGCCGCGACATATCGCGGGAATCCCAGCTTTTGACCGTATCGCTGATATGGCGCGTCAGGAAGGTGGCAAACTCCGGTGCCACCCGGTGCGCCGCCTGCTCGAGATGTTCGTTCAGCGATTCGCGCAGCGCCTCATCGTGGAGCAGCGTTTCGCCAAACCACTGCCCGGCTTCGGCAATGCGCTGTTTAATACGTGAATCCTCGCTATTGACGTCGTTTTTGACCCAACCGCGCAGGTCGGCCCACACTTCGCCCAGATAGCGGTTAAACGTCTCATCATTTTTCAGATACGCTTTGATACTGTCCGCTTTTTCCGCCATCTGCGGATCGGACTTCAGGTTATCGATCAGCTTGAGCGCCGCGCGATCGAAGGCCTGGCGGATCTGATGAGCGCGATCCTGACTGACTTCGTCGAGCAGCGTGTTAACCGCATCGGTAACCATTTCAGCGCTGTGCTCGCCCAGCCATTCGGTAGGCAGTAGCCTGGCTTTAAGCGGATGCTCGGTCTCCAGCCAGTGCACGATACCGCGGGCAATAAACGCCCGCGAGCTGTCGCGCTGGAGCAGGGCGATCAGCTGGCTAATCAGCGAATCCAGCAGTTTCTGATGGCGGTTATCGCGCGTCAATCCTTCCAGCATCATGGCGCTGGTTTGGGTTAAATCGACCTTATCAATCGCTTTATGCACCGCCCGACGCAGCAGGCGCTGAATGCGCGCGTCGTCGGTAAGCTCCAGAAAGCCGCTCATCACCTGCAGCAGATGCTGGCCGACCCGACGCGCGTTTTCCGGCTGGCTGAACCAGTTGCCGAGCATCAGCGCCGGTTCGTAGCGGCGGATCAGCGCGACCAGCGAGGGCGTATCGAGAAATTTTTCCTGCACGAAATAGCCGAGATTGTCGGCAATTCGGTCTTTATTACGCGGGATAATTGCCGTATGTCGCGACACGAACGGCAGGGGAATGCGGCGAAACAGCGCGACCACTGCGAACCAGTCCGCCAGCGCGCCCACCATCGCCGCTTCGGAAATAGCCTTTAGCGCACCGACCCATGGCGTCGGCGGCAGCACAAGGGTAGTGATAAAAATGGCGACTGCAATCAGCAGCAGCGAGAGCGCCAGCAGCTTGGCGCGTTTCAGTTCAGCGAGTTTTTCCATAGGTCTAAGCATATAGCCTGACGGCGAACTCGTGCAAAAACTGATTGAGCGGGAGGGGAGGGACTTTATTTGCCTGAGACTTATTTCCCGTGGCGCTTAGCTAGCTAAGAGTGGGCATCGTGAGCACCATTGATGATATGAAATGACGGTATAGCAATTTAACCGTCTGGATTTCACCAGAAATTAGTGATTCAATAGGAAATTAAATACGTTTTATATTTCAATGTGTATCAAAATCATTCCTGAAATTTCCTGGTGCTATATTTGATGAAAACGGATAAACATTCTGTTGATTTTAATAAAATTCTGTCTTTCGATTTAGAGCTTACGCGTGATGAAAAGTTAAGGCATATGGGGGCCGTGCTGGCGGAACGCACGTTGAGTTTGAAGATAAATCAGGATGAAGCGATTCATCAATTGGATGAAATGGCAGGCGATGCAGATTTAATCCTCGGTCATAACATACTGGATCATGATTTACCCTGGATTGCCAAACAACGCGTACGTGCTCAAATATTATTAGATAAACCAATCATTGATACCCTTTATTTATCACCGCTAGCTTTTCCCGCAAATCCATACCATCGGCTGATTAAAGACTATAAACTGGTAAGAGATAGCATTAACGATCCAGTGAATGACGCTAAATTATCGCTTCAGGTATTCACCGAGCAAATATGTGCGCTGCAAGAAAAGCCGCTGGCTCAGTTGCAGCTATATCAGTATCTTTTTGAGCACGGCGTTGCCAGCCATTTCAGTACACGTGGGATGGCCAGCATTTTTTCCGCACTGACGGGTCAGGCGTCCATATCCGCCGTAGTTTTACCTACGCTAGTTAAATCGGTTGCTCAGAATAAAGCATGCCCTAACCAGCTTAATCGGGTTATTGGCGATGCTCTTAAACAGCCTTTGCGCTTACTACCATTGGCTTTTGCCTGTGCCTGGCTCCCCGTATCGGGAGGGAATTCTGTTTTACCGCCCTGGATATGGCGCCGTTTTCCCGTCACCGCTGATATCATCCGCGAATTGCGTGAGCAAAAATGCCAGTCTGAAACTTGCCGCTACTGCTGTGAAAACCATGATGCTCGTCGGCATTTACAGAAAATTTTCGAGCTGAACGATTTTCGTAAACTTCCTGATGGCTCGCCGTTACAGCGCAATATCGTTGAGTACGGATTAGCTAGTCGTTCACTGCTTGGGATATTACCGACTAGCGGAGGGAAGTCTTTATGTTATCAACTTCCTGCGATTGTCAGGAATTTGCGAAATGGTTCTTTAACCATTGTTATTTCGCCTTTACAAGCGCTTATGAAAGATCAAGTGGATAATTTACGTCATAAGGCAGGTATTAAAGGCGTTGAGGCCATTTCAGGGATGCTAACTTTACCTGAGCGCGGCGCTATTCTTGAGCAGGTCCGTAAGGGGGATATTGCGATTCTTTACCTCTCTCCTGAGCAATTACGTAACCGCGCGGTAAAACAAGCTATCAAGCAACGTCAGATTAGTGGATGGGTTTTTGATGAGGCTCACTGTTTATCAAAGTGGGGCCATGATTTTCGTCCTGACTATCTGTATTGTGGCAAGGTTATTGAATCTTTGGCGCAGGAGCAGTCTGTGCAGATTCCTCCGGTATTTTGCTATACCGCAACGGCGAAGTTGGATGTGATTAATGATATTTGTCGGTATTTTGACAAAAAATTATCGCACCCATTAGCTCGTTTTTCAGAGGGAGTAGAAAGAATTAATCTTCACTATGAAATCATTGCAAGTAATGGCTTGAGCAAAATTAGTCAGATTTTGAATTTGCTCGATAAATTTTTTTCTAATGATGATGAAGGTGCATGCATTATCTATTGCGCGACCCGCCGTTCGGTAGATGAAATCAGCGATGTGTTGAC
Source organism: Klebsiella sp. CN_Kp066 (assembly GCF_040065135.1). Classification (NCBI taxonomy): domain Bacteria; kingdom Pseudomonadati; phylum Pseudomonadota; class Gammaproteobacteria; order Enterobacterales; family Enterobacteriaceae; genus Klebsiella; species Klebsiella sp. CN_Kp066. The sequence goes on along the minus strand of NZ_JBEAIU010000041.1, from coordinate 163,203 downwards.
CCAACAGCAACCTTTACCGGTTGCTCGTTTTTATGCCCGGCTTGAAAATAGTGAAAAGAAAGAAATCCTTGAAGGGTTTATTGCTAACCGTTATCGAGTTATTTGTGCTACTAATGCCTTTGGCATGGGAATAGACAAAGAAAATGTACGTTTAGTAATACATGCGGAGATCCCCGGTTCTCTGGAAAATTATCTCCAGGAGGCAGGGCGTGCTGGGCGGGATACGCTGGACGCGCATTGTGTGCTATTATTTGATGAGCAGGACATTGAAAAACAGTTTCGCCTTCAGGCTATTAGTGAAGTAAGCTTTAAAGATATTTATGCAATATTTAAGGGAATCAAAAAGAAAGTTAATGAAAATAATGAAGTCGTTGCCACAAGTATTGAGCTAATTAATCATCCTATGGTTAAAACCAGTTTCTCTATCGATGATAACAATGCGGATACTAAAGTTAAAACGGGGATAGCGTGGCTGGAACGTGTTGGTTATGTGGAGCGACTTGATAATATAACTCAGGTTTTTCAGGGAAAAGTGGCCTTTTCTTCTCTGGAAGAAGCGCAAAGTAAGATGGCAGCGCTGCACTTGAATCCTGCGGCGATGGTTCTCTGGAATGCTGTTTTACAGGCGCTATTAAATGCTAATGACGATGACGGACTTAGTGCCGACAGCATTGCTGATGAGGTTGCCCAATTTCTTCCGCATAAAGAAAATAATACGTCAGGAATTGAAGCAAAAGATGTTATGCGCGTATTGACACAGATGGCTGATGTTGGCCTGGTCACCAGGGGAATGCTGCTGACCGTACGTATGCGCCCCAAAGGGAAAGATAATGCGAGGATCACAACTGAGTTAATTCACAATATTGAAATCGCCATGTTAGGGCTGCTGCGCGAAGCTCATCCTGATATTGAACTGGGGATGCCATGGCCTCTCCAGATTGCGGTTATGAATCAAGAGATTATTCAGCAAGGCTATGATAGAAGTAATACCACGTTACTACAAAATATATTATTTAGCTGGTCTCAGGATGCTCGAGCAAACGGTCATAAAGGGCTTATTGATTTTCGTTATGGTACAAGGAACAGCTACCAGATTATTATGTATCGTGACTGGGCATATATCGAAAGAGCCATTTTACAACGTCATCGTGTGACAAGCTCCGTACTGAATTTTATTTATCAATTGGCATTGGATAGTGATGAAAGCAGTATCAAAAAAGTGATGCTTTCTTTCTCACTGGAACAGGTTATCGATTATTTAAGAAAAGATGTTGATATTATTCCAATGATCCAACAGAGACAGGGGGGGGATGAGCAGCAGTGGCTGATGGCTGGTGCAGAACGTGCTCTACTTTATCTTCATGAACAACATGCCATTGTGCTGCAAAATGGGCTGGCTGTTTTCCGGACAGCGATGAGCTTGAAATTGCAGGCTGAAAAATCGCAACGGTATGTCAAAGCTGATTATGAACCACTGGCTCTCCATTATCAGCAAAAGACGCTTCAGATCCATGTGATGAATGAATACGCCAGGCTTGGTCTTGAAAAACCTAACTATGCCCAACGGCTCGTACAGGATTACTTTGCTATGGATGCCGAGTCATTTGTTCCACTTTATTTTAAAGGGCGGCGAAAAATTCTCGATCTGGCAACCAGCGAAAGCTCATGGAAACGCATTGTTGAAAATTTGCATAATCCCGATCAGGAGCAAATTGTGCAGGCGAGCCTTGAACAAAATACGTTAGTTCTTGCCGGACCAGGCTCAGGGAAAAGTAAAGTTATTATCCATCGATGCGCCTATCTTTTACGCGTGAAGCAGGTCGACCCGCGTAAAATCCTGTTGCTCTGCTATAACCGTAACGCAGCGATTTCCTTAAGACGCAGATTGAAGTCGTTGCTTGGTAAAGATGGCGCCAGCATAATGGTACAAACCTTCCACGGATTAGCATTGAGCCTTACGGGATACCAGATTGAGCGGAAAGATAATGACGAAATCGATTTTGATAACCTGCTCTGGAAAGCAATAGCTTTACTCAAAGGCGATGAAACGCAGCTCGGGTTAGAAGTTGAAGAACAACGTGAATACCTCCTCGGCGGGCTTGAGTATTTACTAGTGGATGAATATCAGGATATTGATGAGCCACAGTATCAGCTGATTGCCGCGCTGGCAGGTAAAAATGAAAGTGAAGATGATGCTCGTCTTAATCTCATGGCGGTGGGTGATGACGATCAATCTATTTATGGTTTCCGTGATGCCAGCGTGCGATTTATTCGTTTGTTTGAAAGCGATTACTCCGCCCGTACTCATTTTTTAACGTGGAATTACCGCTCTACGGCCAATATTATTGCATGTTCAAATTATCTTATCAGTCATAATCAGGGGAGAATGAAATGCGAGCATCCGATCGTAATCGATCGCGCTCGCCAGATGCTTCCGCCAGGCGGAGAGTGGAGCGCACTTGAACCTTCGGAAGGCAAAGTTGTTATCCAGCATTGTACCGGCGCGGCTCAGCAGGCGGCAGAAGTCGTGCGCCAAATTCAGTATATTCAACGGCTGCAGCCGGAATGCCCTCTTGAGAAAATTGCGGTTATTGCACGCAATGGGCTCGACAAAAAGGAGCTTATTTGGGTCCGTTCAGCCCTTGCGGATGCAGGTATTCCTTGCCGCTTTGCGCTGGAGAAAGATTATGGTTTCCCCATTCGCCACTGTCGGGAGATCGCCAATTATCTGCTATGGCTACGAGAAAGAGCGCTCGAGTCGCTGACGCCAGCAGAGCTGTGTCAGCAACTACCGGGGCGAGACCAGGCGAACCGTTGGCACGATATTATTTATGAATTAATTGAGCAATGGGAGCTAAGCCAGGGAGGCGAGCCATTACCTGCCGCTTATTTTGAACATTTCATACTGGAATATTTACATGCCCAGCACAGCCAGGTTCGCTTTGGCCTGGGGGTTTTGCTGAGCACCGTACATGGCGTAAAAGGTGAAGAGTTTGAGCATGTCATTATATTAGATGGAGGTTGGCGTAGTTCGCACTCTCTGCAACCTGAAAATAACGAAGAAGAACGAAGGCTCTTTTATGTTGGCATGACGCGAGCGATATCCCGACTTGTTATTATGCATGATGATCGTGCGCCAAATCCCTATATCGAACAGTTAGATCCAGCGGTCATCAGCCATACTGCTGCACAAGCCGTTGCGCCTGGGATCTTACGTCGTTTCTCGATCATCGGATTGCGCCAGCTCTATATCAGTTTTGCAGGTGGACATCCGGCTGGTCATCCCATTCATTCGTTACTTACCGATATGCAGGTTGGGGATAGCGTCCAACTGGTCTCTGTCGGGAATACCATCAAGGTGAATGCTAATCAATCGGCAATTGCGCAGCTTTCAAGTGCCGGAAAGAGCCAGTGGCAATTTTCTCTTTCCGGGATCCGCAAAATTGAAGTGCTTGCCATGCTACAGCGCAGCAAAACACTAACAGCAGAGGATTATCAAGTTGCGGTGAAAGTGGACAATTGGTATGTACCGATATTATTGGTTGAAACCCGTGAAGAAGCCGCTTATGACAATATTACTTGAAGCAGAATACTTACACGGCCTCGTGCAAAAATTGCCAGACAATCCAGCCGCCAAAAGCCATCAGTATGGCGCCGGCCGTGCGCTCGACTCGCCAGACGACGGCGGAAAGGCGGCGCTGCACCGACGGTAGCGCAATCAGCGTAACCAGCAACAGATCCCATATCAACACCACGCTGGTCATCCATGCCCCGCTGACGGCCTGCTGCACCAGCGTGACGTTCGGTCCCAACAGGGAGGTCATCAGCGCGAGGTAGAACAGGGCGTTTTTCGGATTGAGCAGCGAAGAACCCAGCCCGAGAAAAAGCTGTTTCACCAGCGACGGGCGCGAAGCCGAGGCGCCATCCAGCGCCAGCGTGGTCGGACGGCTTCTTAGCAGCAGGCTGCCAATCCACAGTAAATACGCCGCGCCCAGCAGCTCAATCACCGTAAACAGTAGCGGCGCGTGGCGCAGGATCCCCCAGCCGATTACCGCCAGAATAATATACAGACCGTTTCCGGCGGCAATGCCGATACACAGGCCGACGCTGCCGCGCAGGCGATAGCGGATGGCGTAGCCCACCAGCAGAAAAAAATCCGGCCCGGGGCTTAGCAGGGCGACAAAATGAGAAAGCGCCAGCGCGGGGAAGGCGGAAGGAAAGAGCGTAGCGAGTATGTCCATAGCAACCTCAGTAGTAACCTGAGGTCACCCTACGCCAGCGTGAACGCTAATTATTGTCTGTTATTGATCGGGACTGCGCATACTGGCGCGGCGTGGCGGCGGTATAGCTGACAAAGGTTTTATGAAAGTGACTCTGATCGGCAAACCCGGCCTGGTAGCCCACATCGGCAATATTATCCCCTGCGCGCAGGCGCGTTTTAGCGAATTCAATACGCGCGATATTGATAAAACTGGCGGGCGTCAGGCCGGTCTCCTGCTTGAAGGTGCGGATCAGCGTCTCTTTACGTAGAGCAAACTCGTCGGCGAGGCTATCCAGCGTCGGCGGAGCCTGCAGATCGGTTGCCAGGCGGGTGAAAAGACGGGCGCTGGTCTCGCTTAGCGCCTGAGGCGCATGCGGGCGCAGCGGTAGAGTATGAACCAGACGAGCGACGCTTGCAGGGAGCTGCATGGTCTGCTGCTGCCTCATCTGCTCCACGATCTGCAGATACTGCGCAAAGAGCCCGGCATCGCGAATGACGGGCGATGATGTGATCAACCTTGCCTGATGCACACCGTCTGTCAGCTGTTGCCAGCACCAGCTTAGCTCGAGATAGAGCATATGGTAGCTGCGCGGCTGGCCGTCGCGCGGATTACAGCTGTGGGGTGCCTGTGCGGGGATAATAATCAGGTCGCCAGGGCGCAGCAGATACTCCTGCCCGCTGCAGATACAGCGCGTTTCCCCCTCGATAATCGCCCCAATGGAGAGCTGCGGATGACGATGCCGTTTATAGGCCTGGCGGCTAAGCCATGTGCTGCGCAGCTCCAGCCAGGGAAGCTGTTCGTCACGCCAGAAAGTTTGCTGAATGTCGCGCGTATGGCTCACGGCTGGCTCCTGAGCTGAAGGGAATAGCTGTTTATAACATGCCATCAGCCGGTGGGAAAACTGCGAGTCGCGTTGGACAAAAATGTTTTGCTTGCAGCCGAAGAAAAATAGCTTTCGTCGCGGCTCGTAAAGACCAACAGCAGGGCGTGTGGTAAGAAACAGGGCGCAGTAGAGTGGCGGCAGGATTTCTTACGCAGGCGGATAGCCATGGAAAAGGGGACTACGTCCACGCCGCACGATGCGGTATTCAAACAGTTTCTACGTCATGCTGACACCGCGCGGGACTTCCTTGATATCCATCTGCCGCCAGCGCTACGAAAAATGTGCGACCTGGATACGTTAACGCTTGCGTCCGGTAGCTTTATTGAAGAGAACCTGCGGGCATACTACTCCGATGTTCTGTGGGCGCTGAAAACTGCCGCGGGAGAAGGCTATATCTATGTGGTCATCGAACATCAAAGCTCCCCGGATGCGTTTATGGCCTTCAGACTCATGCGTTATGCTATTGCCGCGATGCAGCGCCATCTGGATAACGGGCATAAAACGCTGCCGCTGGTGATCCCGATACTGTTTTATCATGGCGTCGCCACGCCATACCCCTGGTCGTTATCCTGGCTCGACATGTTCGCCGACCCAGCCCTGGCAAAACAGCTTTATACCGGACCATTTCCGCTGGTGGATATTACCGTCGTACCTGATGACGAAATTGTGCAGCATCGAAGAGTCGCCCTGCTGGAGCTGATGCAAAAACATATTCGTCAGCGCGATCTGCTGGGTATTGTGGAGCATCTGACGGCCATTTTGCTTAATGGATACGCTAATGACAGGCAGCTGAAAACGCTGTTTAATTATCTGATTCACTCGGGCAAAGCGCTTCGGTTAGGTAAGTTCATCCGCGAAGTGGCCCAGCGGGTACCGCAGCACAAGGAGAAGCTAATGACTATCGCCGAAAGGTTACGTGAAGTAGGGCGCAGGCAGGGGAAGCGGGAAGGCCTTGAGAAAGGTCGTCTGGAGGGGGTTGAAGAGGGGCAGCGCGCCGAAGCGCTGCGTATCGCCCAAACGATGCTCGCCGAAGGTATGGCGTTGGAGACGGTGCTAAGAATTACCGGTTTGCCGGAGGCGGCGCTTGCGGTCAGGCATCATTAGGCCCCTGATGCGCCGGGGGGCAGCTGGAGCCGTTTAGCCCTCCAGGCGTTCACCATTTCATTCCTGGAAAATTCCGTATCTACCTGATCCGGAGCGCATCCTCAGCTATCTCGACTACCCTTAATAACCTGTGCGGTATTTATGACTGCGTTAACAGCGATAACAAGGAGACATGCGATATGGCTTATCAGACGGTGAATCCTGCCAATAATCAGCTTATCAAAGCGTATCCGGCACACAGCGATGCTGACGTGGAAGCGGCGCTGCAAAAGGCGGATGCGCTTTATCATTCGCAGTGGGCCAAGGGAAATATTGACCAACGGCTACCGATCCTGCACAAGCTGGCGGACCTGATCGACAGCCGGGTTGAAGAGCTGGCCAAAATCGCCAGCCAGGAGATGGGTAAGCTTATCGAGCAAAGCCGCGGTGAGGTCAAACTGTGCGCGCAAATTGCCCGCTACTACGCCGATAACGCAAAACAGTTTCTGGCGCCGGTAAAATATCCGTCAGAACTGGGTGAAGCCTGGGTCGAACACCATCCCATCGGCGTACTGATGGCGGTAGAGCCGTGGAACTTCCCTTATTATCAGCTGATGCGCGTGCTGGCGCCGAATCTGGCGGCAGGAAACCCGGTGATCGCCAAACATGCCAGCATCGTCCCGCACTGTGCGGAAACCTTCGCTCAGCTGGTTCGTGAGGCCGGCGCGCCAGAGGGCGCATGGACTAACCTGTTCATTTCTCAGGATCAGGTAGCGAAGATTATCGCCGACGATCGCGTACAGGGTGCGGCCCTGACCGGCTCGGAAAAAGCCGGTGGCGTGGTAGCGGCGCAGGCGGCTAAACACATTAAGAAAGCGACGCTTGAACTGGGCGGCAACGATGTATTTGTCGTTCTCGACGATGCCGATCTGGAGAAAGCGGTGAAGACCGGCGTGCAGGCGCGGCTCAATAATGCCGGGCAGGTGTGCACCGCGGCGAAACGTTTTATCCTGCATGAAAAAATTGCCGACGCTTTCCTCAGCCAGTTTACGCAAGCCTTCCGCGAGGTGAAAATTGGCGATCCGCTGGACGAAAGTACCACGCTGGGCCCGCTCTCCTCAAAGGACGCGCTGGAAACGTTGACCAAACAGGTGGACGAGGCGGTGAAAAATGGCGCGAAACTGCATCTGGGCGGCAAACCTGCGCAGCGAGAAGGCAGCTTTTTCGAGCCCACCATACTGACCGGCATTACCCGCGATAATCCGGCTTATTTTGAAGAGTTCTTCGGTCCGGTCGCGCAAATCTACGTGGTGAAAGATGACGATGAGGCGGTGAAGCTGGCCAACGATTCGCATTACGGCCTCGGCGGAGCCGTGTTCAGCCAGGATATCGACAGGGCGAAACGCATGGCTTCGCGGATTGAAACCGGGATGGTCTATATCAACTGGTTAACCGATACCGCGCCGGAGCTGCCGTTTGGCGGCGTTAAGCGCTCCGGGTTCGGCCGCGAGCTTTCCGATCTTGGGATTAAAGAGTTTGTGAATCAGAAGCTGGTGGTGGTTCGCCGCTAAGCAACCGAGCGCGCAGATGCTCTGACTCCCCCACAGGACTAATGGCCCTCCCGGAAGACATCGATTGGCGAGGGTTTCTTCCTCAGGAAGAGGGAGGGGAAGGGTAATTTTGCGCCTCCTTCGCTCATCCTGACCCTCTCCCCCAAGGGGAGAGGGAACCGTCCATGCGGCTATTTGCGCAAGCTGGCAAACGCCGCGCGAATTTCTTTTTCCGGTAGATTGATGCCGATAAAGACGAGGGTACTGTGCGGCCGCTCATCGCCCCATGGTCGGTCCCAGTCGGCGCTGTAGAGGCGCTGAACGCCCTGAAACAGCAGGCGATTCGGTTCGCCGTCGATCCACAGCATCCCTTTATAGCGCATCAGCTGTTCGGCAAAAGTGAGCAGCAGATTTTCCATCACCCTGGAGACTTCGCTGATATCTACCGGATAATCCAGCTCCACTACGATTGACGATACGTCGTTCTGCTTGTCGGCCATAAAGTGGAAGCGCGGTTTGCTGCTAACCACGTTCTCCTCCAGCATAAAACCGCTGGTGTTAAACAGCAGATTCAGGTCGATATCGCCGTGGATGACGCGGTAAATGGGCGCGCGGACGTTGATGCGCGTCAGCCGCTCGCGGAGCTTGTCGCTGTCGCCCGCCACGTCGGTTTTGGTGAGCAGGATACGATCGGCGTACCCCACCTGCGACTGGGCAATGGTGAACTGGTTCATCTGCTGGTCAGCATGTGCCGCATCAACCAGCGCAATCACCCCATCCAGCAGGTAACGTTCGCACAGTACATCATGAGAGAAGAAGGTCTGAATAATCGGGCCGGGATCGGCCATGCCGGTACACTCAATCACCAGTCGGTCAAAATCAATTTCTCCGCGATCGCGGCTGTCGAGAAGATCGAGCAGAGCGTCTTCCAGTTCGTTGGAGCGGGTACAGCAGATACAGCCGTTGGTCAGGGTTTTAATCTGCGTCGCGCGGTCGCCGATAAGCTGGTCATCGACGGCGACTTCGCCAAATTCGTTTTCGATAACGGCAATTTTAAAGCCGTGCCGTTCGTTCAGGATATGGCGCAGTAGAGTGGTTTTACCGGCGCCAAGAAAACCGGTTAATAGGGTAACTGCAATCGGTGCCATATTTGCCTCCATTAGCAGCAGCGCACGCCGCCTTTGCCGTCGCCGCCGTAGCGGGCCTGCTGGCGTTCGCGAAAGAATTCATCATAGGTCATGTACGGCTGGTCCGGATGATTGGTCTGCATATGCTCGACGTAATTATCGTAATCCGGAATGCCAATCAGCATTTTCGCTGCCTGACCGAGATATTTTTTTGCCTGACCTAAGTTACCAAACATTATGCTTTCCAGAGAACGAATAAAGCCGGATGGCGGCTAGCGCCTTATCCGGCCTACAAACATTCGCTTGTGTAGGCCGGGTAAGCGTAGCGCCATCCGGCATTAGGGGTTAGTGATGTGAAGAGGTCTTCACGCCGCCTTCCGGTACCGGCACGTACGGTGTCTCTTTGTCGGTACGCACTTTATTGTTGCGTACGTTGAGCCAGGTTTTGATGCCGTAGAAAATGATGCTGTAGACCACGACAAGGAACAGAATGCTCAGACCGGCGTTGGTGTAGTTATTCACCACGATATGGTTCATATTGGCAATCTGCTGCGCGGTCAGTTCGCCGCCGGAAGCGATCTTCTCTTTGTACTGCTGAGCCATGAAGAAGAAGCCTTCCATCTGCGGGTTGGTGCTAAACAGTTTCAGACCCAACGCCCAGGTGGTGCACAGCAGCAGCCATGCAGCCGGGATCACGGTGACCCAGATATATTTGGTGCGCTGCATTTTGACCAGCACCACGGTACCGAGCACCAGCGCCACGGCGGCCAGCATCTGGTTAGAGATGCCGAACAGCGGCCACAGGCTCTTCACGCCGCCCAGCGGGTCGACCACGCCCTGATACAGCAGGTAGCCCCACAGACCAACGCAGCCCGCAGTACCGATAATGCCTGCTACCAGCGAGTCGGTTTTCTTGAGGAACGGTACAAAGTTGCCCAGCAGGTCCTGCAGCATAAAGCGGCCTGCGCGGGTACCGGCATCCAGTGCGGTGAGGATAAACAGCGCTTCAAACAGAATACCGAAGTGGTACCAGAAGCCCATATCCGCCATCGGGATGATTTTGTGGAACACGTGAGCGATACCCACGGCCAGCGTCGGCGCGCCGCCTGCGCGGTTCAGGACCGACGGTTCGCCGATATCTTTCGCGGTTTGCAGGATTTGTTCAGGAGAGATCACGAAGCCCCAGGAGCTGACGGTCGCTGCCGCGTGAGCGGTGACATCCCTCAGTTGGGCGGCAATCAGCGCGGCGTTTTCACCGCCCATTTCGTGCAGGTTCGGCATGGTGATGCCCAGACCCGCCGGCGGGGTGTTCATCGCGAAGTAGAGACCCGGTTCGATAATTGATGCCGCCACCAGCGCCATTACCGCCACGAAGGACTCCATCAGCATCGCGCCGTAGCCGATAAAACGGGCGTCGGTTTCGTTAGCCAGCAGCTTCGGCGTGGTGCCGGAAGCGATCAGGGCGTGGAAGCCGGAGACCGCGCCGCAGGCAATAGTGATAAACAGGAACGGGAACAGCGCGCCTTTCCACAGCGGACCGGTACCATCAATGTACTGGGTCACCGCCGGCATTTTCAGGTCCGGGTTAAGGATCACGATACCCAGCGCCAGGCCAACGATTACGCCGATTTTCAGGAAGGTCGCCAGGTAGTCGCGCGGCGCCAGAATCAACCATACCGGCAGCAGAGCCGAGATAAATGCGTAGCCAATCAGGGTAAAGGTAATAGTGGTGTCTTTAAAGGTCAGCGCCGGGCCCCAGTAAGGGTCGTGGGCAATCACGCCGCCGAAGTAAATAGACGCCACCAGCAGAACGATGCCGATAACCGACACTTCGCCTACCCGACCCGGGCGCAGGAAGCGCATGTAGATCCCCATAAACAGGGCAATTGGCACGGTCGAGCAGACGGTGAACACGCCCCATGGGCTTTCCGCCAGCGCTTTAACCACGATTAACGCCAGCACCGCGAGGATGATGATCATTATCAGGAAGCAGCCGAACAGCGCGATGGAGCCCGGTACTGGACCCATCTCCTGCTTGATCATCTCACCCAGCGAGGCGCCGTTACGACGCGAGGAGATAAACAGCACCATAAAGTCCTGTACCGCTCCTGCCAGCACGACGCCCGCCAGCAGCCACAGGGTACCCGGCAGATAGCCCATCTGCGCGGCGAGCACCGGGCCCACCAGCGGACCGGCGCCGGCAATCGCGGCAAAGTGGTGGCCAAACAGCACGTAGCGGTTGGTCGGAACGTAGTTCAGGCCATCGTTGTTAATTACCGCCGGCGTCGAACGCGTAGGATCGAGCTTCATCACCTTTTGCGCAATGTACAGGCTGTAATAACGGTAGGCGACGAGGTAGACGGAAACCGACGCCACCACGATCCACAGCGCACTGACGTGCTCACCGCGGCGCAGAGCGACGACCGAGAGGCAAAATGCCCCGATGATTCCAAGAATCACCCAGGGTATGTGCTTGAATAACTTTTTAGTATCCATAGTAAAACCTGGCGTTAATGAGATGAATAATGGGCCGAAGCCGTTTAGTTTTGAGTCAGGGTTGGTGGAGGTATTGATTAGCTATGCTGGAGACGATCTTGCCAGAACTTTGCGCGCGTAAAGTTGGGTAAATCTGTGAGTGGTTATATTCGGGGTTAAGCGGTCACTTGCCGGGGTAAGCGGTTGGGAGGGAAGTTAACAGGGGATAATTATGTGATTGAGATCACAGGGAGTTGTGGTGTGGCACGAGTCATACCAGCGGCAGATTATATCAATTCAAATTCATTATTCTCATTTCATAATGACTTCACATTTTACCTTTATTGTTGAAATATATTCAGCAGTCCAATAAAAATAGCCCCTCATTGATGAATTCGTCGTTAAGTTATTATTACGATGATTGCCTTATGAATATGAGTTGATATTTATGCACGTTTGAATGTATTTAATCGCCATTAAAGAGTGTTTGTCATCGACATGGATAGCCCTGGCTTAAAAAATAATGAATAAACGGAGTTTAATTCATAAGGCTTTTATTATCTCTGCGCTGCCAGTGTGGGGGTACGCCGCGCCTGCGGATACCGTACGTGAGCAGCAGTTCATCAACCAGCAGCAGCGCCAGCAAGCCCTGGAAAGTCAGCTCGCGCCGCCGTCACCGGATATTCATTTATCCGCGGAAGGAGTAAATATCGATGATGGGCTATTTCCCGTTGAATAACCTTGCTTTGCTATTTCTCGGGTTATTTTGCAGGGCGCCGAAGCCTTACCGCATTGGCTTCCGCTCCAGCGCCAGACAAATAAAGTGAATGGGCGTTGTCTGGGAGGAAAGGGAATAAATCTACTGATGGCCCAATTGCAGAATATATTAATCGACCGCGGTTATATCACCAGCCGGATCCTTGCTCCGCAGCAGGACTTAAAAAGCGGTGTTTTACGCCTGGTGGTGATGCCGGGTTATATCCGTGAAGCCAGGCTTACGGCGCAGAGCGATGATTATCTGTGGTTGGCGAGCGCATTTCCGGCGACTGACGGGAAACTGTTGGATTTGCGCGATATTGAACAGGGGCTGGAAAATCTGCAGCGCCTGCCGACGGTTCAGGCCAGCATGGAAATTGTTCCGGGCGAGATGCCGGGGCAAAGCGATATTGTCATTAACCGCCAACAGGAGCGCTTCTGGCGCATCGACGCCTCGCTCGATGATTCCGGCTCTAATGCCACCGGCCGTTACCAGGGGAACCTGACGCTGTCACTGGATAACCCACTATCCTTAAGCGATCTTTTTTACCTTTCCGGTTCACATAACCTCGATGGCAACGGCGGTAAATCCTCAAAGAACCTGACCGGCCACTATTCGGTCCCGCTGGGCTACTGGCAGTTCGTATTAACCGCCAGCCAGTACGATTACGTGCAAACCGTGGCGGGGGCTAACGGCGATTACCAGTACAGCGGTAAAAGCAAGAACGTTGATTTCCAGCTTAGCCGCGTACTGCACCGTAGCGGTAGTCAGAAGACCACTCTTAGCGCCGATGTGTTAGCCCGCGAGCAGCGTAACTTCATTAACGACACCGAGATTGCCGTCCAGCGGCGGCAAACGGCGGCCTGGAAGCTTGGTCTGCAGCATCGCCATTACCTTGGCAACGCCACTCTCGATAGCGGAGTGAGCTACCAGCGCGGTACCCGCTGGTTCGGCGCTCAACCTGCGCCAGAAGAGCAGTGGGGGGAAGCAACCGCCCTCAGCAAGATCCTGCAATTTAATGCTCAGCTCAATTTGCCTTTTGCCTTGGGCGGGCAACGTTTTCGCTTTACCAGTCGCTATCAGCGGCAGATGAGCAGCACGCCGCTGACTTCGCCGGATATGTTTTCCATCGGCAGCCGCTGGACGGTTCGCGGCTTTGACGGCGAGCGCACCCTGACCGCCAGCCACGGCTGGTACGTCCGTAACGATATCGCCTGGTCGACCCCGTTGCCGGGGCAGGAGTTTTATCTGGGAGCAGATTACGGCGAAGTCGGCGGCGCTGGCAGTGAAACGCTGGTGGGCAAACACCTCGCCGGAGGCGTGGCAGGGCTGCGCGGCCAGTACCTACGCGCCAGCTACGACCTGTTCGCCGGTATCCCTTTAGACAAACCCGATGATTTTAAAACCGAGCCAGCAACTTTTGGTTTCAGCGTCAGCTGGAGCTACTGACTTTTACTCACGCGCCGTCCGGCGGCGCGTGCTGCGCACAGGGATGATTTTCCGCGCCGCGGTGAACAACGGATGACGAGTAACGGCAATGAATAAACGCTTTTATCGAATCGTATTTAATAAGGCTCGCGGGATGCTGATAGTGGTGGCGGAAACGACCCGCTCTCATCGGGCGGGCGTGTCGCCGCAATCTGGCGCCGACGCGCGAACCGGGTCGACGCTGACGTCCATCCTGGCGCCGCTGGCCTTTGGGTTTCTGCTCGCGTTTTCCTGTCTCACCCCGGCTAAGGCAGCGATTGTCGCCGATAACCATGCGCCCGGCGGCCAGCAACCGCAGATCGCCAATAGCGCCAATGGCACTCCGCAGGTCAATATTCAGACACCGAGTGGCGCAGGCGTTTCGCGCAACGTCTACAGCCAGTTTGACGTCGATGGGCGCGGCGTGGTGCTGAATAACAGCCACGCCAGCACTTCAACCCAACTGGCCGGGATGGTCGCCGGTAACCCGAATCTGGCGAAAGGGGAAGCCAGAGTGATCCTCAACGAGGTGAATACCCGTGATCCGAGCCGGCTGAATGGCTATATCGAGGTTGCCGGGCAGAAAGCGCAGGTGGTGATAGCTAACCCTGGCGGAATTAGCTGCGACGGCTGCGGGTTTATCAATGCCAACCGCGCGACGCTGACGACAGGTCAGGTGCAGTACAGCAACGGGCAGATTAGCGGTTACGATGTCAATCGCGGCGAAATTATCGTACAGGGAGGCGGGCTTGATGCGAGCTCGGTAGACAGCACCGACCTGCTCGCCCGCGCGGTGAAAATCAACGCCGGGGTTTGGGCGCAGGAGCTAAAGGTTACTGCAGGGCGTAATCAGATCGATGCGGCGCACAGTCTGACGACGGCAAAATCATCCGACGGCAGTGCGGCGCCAGCGGTGGCGATAGACGTCAGCGCGCTAGGTGGGATGTACGCCCATAAAATTCGTCTTGTCGGTACCGAGCGAGGCGTAGGCGTTCACAATGCCGGCAATATCGGCGCGGCGGCGGGGGACGTAGCAATCAGCGCTGATGGCGCGCTCAGCAACAGCAGCGTGATTCAGTCCGCACAGAATCTGCAACTATCCGTTAAGGGCGATCTTCACAATCAGGGCCAGTTGTACGCCGGAAAAGATAGCCTGGTGACGGCCAGCGCGACGCTAACCAATGACGGCATTATCGCCGCGCAAGGTGATACGCGGATTGCCGCCAGCACTTTGCGTAGCGCGCAAAATAGCACGCTCGCCGCCGGATTAAATAGCGATGGTTCTTCCGCCAGCAGCGGCGCGCTGACGCTGAATAGCCAGACTTCGCTGGCGTTGAATGGCCGCAATATGGCGGCAGGGACGCTGACGGCGCAGGGCAGGGCAGTGGATCTTGATAACAGTCGAACCTCGGGGGCGCGGATTGTGGTCAGCGCCGCGTCCGGCGATATCACAACCCGAGATGCGGTGGTGGCGGCCAGCGAAAAACTCCAGTTGGCCGCCAGCGGCAAACTCAAAAACCACAGTGGCCTGTTGACGGCCAGCCAGCTTGAGCTGAAAGCAATGGCGCTGGATAACCAGCAGGGCGTAATCCAGCAGACGGGCGAGGACGATCTACGCCTTGATTTTTGCGCGGGATTGGATAACCACGGCGGTGAGATCGCCAGCAACAGCCATGCATTGACGCTCAGCACCAGCCAGTTGCTCAATCAAAACGGAACGCTGTTGCATACCGGCAGCGGCGGCATGTCGATTACCAGCGATGGCGTGCTGGACAACGGCGAAGGCACTATTGCCGCTAACGGCAATATCGTTTTGTACTCCGATAACATTAATAATCGCAGCGGTAAGATCAGCACGACGCAAGGCAATGCTCAGCTCACTACGCGTCATGAGCTGGAAAATTCACAAGGGAATATCGTTGCTGGCGGTAGCCTTTCTCTACAAGTAGCAAGCCTTCGGAACCAGCATGGGCAATTGATTGCGGCGCAGGGCGACCTGGCCATGAGCTCTGAAGGAGGGCTGGATAACCGCGAAGGCGTTCTTGCCGCAAATGGCAATATCAAGCTTGACGCCGACAATCTGATCAACCATGGCGGAAAAATCAGCGCGGCGCAGGGCGACGTTCAGCTCACTGCGCGCCATGGGATGGATAACTCGCAGGGGAATATCATCGCCAGCGGCGACATCCGGCTACGGGCTCAAAATCTTAACAATCGTCACGGGCAGGTTGGCTCGGCGCAGCGGGGCAGCGTCAACCTGACGACGAGCGGTTTGCTGGATAATCAGCAGGGCACAATTACCGCCGTTGATGCCCTGCGTATTCAGAGCGCCGCTGTTGATAACCGTCAGGGAGAACTGCAGTCCGGCGGTAACCTGAACATCACCATCCACAATCGGGGGCTGGATAACCGGCAGGGGCAGATCGTCTCCGCCGCCGCTCTGGATATAGCAGGCGTCAACCTGGTGCTGGCTAATACGGGCGGGACGCTACTTGCCGCGAGCAAACTTATTCTCGATGCCGATTCCCTCAGCGGCGATGGCGAGGTGCTCTCTCAGGGCGATATGTCACTAACGTTGCGTCAGGCGTTTCATCACGCCGGGAGGATCATCGCCAACGGCAACCTGCAGTGGAATCTCTCCGGTTTGGGACTGATTAATCAGGGTGTTATCAGCGTTGGCCAGGTGCTCAATCTCTATGTGGCGAAGCTGGATAACCGTCAGGAAGGTGAAATCAGCGCTGGCGAGAACCATTTTACGGTCAACGGCGAGTTGGTCAATCGGGGACTGATTGACGGTGGTTTAACCCATATTGTCGCCACGACGTTAACCAATATCGGGAGCGGGCGCCTGTACGGCGACGCCGTCGCGCTGCAGGTGGCAACGCTGACTAACGCCGCGGAGAACGGCGTGGCGGCGACGATTGCTGCACGAGCATTGCTGGCAATGGGCGTCGGCACGCTCAATAACCAGGATCACGCGCTGATCTACAGCGACGGTACGCTTACCATTGGCGGCCAACTTGCCGAAGACGGTTCGCTCAGCGGCCGGGCGGGAGTCTTTAATAACCACAGCGCAACGCTTGAGTCCGCCGGTGATATGGCGATCGATATCCAACAAATCAATAACTACAACGACCATCTGGTGACGAAAGATGTGATGGTCGAGCAGTCATGGCGCCATGAAGCGGCGCTGAAAGGATCGGTACAGCGCTTCGACTGGTCGCTGGTCGATACCAGCTATAAAAACAAATACGGCGTTCACGACGCCATCATGCCGGACAGTAGCCGTGGCGATGAGTTCTATGAATATCAGTACCAGCGTACCGTTGTGGAAACGCAGGTGGTGGAAAGCGATCCCGGCAAAATCCTCTCCGGCGGCCGGCTCATCATCAACAGCGATAAGCTGAATAACTACGACAGCCAGATTATCGCCGGGGGAGCGCTCGGTGGCGTGATTAGCGAACTAAACAACGTCGCCACGACCGGTAAACGGGTGACCACCGACGTCGGTACCCAGACTCGTTGGTATGAGAAAAAGACCAGCCGCCCGTTTGGCGGCACCAAAACCAGCCAGGGGAAAAAAAGTAGCGAATATGAACCGACGCCCACGGTTCAGACTATCGATCTGCAAACCATAAAGTGGCAGGGCAATACCCAAATTGATGGCCATAGCAGTGTGATTACCCCGCGCGATCGCGCCGATGAGCCAGGTGAACTACCTGCCGGACGACTGGTGGAAGTGACGCCGGTTAACGCTGACGGAACGGTTATTCGCCTCGTCACGCCGGATACCCGTCTTCCTGTCAGCAGTCTGTATCAGATCGATCCACAGGCTAAAGCAGGCTATCTGGTGGAAACCGATCCGCGTTTTACCAACGGTAAAGCGTGGCTCGCCAGCGACTACATGCAAAATCAGCTGGGCGTTGATCAGGCGATGAAGCGGCTTGGCGACGGCTATTACGAACAGCGGCTGGTGCGTGAGCAGATCGTTAAACTGAGCGGCGAGCGCTACCTCCAGGGCTACAGTAACGATGAAGAGCAGTACCGGGCGCTGATGGACGCGGGCGTCGCCTTCGCCAAACAGTACAACCTGACGGTCGGGGTGGCGCTGACGCCAGCGCAGATGGCGCTGCTGACCAGCGATATGGTCTGGCTGGTCGCCAGAGAGGTCACGCTAGCGGATGGCTCTGTGCGGCATGTGCTGGTGCCGCAGGCTTATGCGCGGGTTAAAGCGGGCGATCTTGATGGCAGCGGCGCGTTGCTCGGCGGTGAAAACGTGGCGCTCAGTGTGAGCCGTGATGTGACCAACAGCGGGCACATCCACAGCCGCGGCGTGACGCAACTAACCGCGGAAAACATTCATAACAGCGGCTATATCGGCGGCAACCAGCTCACGCTAAACGCGCGTACTGATATCAACAATATTGGCGGAACGCTGCAGGGCGGCGATAGCCTGATCGCGCAAGCCGGGCGTGATCTCAACAGCGCCAGCACCCTCGGCGGCGGCCCAGGTAACATCAGCCTCGATCGGCCTGCGGGGATTTATGTCCAGAATGAAAACGGCCAGCTGGGGCTGCAGGCGTTACATAACATTAATCTGACGGCAAGCATGGTGAGTAACAGCGCGGCGGGCAGCCAGACGAAGATTATCGCCGGCAACGATCTCAACCTGCGGACGCTCGCCACTACCCACAGCGAAAGCGGAAATTGGGGGAAAGGCAACGATCGTTCTTTGACCCAGCGTAGCGATATCGGCACGCAAATTAATGGCGGCGCGGTTGCGCTGTCCGCCGTCCACGATATTCATGCCTGCGCCGCCAGCGTGACGGCAACCAGCAGCCTGACGGTTGCCGCCGGCAATGACATTAACCTCAGCAGCGGCGAGTCCTCATGGCATCTGACGGAAAACAACCATCAAAGCAGCAGCGGCCTGCTGGCTCACCGCTCGCTCACCACTCACGATGAAGTGTGGGCGCAGAACGCCATCGGCAGCAATTTTAGCGGTGACAGTATTGTGATGCAGGCCGGGCGCGACCTGCTGGTGTCCGGCAGCAGTGTTGCCGGCACCCAGGACGTCAACCTTGTGGCGGGGCGTAACCTGACCATCGCCACCGCCGAGGAGAGTCGCCAGGAAAACCATCTACGTAAAGAGAAACATAGCGGCTTTTCCGGCACTGGCGGTGTTGGCTTCAGCGTCGGCAGTTCGTCGCTGAAAGCCACCGACGTGACGACAACGCTGAGTAGCGCCGCCAGTACCGTCGGAAGCTCACAGGGCAACCTTAGCCTGAGCGCCGGTAATGTGTTGACGATTCAGGGATCTGACATGGTGGCCGGCAACAATATGGCGTTGACCGGTAAAACCGTGAATATTCTGGCAGCGGAAAACCAGAGCACCCAGACCCATACCGTGGAACAGAAAACCAGCGGCCTGACGCTGGCGTTATCCGGGATGGTGGGCAGCGCCATTAATACCGCGGTTTCCAGCGCTAACCAGGCCAGCACCGAGAGCAATGGCCGTCTCGCCGCGCTGAGCGGGCTGCAGTCGGCATTATCGGGCGTACAGGCGTATCAGGCATCGCAGATGCAGACTGCGGATTCCAGTCCGGAGAGCATGATAGGGGTCAACCTTTCCTGGGGTAGCCAGTCATCGAAATCCACTCAGCGACAAACGCAGAACACCAGCCGCGGCAGTAGCCTGATGGCCGGCACCAATCTCAGCATTATCGCCACTGAGGCGGATATCAACGTTGAGGGCAGCCAGCTGCAAGCCGGCGGCAGCGCGTTACTCAATGCCGCGCGCGATGTGAATTTATTCTCTGCGGAGAACGTCAGCACCCTGAGCGGTAAAAACGAGAGCCATGGGAGTTCGTTTGGCGTCGGTATTAACTTCGGTCAGGGCGCGAACGGGTTGACGGTCAGCGCCAGCGCCAATGCCGCGAAGGGCCACGAGAAGGGCAACAGCCTGATGCATAACGAAACGCCCCTCAGCGCCGGGGAACGGGTGACTATCGTCAGCGGTCGCGATATGACGCTGACCGGGGCGCAGGTGAGCGGCCATCAGGTGACAATGGACGTCGGGCGTAACCTGACGCTGAGTAGCGAACAGGACAGCGATAACTACGATTCGAAGCAGCGTAGCGGCAGCGTGGGGGCGAGCGGCAGCATGGGCGGCGGTTCGGGCTCTCTCAACCTGAGCCAGAGCAAAATGCACAGCACCTGGGCATCGGTGGAGGCGCAAACGGGGATTTTTGCCGGCGAGGGCGGTTTTGATGTGAAGGTGGGCGGGCATACGCAACTGAATGGCAGCGTGCTGGCGAGCACGGCGGCGGAGCTGAACCGCTTGGATACCGGGACGCTGGGTTTCCGGGATATTAAAAACTCTGCCGAGTACAGCGTGGAGCAGCAGAGCGTGGGGGCGAGCACGAGCGGTAGCGTGGCGGGGCAGTTCCTGGGGAATGCGGCCAGCGGTCTGCTGATGGGTGCGAACGGCAGCGGCAGCGACAGTTCGCTGACGCGGGCGGCGGTAAGCGAGGGCAGTATCGTTATCCGCGACGGCACGAGTCAGCAGCAAGACGTGACGAGGTTAAGCCGGGATGCGGCGCATGCGAACCAAACGTTGAGTCCGATATTTGATAAGGAGAAAGAGCAGAACCGGCTGGCGGTGGCGCAGAAGATAGGTGAAACAGGTCGCCAGGTGAGTGATGTGCTCGTGACGCAGGGCAAGCTGAACGCGCAGGCGGCGCAGAGCGACCCGGCTGCGCGGGCAGCGGCACGGGAGATGCTGGTAGCGGGAGGGAATGCCCATCCGAGCGAGGAACAAATCAGCGCGCAGGTGAGCCGGACGGCGACGGCGGACTACGATACGGGCGGAAAGTACCAGAAGGTGGCGCAGGCGATAACGGCGGCGATGGAGGGTCTGGCGGGCGGCAACCTGGCGCAGGCGGCGAGCGGCGCAGTGAGTCCGTATGTGGCGGAAATCATTCACAGCCAGACGACGGACAGCGCGACAGGCAAGGTGAATGTGGAAGCCAATGCGATGGCGCACGCGGTGTGGGGAGCGATAGCGGCGGCATCGGGAAATAACAGCGCGCTGGCGGGGGCGGCAGGCGCGGTGAGCGGCGAACTGCTGGGGCGCTGGATAGCGGCAGAATATTATCCGGATGTTAAGACAGAAGAGCTGTCGGATGAGCAGAAGTCGACGATAAGCGCGCTGAGTACGCTGGCGGCGGGACTGATGGGGGGGCTTAGCGGAGGCAGCAGCGGGGATGCGGTCGCGGGGGCGCAGGCCGGGAAGAACGCGGTTGAGAATAACTCGCTGAGCGGTGATAAGGCCCGAGAAGCGGCGAAACAGGCTGCTGAATCCCTGAAAAATCAGGTCAGGGAAAAGCTGGGTGAAGGCACCACTTCTGCCATCGCGAACGCCATTATCAATGGCCTTGCTGATACCGGCGATGCGGCATTAGGTTCTGTTGACTATGCTGCTGATGCGGCCATGGTGCTGGCTTCCTGTGCTGTGGGTGACAGTTACTGCAGTAAAGCGATGAGCGACCTGGCCGGGAAGAATCAGGCGCTGGCGGATACTGTTACCACGCTGATGCAGGGTGAAACCTGGTCTGCGGTTGCGGATACGGTTAAACAGGCGGCTGGCGGGAATCAAGCTGCACTGGAAGCAACGGGCGGGCTGCTGGCAGGCATTATGTTGCCAGGGAGGAAAGTACCAAGTCCAGCGACTCGAATTGAAACAATATTAAAATCTGAAAAAAACTGGGAAAATGCTCGAAATAAGGCGCTAAATATTGTGGGTAATTTGGGTGCTGACTCTAAGCCTGTAATTGGGCGACTAGAAGTGAGTGCTGGGAATGGAAAAATAATTGGACGGCAATCTAATGATGGTAAGGTTGGTTGGCGTGTTGATTATGATCCTGAAAAGGGAACGCACATCAACGTATGGGATTACTCTCAAGGGAAAGGGCCGGGCAAAGCAGTCAAGCAGGTTATACCATTTGAAGGTAATGAAAAAGCGTTTGAAACCATATTGAAACAGTTGAATAGGTAGAAAAATGAATTTATTTGATGAGTGTAAAGAGGCCCTTGGTGCTGATTTCGAAGTGCTTGAAGGACAGAGAGAGAAGGATGCGCTTAATATTTTGTATAAGTTCCCATTTATTAATGGGAACTTATTGTGGGATGATTTTAACTATTCAGATTATGAAGATATAAATCATCTCATATCCGATTGTTATAATAAAAAACATGATGTGTTTGTTTTTGTGGATAACATTAACATTCCTGTTTTTAGAACTAACCTAGTATTGGTTGCTGAAAATATTTATGACGTTACAGCTTTATCTCCTAAGCTGTTCATTTTTAACAATGAATTGATATTACAACCTCTATTTCCAACAGACATAATTCGTCTGGGTATAAAAAATTAGAGATATATAAAATTCCGGCGTTAAAGCCGAGATTTTTTACCCGTCAGCCCTTGACTGGTTCTGTCACCAGTCGTCCCTGGTCCACGCTGACCGTGACCGGCGTGTCGGTACTGAATCCCGCCTCAGCCAGTTTCCCTTCAGGCGTAGGTTCAGGCGCAATTACAAATGGTATTGGTGCTGGGTTTGGTTATGGTATAGGCAAAGGCATTTCTTGGGGTACAAATGCATGGGCAAACTAGGTGGAAAGCAGGTTGGGATCCGAAGTTTAATCCTATTATGCTAAAGTATACTGAGATTAAAGGTGACTTTGGTATCTCAAAAGAAGTTACACCGAGTAACATTCCAGGCAGTTTTGGCGACATAGGAGCATCTTTCTCTTCAGAATATGGCGGGAAAAACTCGAACCAATCATTGAGAAGAAATTGAAATGAAATCCTTCAATGAGAAAATATTAAACCTGCTGATTCTATTTATCGCCTGTATTCTTGGGGGTATTGTTAGTTTCCTGTGTATAACTTTGTCTATAGACGTTTTAGTTTGAATGCTAACAGGAACTTTTGATTTGAAAAAAGCCGATATACTCAAAACCATTAAAATTGGTTGTGTGATTGGAATCTTCACTGGTGCGGTTTTTATTATTGCCAGACTATTCAAACTAAAAGGATTTTAGAGCAAAGATAGGATAAAAATTCATCCACAGAGTTGGGATTAGTGTGGAGAATAACCTGATGGGTAGGAACGAATGGAGCCAGGGTGAGAAAGCCAGAGAGCATGGTGCAGTTAACCCCTCTGGTGAAGCCTGGCAGCGAGGAATTGCTGAGAATAAAGCTTATGCAGGTACGTTGGCTTCAGCGGGGGCTAATCTACCTGCCGGGTGGAATGCAGGTTACTGGCGCGATGGGCGGAACAGAAAATGCTGGTATTCAGTATCTTATTAATGGAGAAGTTAATCCAACGGATGTGCTCATTGCGACGTATGTTGGAGCTTTTACCAGAAATACAGGATTAAAGGGAAGAAGGGTGGAAAGAACAGAAGGTGGCGCAGGCGGTGCAGCGCTGACACAGTTTACACAGCAGGAACGCTAACGCGAATCTGTGTTGCCTCTCCCCGTTATCCGGGGAGAGGCTGGCGAGGCCATTACGCCACGACCTCCATCTCCATCATCACCGGATGGAAGCGGCGCTTAAAGTAGATCAGCCCGTGGCCCTGCTGGCTCAGGGTTATATTCCTGATTTCTACCAGATAGACCAGGTGGCTGCCGATGGTCTGTACCTGGCTAATCTCGCCTTCGAGACTCGCCAGCGAGCCTTTCAGCACCGGCTGGCCCAGCGCGCCTTTTTGCCAGCAGCTGAGGCCGAAACGGTCGTCCATCGTCATCCCGGTCATACCGGCGAAGTGGCGCGCCATCTCCTCTTGCTCGTGGTTCAGCACGTTGATGCATAGCTTGCCGTTGCCCTGAAACACCGGATTCATCGCGCTGTTAGCGTTGATGCAAACCATCACCGACGGCGGCGTATCGGTCACCGAACAGACCGCGGTGGCGGTGATACCGCAGCGGCCCGCCTCGCCTTCGGTGGTGATGACGTTAACGGCGGCCGACAGGCTGGCCATGGCATCGCGAAAACGCAGACGTTGTTCATCTAATTGCATTGTGACCTCCCGCTGCCGCTTACTTCAGCAGCTTATCCAGCATGTTGATATCGGTATTGTTGTGCAGATGCGGCACCGTCCAGCCGTTCTGGTCGTACTCGGACAGGCAGCGATCCACCATCGCCATCATTTTGTCCATGTTGCCGGAGCTCTGCGCCTGACGCAGGCACTGCAGGCGAATTTCATCCTGGCTACCTGAGTAGTTGATTTCGTACAGTTCGTGACGACCACCAAACTCGCTGCCGATGGCGTCCCACATCAGTTTGAGGATCTTGATACGCTCGACGTGATCCATGCCGTTCGATCCGCGCACGTATTTCGCCAGATATTCGTTGATCTGCGGATTGTTGAGATCGCGGGCGCTGGACGGCAGATAGATCAGGCCGCTGGTGACGTTGCGTTCAATAATGTTTTTGATTTTGGCGTAGGCCATCGGCGCCATCACGCGATAGGTTTGCAGCGCGGCGTGATCCGGCAGATACGCGCCGTTAACCCACGGCGTGGCTTCGGCGCACATCGAGTCGCTCAGCGCCCAGAACATATTGCGCCAGGCTACCACTTCGCCGAGATCCGCCTGTACGCCGCGGAACTCCAGGGTGCCGGTGCACTCCAGCGAGCGCTTGAGCAGGGCGGTGATAAAGTCGAGCTTCACGGCCAGACGCACGCAGGCCTGCAGCGGATACATGCGGGCGAAACCGCCTTCCATCGTCCAGCGGCGGCAGCGATCGAAGTCGCGGTAGATCAGCACGTTTTCCCATGGGATCAGCACATTATCCATCACCAGGATCGCATCATTTTCGTCGAAGCGGCTGGAGAGCGGATAGTCGTACGGCGATCCGGTTGCTCCGGCGACCAGTTCATAGGAGGCGCGGGAGATAAGCTTAACGCCTTCGGCATCCATCGGCGCGACAAACATCAGCGCGAAGTCCGGGTTTTCGCCCATCACCTGCGCCGAGCCGAAGCCAATCATATTGTAGTGGGTCAGCGCCGAGTTGGTGGCCACCACTTTCGCGCCGCTGACGATGATCCCGGCATCGGTCTCTTTCTCCAGCTTGATATAGACGTCTTTCACTTCGTCGGCTGGCTTATGGCGGTCGATCGGCGGGTTGACGATGGCGTGGTTAAAGTAGAGGCCGGTTTCCTGGATGCGGGTGTACCAGTTACGGGCGTTCTGTTCAAACTGACCATAAAACGCCGGGTTTGCGCCGAGCGCGCAGCCGAATGCGGCTTTGTAGTCCGGGGTACGGCCCATCCAGCCGTAGCTCAGGCGCGACCATTCAGCGATGGCGTCGCGCTGCTGGCGCAGATCGTCGGCGCTTTTCGCGACGCGGAAGAACTTGTGGGTATAGCCGCCGCTGCCGGTATCGGTGCCCCAGCACAGGGTATCCTGCAGCTCGGGTTTATGCAGCGCATCGTACATCTGGGCGACGGAGGCGGCGGCGTTGCGGAATGCCGGGTGGATGGTCACGTCCTTAACGCGTTCGCCGTAGATATAGATTTCGCGGCCGTCCTGCAGGCTCTTCAGGTACTCTTCGCCAGTTAACGGGCGTTTAGCGTCTGCACGGAAATTTTCAGGTTTCATAGGTGACCTCTTCAGTATTAATCGGAATGCGATGTTAAATTTATGTTTTGTTTTTGTTGTTCAATTGAAGCGGTTAACGCGGCTTTCGTGAAGAGACTTTTAGGTCAATGGTCGGTACTTTTCAGGCGGGGTTGGGTTATGTGATCGGGGGTTGGTTTTTCTATTTTCCGGCCTGGCTCTCCGGTGAACCGACGACAAGCCAGGGCGGGTTTTGAATTTGTAGCCCGGACAGATGCGCAGCATCGCCTCCGGGAAATTCAGCGACTCTACGTTCTGCTCCCGGGGGCGGCGCTTGACGCGCCTTGCCCGGGCTACCGCCTCTCAGACGGCTGCGAACTCGCCGCGCCGTCGCCGGAAAGATCTTACGACACCGGTACTTTCTGCGCCCGATAGGCACTCGGCGAGCAGCCGACTAAGCGGTTAAAAAAGCGGGCAAAATAGGCCGGATCTTTAAAGCCCAGCTGCCAGGCTATTTCGCTTACCGCGTTGTCGGAAAATAGCAGCAGCCGTTTGGCCTCGCGCAGCTGCCTGTCGAAAATCAGCCGCTTGGGCGGCCGGTTGGCGAAGCGGCGGCAGATATCGGTTAGCCTTGATTCGGTCAGATGCAGCTCGCTGGCGTAATCCGGCACCGTCCAGTGCTGGTGGTAGTGGCTATCGATCAACTGGTTAAACCGCTGGAACAGCTTGAGCTCGCCGCGTATTCCGCTGGCCGCATGATCGTCAAGTTTCGCGTTGCGCAGCAGCAGGGTGAACACCGCCTGCGCCAGCAGCGTCAGGGTATGTTCCCGCCCCGGCAGCTGCGACGTCGATTCCCGTTCAATCAGCCGCCAGTAATGCGCCAGCGCCGCCAACTCCTCGGGCTTATCGGCCAGCGACAGGCAGATGCCCGGCAGACCGAAAGCCTCCCGCGTGCCGGGATAGAGCACCTCCAGCAGCGGCCAGACCAGATCCTCGCGCACCGTCAGCACATGACCGTCGCTATCGGACTCGGTGATAAAAGCGTGCGGCACCGAGGGTGGCGTCAGGACAAACAGCGGCGCCTGCACCGAATAGCGATGATCGTCGAGCTGCAGCTCAATCTGCCCGGTATCGAGAAAGTGCATCTGAAAATACTGGTCGTGACGGTGCGCCTGCATATCGCGGCCAAAAAACTCCGCCATCCGGGCAAAGGATTGGTAATGTACCTCCTCCGTTCCCAGACTCTCATCGTACTCTTTATTAATATCGATATTGGCAACAGGACTCTGGCACATAGCGGCTCCTTACGGCGTCGCGCGCGGACGCGATCCTTTCATCGGAATCGCCCAGATAATGACTGCGCCAATGATCAGCAGGGCGGCGACGAACCACAAGCCGCTGCTGAAGC
Organism: Klebsiella sp. CN_Kp066; assembly: GCF_040065135.1. Classification (NCBI taxonomy): domain Bacteria; kingdom Pseudomonadati; phylum Pseudomonadota; class Gammaproteobacteria; order Enterobacterales; family Enterobacteriaceae; genus Klebsiella; species Klebsiella sp. CN_Kp066. Next base: position 136,565 of record NZ_JBEAIU010000041.1, on the reverse strand, counting down.
TGCCGGTAATATCCTTCAGCCAGCCGATCATAAAGGGGCTGAGCGCCGATCCGATATTGCCGGTCGCGTTGATCACCGCGATACCGATCGCTCTGGCGCGCAGGCTGATCGACTGATCCGGCGTGGTCCAGAAAATGGCCATCGCGCTAAACGATCCGGTCGAAGCCATCACGATCCCGAGCAGCTGGATCAGGTTATGATCGGTCGCCGACGCCAGCAGCCAGCCTGCGGCGGCGAACAGGAACGGCAGGGCGGTGTGGTGCTTACGCTCCTGGTGCTTATCGGAGTGCCGGCTCCAGTAGATCATTCCCAGAATGGTACAAATCTGCGGGATCGCCGCCAGCAGGCCGATGGTGATATTGCTGCTGCTTTCGTTAAAGCTTTTGAGGATCTGCGGCGTCCAGATGCTGATCGCGCTGAGCGTATTGGTCAGGCAGAAGTAGGCCAGGGTGTACATCAGCACGATCGGCGTGAATACTTCCCGCCACAGGCTGCGCTGCTGCATGGCGTGATGGCTGATCGCCCCTTCCGGCTGGACCAGCGTCAGGCGGTCGTTGTCCATCATCTCCTGCAGGCATTTTTTATCTTCTGCGGTCAGCCATTTGGCCTTCGACGGCGAATCATCCAGCCAGAACCAGACCATAATACCGAGCAGCACCGACGGGAAGCCTTCCAGCAGGAACAGCCACTGCCAGCCGTGCAGGTTCAACAGGCCGTCCATCGACAAGATATAGCCTGAAACAATCGACCCCAGCGCGGTGGTCACCGGCATCGCGATCATAAACAGCGCGTTGGCGCGGGCGCGGAAAAAGGCCGGGAACCAGTAGGTCAGATAGAGCAGAATGCCGGGCAGAAAACCGGCCTCGGTGATCCCCACCAGCATGCGCAGGATATAGAGGCTATTCGGCCCGGTCGCGAACATGGTGGCGGTGGAGGCGATGCCCCACAGCACCATGATGGTGGCGATCCAGCGGCGGGCGCCGACGATGCTGAGCATCACGTTGCTCGGAATGCCGAAAATGACGTAGGTCGCGTAAAACAGGGTGGTGGCAAGGCCGAACATGGTGGCGTTAAGGCCCAGATCCTGCCCCATGGTCAGCCCGGCAAAGCCGATATTGATGCGATCTAAAAACGAAAAGATAAACAGCACGAACAAAAACACGATCAGGCGACGAAAGAGCTTGTTGATAACCGACTGCTGCTGCGCCGTCAGCTGCTTGTGCTGATTAGCCGGATCGAACTTTTCCGGGATGGCAGATGATGTATCGCTCATTATCATTTTCCTCTAATGGGAATTTTGTAGGGTACTGCGGGTTGCCGGGTGGCGCTGCGCCACCTGGCGTTAATAGACGCCTGACGAACCCTCGGCGGTTTTTTCTGCGCCAAACCGTGCCGCCAGCGCTTCCGCCCCGCGGGCCAGCAGGGTGGTATCGACCCCGACGGCGACAAACAGCGCGCCGAGCTGCAGGTAACGCTTCGCCAGCTGTTCGTTGGCCATCAGGATCCCCGGCGCTTTGCCCGCTGTGCGAATTTGCCCGATGGCGTGCTCAATGGCGGCCTGTACTTCCGGGTGCTGCGGGTTGCCGCTGAAGCCCATGTCGGCGCTCAGATCCGCCGGGCCGATAAACACGCCGTCCACGCCCTCGACATCGAGGATCTGTGGCAGATTGTTGAGCGCTTCGCGAGTTTCGATTTGCACCAGCACGCACATCGCGTCGTTAGCCTGATGGAGATAATCCGGGACGCGGTTCCAGCGCGAGGCCCGGGCGAGGGCGCTGCCGACGCCGCGAATACCCGCGGGCGGATAGCGGGTGGCTTTCACCGCCAGCCGCGCTTCGTCGGCGTTCTGCACCATGGGTACCAGCAGGGTTTGCGCGCCGATATCCAGCAGCTGTTTAATCTGCACCGGGTCGTTCCACGAGGGGCGCACCACCGGCTGGCTGGGATAAGGGGCGATCGCCTGCAGCTGGGTCAGTATCGTCTGCACGCTGTTTGGCGCGTGCTCGCCGTCGATCAGCAGCCAGTCGAACCCGGCCCCGGCCAGCAGCTCAGCGCTGTAGCTGCTGGTCAGTCCCAGCCACAGGCCAATCTGCGGTCGACCCGCTTTTATGGCGTCTTTAAAGGCGTTATTCATCATATTCCTCCTAGACGAACCGGCAGCTAATCGCGCCCATGGTGCCGTAATCAACGTGGAAGGTGTCGCCTTTGCGCGCCGGTACCGGACGCGTAAAGGAGCCGCCGAGAATAATCTGCCCGGCTTCCAGCTGGACGTCGTAAGGCGCCAGCTTGTTCGCCAGCCAGGCCACGCCGTTGGCCGGGTGATTCAGCACCCCTGCGGCGACGCCGGTCTCTTCAATCACGCCGTTGCGATAGAGCAGGGCGGAGATCCAGCGCAGATCCAGCTCGTCGGGTTTAATCGGACGGCCGCCGAGGATCACCCCGGCGTTGGCGGCGTTATCGGAGATGGTGTCGAAGACTTTGCGCGGGCGCTGGGTTTCCGGGTCGATGTTGTGGCAGCGGGCGTCAATCAGCTCCAGCGCCGGGATCACGTAGTCGGTGGCGTTGTAGACGTCGAACAGGGTGCAGTTGGGGCCGCGCAGCGGTTTGGCCAGCACGAAAGCCAGCTCGACTTCGATACGCGGGACGATAAAGCGGTCGGTAGGAATATCGCCGCCGTCGTGGAAAAACATATCGTCCAGCAGCGCGCCGTAGTCCGGTTCGCTGATTTGCGAACTGGCCTGCATCGCTTTCGAGGTCAGGCCGATTTTATGCCCTTTCAGCACGCGGCCTTCGGCGATCTTCATATTTACCCATTCGCGCTGTACCGCGTAGGCGTCTTCGATGGTGATCGTCGGGTGATCCAGCGAAATAGCGCGGATCTGTTCACGCTGTTTTTCCGCCTGGTTCAGCCGCTGGGCGATCAGGGTATGGGTATGTTTATCGAGCATAGTTGCTTCCTGTTACGTCATTCGGTGCTGCTGCGCCGGGTGGCGACGCGGAGGCGTCTTAGCCGGCCTGGGGTTTGTGGCAGTATTTGTTTACACCCTCTCCCACCGGGAGAGGGGCGGGTCGCACCTATTTAAACAACGCGTGTACGTTGTTCTGCTTGTAGTTCAGCGTCGGGTGCAGTTCATCGAGCTCAAACGACAGCGCCAGATAGCGGCTCTCCATCAGCGCGGCAAAATGGGCTTTGATCAGCCTGAACAGCATATCGCCCACGTCCTGACGGCTCTCCAGGCTGCGTCCGGTACCAATCTTTAGCGTCATATGCACGAAGGCGTAGTCATGCTGGCCATCGGCCATCTGCCAGGTATCCAGCCAGATGGCGCGACTGCGAATGCCGCCGATAGGAAAGATGCCGGTTGCCGCCAGCGCGGCGTTCACTTTGCTGAACAGACCCGGTAAATCAGCCTGCTCACGGATGTTGTTGGTACATTCAGCGATAAAATGCGGCATTCTGCGTACTCCTTACGCCGTTTCCGGCAGCGGGAAGACGGCGTTGACCTGACCGGTGCCGGAGCTGGCAAAGAGTTCGGTAATAAACTCTACTTTGCCGTCGTATTTGTCCCAGCCCAGCAGGCCCAGCAGCATCACCGTGTCGTGCATATTGCCTTCACCGAAGCAGTAGTCGGCGTACTCCGGCAGCATGGTGCAGAACTCTTTGAATTTGCCTTCGCGCCAGAGCTTCACGACCCGTTCGTCCATCTGGTGATCGAACTCGCGGGTATAGCTGTTCATTCCCTCTTCGGCGCGCTGGTCGTCGATAAAACGGTGCGACAGCGAGCCGCTGGCAAAGACCGCCACGGTGCCGTTATATTTCTCAATCGCTTTAAGAATGGCTTCGCCCAGCTTGCGGCTATCGGCAAAATCATGGACGGTACAGAACGCCGAGATAGAGACCACTTTGAAATGCTTATCGCTGTTCATGTAGCGCATCGGCACCAGGGTGCCGTACTCCAGCTTCAGGCTTGGAATGTTGTGCGCTTTGGCACGGACCCCGAGTTTGACCGCTTCGTCGGCAATCAGGTGGCCGAGCTCCGGATTACCGTCATAGTCATAGGTCATGTCGCGAATAAAATGCGGCAGCTCGTTGCTGGTGTAGACGCCCTGGAAATGGTCGGCACAGTTGATGTGGTAGGCGCTGTTGACCAGCCAGTGGGTATCAAAGACGATGATGGTATCCACACCCAGCTCGCGACACCGCTTGCCGATTTCTTTATGCCCATCGATGGCTCCCTGGCGGCAGCCGTGGTTTTTACCCGGCAGTTCAGAGAGATACATCGACGGTACGTGAGTAATTTTTGCTGCTAACGCTAACTTTCCCATATCAGACTCCCCATTTTGGGATCGGATGGTCGCCCATCGAGATGCAGACGTTTTTCATTTCAGCGAACACTTCAAAGCTGTATTCGCCGCCTTCGCGGCCGGTACCGGAGGCCTTCACGCCGCCGAACGGCTGACGCAGGTCGCGGACGTTCTGGGTGTTGACGAACACCATTCCGGCTTCGATGCCGCGCGCCAGGCGCAGCACTTTGCTGACGTCCTGGGTCCAGATATAAGAGGCGAGGCCGTACTCCACATCGTTGGCCAGGCGCAGACCTTCCGCCTCGTCTTTAAACGGCAGCAGACAGGCTACCGGGCCAAAAATCTCTTCCTGCGCCACGCGCATGCGGTTATCGACGTCCGCCAGCACCGTTGGCCGCAGGAAGTTGCCGTTTCTCAGATGGGCAGGCAGATCGGCGGGCTTATCCGCGCCGCCGGCCAGCAGGGTCGCTCCTTCTTCAATGCCGAGGCGGATATAGCCGGAGACTTTCTCCCAGTGCTGCTGGCTAATCAGCGCGCCCACCTGAGTGTTCGGGTCGGTAGGGTCGCCGACGCGCAGGCGATTCGCGCGTTCGGCAAAGCGTTTAACGAACTCGGGGTAGATGCTCTGCTGAATGAAGATGCGCGAGCCGGCGGTGCAGCGTTCGCCGTTGATCGAGAAAATGGTGAACAGCGCGGCGTCGAGAGCGCGCTCAATATCGGCGTCTTCGAAAATCAACACCGGCGATTTGCCGCCCAGCTCCATGGAGTACTTTTTCAGCCCGGCATTTTTCATGATGTTGCGCCCGGTGGCGGTACCGCCGGTAAACGATACCGCGCGTACGTCATGGTGGCGTACCAGCGCATCGCCCGCCGTCGCGCCATAGCCCTGAACCACGTTCAGCACCCCCGCTGGAATGCCCGCTTCCAGCGCCAGTTCGCCAAGACGGTCAGCGGTTAGCGGCGACAGTTCGGACATTTTCAGCACCGCGGTATTCCCCAAGGCCAGGCACGGCGCCACCTTCCAGGTCGCGGTCATAAACGGCACGTTCCACGGCGACACCAGCGCGCAGACGCCGACCGGCTGCACGAGGGTGTAGTTGAGCATCTTGTCATCAACCGGATAGGTCTTACCGTTCATTTGCTGGCACACCTCGGCAAAGAACTCGAAGTTGTGCGAAGCGCGCGGGATCAGCACGTTTTTGGTCTGGTGGATCGGCAGGCCGGTGTCGGCGGTCTCCATGGCGGCGATCTCCGGGACGTTCTGGTCGATCAGATCGCCCAGCCGGCGCATCAGACGCGCGCGCTCTTTCATCGGCAGATTGGCCCATTTCGGAAACGCCTCTTTTGCCGCCGCCACCGCCTGATTCACCTCGTCAGCCCCGCCGGAGGCGACCTCCGCCAGCACTTCGCCGGTGGCCGGGTTAGTGGTATGGAAATACTCCGCGGCGGCGACGTTTTTGCCGTTGATCCAGTGGTTAATTTTTTTCATGACAGCTTCTCCTCATATGCCTGCTGGCTAATGATGTGGTTGACCAGACGGCCGACGCCTTCCACTTCGACGATCACTTCATCGCCCGGCACCACGTCCGACAGCCCCTTCGGCGTGCCGGTGGCGATCATGTCGCCCGGCTGCAGGGTCATAAATTCGCTGAGGTAAGCGATCAGGAACGGAATGCTGAAGATCAGATCGGCGGTAGTGCCCTGCTGGCGCAGCTCGCCGTTGACCCAGGTGCACAGCGCCAGGTTGTGCGGATCGGGGATCGCCTCTTTGCTGACGATCCACGGGCCTATCGGCGTCAGGGTGTCGCGGCTTTTGACCCGCAGGTTGGGGCGATAGTAGTTTTCCAGGTAGTCGCGGATGGCGTAGTCGTTGCAGACGGTGTACCCGGCTACGTACTCCATGGCGTCGGCTTCGGCGACCTTACGCGCGGTTTTGCCGATCACCACCACCAGTTCAGCCTCGTAGTGCATGTACTCGACGTTATCCGGGCGCACCGACTCTTGCCTATGGCCGATAAAGGTGTTGGGCGCTTTGATAAACACCAGCGGTTCGGTTGGCGGCGTAAACGCCAGCTCGCTGGCGTGATCGGCGTAGTTCAGGCCCAGCGCGAACAGGGTGCCGTCGGCGGGCGGCAGCCAACGAAACTCGCCTTCCTTAAGCAGACTGCCGTTGGCGAGCTGGACCTGACCACGTTCATTCACCTGGACATCGTGCCGCTGTCCCTGCCACTCAATACGTGCTTGCCTCATGCCAGCTCTCCTTCATCAATCACCGGGTTTTCCAGCGCCGGGAAGCCCTCGGCGAGAATACGTACGCGATCGCCGGGGCGCAGCGTAACGCGGGAGTGGGGCGTACCGATCAGAATCGCATCGCCGGGATTGAGGGTGGCGAATTCGCTCAGGGCGCTCAGCAGCTCGGCGGCGGAGCGCTGGAGATCGGCGGTAGTCCAGCTGTCCGCCTCGCGACCGTTGATTTCGGTGATGATGGTCAGGTTATCGACATCGCTGAGCGGCGCGAGTGCGCCAAGCGGACAGAAGCCGTCGCGGCATTTGGCTTTGATGGCCGGACGATAGAAGCTCTCTTCCGGCAGGCTGACGTCGTTCGCCAGCGCGTACCCGGCGATATAAGCCGCGGCGTCTTCTGCAGCGACTTTGCGCGCGGTTTTACCGACGATCAGCGCCACGGTGGCGCCACTCTGCACGGTTTCGCCTTGCGGGTAGGGAATGCTCTCGCCATCGCCGATAACGGTGTTGCGCGGTTTGATAAACCAGACCGCGGTCTTCGGCGGCGTTTTATAGGGGGCCTGTTGAAACGCTTCGCGCCAGGCGTCGAGCTGGCTGCGGTGGTTAAGCGCCACGGCGAAGATGGTACCTTTCATTTACCACTCCTCTGCTACGGATTTGGGAAGTCAGTTAATTCATTAATATGTTAATGATCATCTTTTATGCTTTGCGGGAATGTTTGGCAAACAGAAGTGAATGTTTTGTGATCGGATTAACAATAAATTTACAGATTTGTATTTTAATTATTATTAATCAATTAGATAACAAAAGCAGTTGTACCATCTGGTACTTTTCAGAGGCAGAAACCGGTTGCCTTCGGAGGGAATTAGCGCTAATTATTAACTTATTAACAGATTGGGGATTTACTTCAGAGGTATGTGATGCATGATTCGTTAACTATCGCGCTGCTGCAGGCGCGGGAAGCGGCGATGGCCCACTTTCGGCCCATCGTTAAACGCCACAATCTGACCGAGCAGCAGTGGCGTATCGTGCGTATCCTCGCCGAACATCCGTCGATGGATTTTCACGATCTGGCCTTTCGCGCCTGTATTTTACGTCCGAGCCTGACCGGCATCCTGACCCGTATGGAACGCGACGGCCTGGTGCTGCGTTTAAAACCGGTAAATGACCAGCGCAAGCTCTACGTTTCGCTGACGCCGGCGGGTTCGACGCTTTATGAAAGCGCCCAGGCCCAGGTGGAAGAGGCCTATCGTCAGATCGAAGCCCAATTTACCGTCGAAAAAATGCGTCAGCTTACCGCGCTGCTGGAGGAGTTTATCGCCCTGGGGAATGGAGCGCAGGGAGAGGAATAATACATTGTCCGCGCGAAAAACATCCCGGAGGCGGTGCTGGCGCACCTGTCCGGGCTACGGGTTCACAGCACGGTAGCCCGGACAGGCGCAGCGCGCCGCCTCCGGGAGAAAGCGTCCTTCAGAACAAGGTATCGAGCTCTTCCAGCACGTTATACTGCTCGTCCACCAGCAGCAGGGTTTTCCATTTATCAAACGTCAGGCACGGATGCGAGGTACCGAACACCAGAATATCGCCGACCTGCACGTCGCTGCCGGGCGCGAGGCGCAGCATACAGTGCTGGTCCATAATCCCCACGCTCTCGATCCCCTCCGCGGATAGCTGCGCGCCGTTGCGATAGCGGGCCACAGGCTGCGGCAGGCCGGCGTCAAAGGCGCAGTCGCGCTTGCCGAAGTTCACCACCGCGCGATCGGCTTCTGGCACCGACTGGACCATCGCCATCAGCTCCAGCGCTGAGGTTAAATCACCGCCCAGATCGCAGGCGATCGGATCGCGGGCCACCAGTGCTTTCTGCGCGATATCGTAGATCCCGCGGTCGTGGGTGATATAGCACCCGGGGCGGATAACGATTCGGCAGCGCGCCGGTTTCTTCGCCGCCAGCCAGATATTGCACACCACGTCGTACCAGACGGTACCGGCTCCGGTCAGCACAAACTCCCCCTCAACCAGATGTTCCATCCGGCAGGCCAAACCGGCGGCCTGGCGCAGCAGAGCCTCCACCTGCGGCTGCGGATCGTCGCCGTGTAACACCCCTTCATACAGTTCGAGACCGCGCAGCCTGAGGCCCGGAAGTTCCGCCGCAGCCTGCGCCAGCGCCAGCGCATCCTCAACGCTGCGGCAGCCGCAGCGCCCACCGGCCACGCCCAGTTCAATCAGCACGTCCAGCGTTTGCCGCCGTTCGTCGAAGAAAGTCGACAGCGCGCGGGCGTTGGCAAGGCTATCGATGCAGCAGATAAACTCCGCCGTACGGTAATGCGCTTTCAGGCGCGATACCGCCTGCATATTCGCCCTGCCGACCAGCTGATTGACCATCAGGACGCGCTCAACGCCGCTGGCCATCGCCGCGCTGGCCTGCCAGGCGCTGCCCACGCCGATTCCCCATGCGCCCGCCCGCTGCTGCGCCTGAAAAATCCACGGCGTCATCGTTGTTTTACCGTGCGGGGCCAGCGAGACGCCGCGCGCGTCGGCGTAACGCTGCATCCAGGCGATGTTATTTTCCAGCGCCGTTTTTTTCAGCAGCGCGGCCGGAAGGCAAACCTCCTCCGCCAGCAGATTGGCCGGTGCGGACATTATGGCGGCTTTGTGCGGAATAAGCGTATCGGAATGGTATTTCATAACACTATCCTTTTAGGGTTTAAGATCGGATTAAAGCTAAGTATCAAATTTAATTAATTGAAATATATAGAATATATAATTTGTTTATGTCGTTTGTGAATAAAAGTATCACAATTTGATCTGGTTTTTGCGTAGTTTTCCACTGTTTTTCCGCCTTGTAAATGGTTTACTTGTCGGCAGAGTTGAAAGGGAGTAATTGCGATGAAAGTTAACTGGCTTTTCAAAAACGTCACGGTCATTGACGGCAGCGGCGGACCACAGTTTCGCGGCGACGTGGCGGTGAAGGGCGATCGAATTGTGGATATGGCCCCGGCGCTGAACCTGGCGGCGGAGCAGGTGATTGACGGGCAGGGGCGCGTGCTGGCTCCCGGATTTATCGATGTGCATACCCATGATGATATCAACGTCATCCGTATGCCGGAGTATTTACCGAAGCTGAGCCAGGGGGTGACGACGGTGATTGTCGGCAACTGCGGGATCAGCGCGGCGACGGCGACCATGCGCGACGGCGTACCGGACCCGATGAATCTTCTGGGTGAGGCGGAGCACTTTGTTTATCCCACTGTTGACGCTTATGCCCACGCGGTGGCGGCGGCGAAGCCGTCATTAAACGTCGGCACGCTGATTGGCCATACCGCGCTGCGTAATAACCATATGGACGATCTGTTCCGCCCGGCGACGGAGATCGAGATTGCCGGAATGCGGGTGCAGCTGCGCGACGCGCTGCGTCAGGGCGCGCTGGGGCTGAGTAGCGGGCTGGCCTACGCCAGCGCGTTTCAGTCCACCACTGAAGAAGTGATGGCGCTGGCCGAGGAGCTGGCGGCAGAAGGGGGAATTTATACCACCCACCTGCGTTCGGAGTTCGAACCGATTCTGGAGGCGCTCGACGAGGCGTTCCGCATTGGCCGCCACGGTAACGTACCGGTGGTGGTATCGCACCATAAGTGCGCCGGCGCGAAAAACTGGGGTCGCACGAAGGAGACGCTGGCTTTCTTCGATGAGATGCGCCAGCGCCAGGAGATCGCCTGTGACTGCTACCCCTATTCTGCCAGCTCGTCGACGCTGGATATGAAGCAGGTCACCGATGAGTTCGATATCGTCATTACCTGGTCGGAGGCGCAGCCCGAGCAGGCCGGAAAAACCCTGCAGCAGATTGCTGACGGCTGGCAGGTTAGCCTGCACGAGGCGGCGGCGCGGCTGATGCCTGCAGGCGCCATCTACTACAACATGGACGAGCAGGACGTGCGGCGGGTACTGCGTTATCCGGTGACCATGATCGGCTCAGACGGTCTGCCGAACGACCCGATGCCGCACCCGCGGCTATGGGGCGCGTTTCCGCGGGTCCTGGGCCACTACTGCCGAGATGAACGGCTGTTTCCGCTGACCACCGCTATCCACAAAATGACCGGTCTGTCGGCGGCGCGTTTCCAGCTGGCAGAGCGTGGGCTGGTGAAAGTGGGCTATTTTGCCGATCTGGTGCTGTTTGATCCGCAGACGGTGCGCGATGTCGCCAGCTTCTCCGACCCGAAACAACCGGCGGACGGTATCGAGGCGGTGATGGTTAACGGCGTGATGAGCTACGGCAGCGATAAAAAGATTACCGGGCGCGCAGGGCGTTTCCTGCGCCGCCGAATGAACTAAGGAGAGAAAAATGAGCATTAAACGTTATGGCGTTGAGGGCGGTACCGGGACCGGTGGGCAGCATCTGCCGTTCGCGCGCGCGGTGGAGGCGGGGGGCTGGCTGTACGTTTCCGGCCAGACGCCGATGAAGGAGGGTGAAGTGGTGGAAGGGGGCATCGTTGACCAGGCGCGTCTGGCGATTCAGAACTGTGTGGATATCATGACCGAAGCGGGCTACACCCTGGCCGACGTGGTGCACGTCAAGGTGATCCTCACCGATGCGCGCTATTTTCAGTCTTTCAATAAAGTATTCCGCGAGTTCTTTGGCGACAATCCGCCTGCCCGTATCTGCTGCGTAGCGGACCTGGTAGTGGATTGTAAAGTTGAAGTGGATGTGACCTGTTATAACGCGGCTCGCGTATAAAAATTTATTAACCAGAAATATAAACAGGATTTTTGAGCGCTGAATTCATTCAGCGCTTCGTAGCCTTTTACCTTTTACCTACTCAACTGGCAGGATGTGAATTATGAATAGTCATATCTTTTTAGTCGGCTTTATTATTTACGCGCTGGCCATGATTTGGCTTGGCTGGTACGTGTCGCGTAATCAAAAAAGCGGAGAAGATTTTTTACTCGGTGGCCGTTCCTTACCGCTGTTTCTGACCCTGGGCTCTACCGTGGCGACCATGGTGGGCACCGGTTCAAGCATGGGCGCTGTTGGCTTCGGCTACAGCAACGGCTGGGCCGGGATGCTGTACGGCGTGGGCGGGGCCATCGGTATTTTGCTGGTGGCCTGGCTGTTCGCCCCGGTGCGCAAGCTGCGCTTTATGACCATGAGCGAAGAGCTCTCTTATTATACCGGCGGTAGTCATTTAATTAAAAATATCGTCGGCATAATGATATTTGTGGCCTCTATTGGCTGGCTGGGGGCGCATATTCTTGGCGGCAGCATGTATTTATCCTGGGCGACGGGAATAAATCTGACGCTAGCGAAAATTATTATCGCTCTGGCCTTTGCGATTTACGTCATCATCGGCGGTTATTCTGCGGTGGTGTGGACGGATACCATTCAGGCATTAATTCTGTTTTTCGGTTTTATCCTGATGGCGATTCTGGCGGTGGTTCACGTCGGGGGATGGGATGCCATCGTCCAGGCGATGGATCCCAAGGCGATGAGCCTGTTTGCGGTCGATAAACTGGGGGTCATTCCGGCGCTATCGCTGGCGATGGTCATCGGCGTCGGCGTGCTGGCGACCCCTTCCTATCGCCAGCGTATTTACTCGGGGAAAGATGTCTCTTCGGTGCGCCGCTCGTTTGTCTATACCGGCGTGCTGTATCTGTTTTTCTCGGTGCTGCCGGCGATTATCGGCATGGCGGCATGGACCATGAACCCCAATCTCGAGAACAGTAATTACGCCTTCCTGTTCGCCACCAGCTTCTTACCGGCCATCCTCGGGCTGGTGGTGCTGATTGCCGGGCTTTCGGCCACCATGTCCTCGGCCAGTTCTGACGCGATAGCCGCCGTGGCCATCATGATGCGTGATGTTTATACCCTCATCACCGGGAAAATGCCCCCGGCGGATAAAGCGATAACGCTCTCCCGCTGGATGCTGGCGTTCGTTATCGGCCTGGCGATGATCTTCGCCCTGACCTCGAACGATATCATCAGCTATATCACCAAAATGATCTCCATGCTGATGTCCGGTCTGTTCGTCTGTTCGATTCTCGGCCGCTTCTGGCTGCGCTTCAACTGGCAGGGCGCGTTTACCGCGCTGCTGAGCGGCATGCTGGTTTCTCTTGTGGTTCTGATGAAAGCCGACTGGCTGGCTTACTGGGGGAACCCGTGCATTCCGTCGGTCGTCGGCAGCTTTGTTTTCGCGATTTTTGTCACCCTCTTGACGCCAGCCAGCAAAGTTAGCCGTGAGCAGGCGCTGGAAATGATCACGCAGGAGCGTGAAGGGCAGGCGATGCCGGCGAAGACGACGGTGCAGGTCTCAGGAGAAGCACAATGAAGGACTATATTGCCGTCGACTGGGGCTCTACCCAGCTGCGCGGCTGGCTGATTCGTAATGGCCAGTGCGTCGAAACAAAGCAGCTGCCGCTGGGTATCACCCGCCTGAACGGACGAGCGCCTGCCGACGTATTCGCGGAGCATTTGGCCCCCTGGCGCGGCGCGGAGGCGCTGCCGGTGCTGATGGCCGGGATGATCGGCAGCGATGCGGGCTGGCAAGCGGTGCCGTATCTGGACTGTCCGGCAGCGATCGACGCGCCAGGGCAGCAGCTATGCGCCGTTGCTGAAGGCGTGTGGATTATTCCCGGCCTCAAGATTGAACAGGACGGGGATTTCAACGTGATGCGCGGCGAAGAGACGCAGCTGCTGGGGGCCTGGCAGCTGGCGCCGGCGGAGTGTTACGTGCTGCCGGGCACCCACTGCAAATGGGTACAGGTGGCGAACGGCGCGGTGCGTCATTTTGCCACGGCGATGACCGGTGAACTGCATCATCTGCTGATGACGCAATCGCTGATCGGCAAAGGGCTGCCGGTCCAGCAGCCGGACGAGACGGCGTTTGAACGGGGGCTGGAAAAAGGACTGGCGCAGCCGTCGCTGATTAGCGAACTGTTTGTCGCCAGGGCCGCCCGGGTGCTGGGAGGCCTGGCCGCGACCTCGGTCAGCGACTATCTCTCCGGGCTGCTGATTGGCGCGGAAGTGGCGACCCTGGGGCAGCGTTACCGTACCTCTGGCGTCACGCTGGTTGGCGACCCGGCGCTGAATGCCCGCTACAGTCGGGCGATGAAGGCGCGCGGAATGACGGTTAACAGCTGCAGCGGCGATGAGGCGCTGCTGAGCGGCATGGCGAGGATAATGCATGGACAAGATTAAACTGGTGGCGATTTTACGCGGTATTCGCCCCGCTGAGGCAGCGGAGCATATTGAGACGCTGATAGAGGCAGGATTTCGCTATATCGAAATTCCGCTCAATTCGCCGGACTGGCAGCAGAGTATTCCGCAGATGGTCGCGCGCTTTGGCGAGCAGGCGGTGATTGGCGCGGGAACGGTACTTAAGGTGGAACAGGTCGATTTTCTGGCCGATGCCGGAGCGAAGCTTATCGTGACGCCGAATACTGAGCCGACGACGATCCGCCGGGCGGTGGCGCGCGGAATGCGGGTTTGCGCCGGGTGCGCCACCGCGACCGAGGCGTTTAACGCGCTGGATGCCGGGGCGCAGTGGTTGAAAATTTTCCCGTCTTCCACTTTTGGCCCGGACTACATTCGGGCGCTGAAAGCGGTGCTGCCGTCGGAGGTGCCGGTGCTGGCGGTCGGCGGCGTGACGCCGGAGAATCTGGCAAGCTGGGTTGAGGCCGGGTGCGCCGGCGCTGGCCTGGGAAGCGATCTGTATCGCGCCGGGCAGGCCGTGGAACGTACCCGTCAGCAGGCGGAGAGGTTTATCGCCGCCGCCCGCTGCGGTTAATCGCCCAGCGGCTGGCGATCGACGCCGCCGCGGTGGCTGTCGAGCGCCAGCTTAATCCGGCGCAGTCTGCCTTTTGCCTGAGTTTTATTGGCCATCGCCAGTTCGGTGGCCAGCACGTCAACCATCGCCAGCATCGCATAGCGTGAAGTGCTGGGCTTGAAAATGTAGTCGTTTTCGCGCACCAGCAGCGGCAGCACCAGATCCGCCTGCTCCGCCAGCGGCGTTCCGCCGGGGGTGATGGCAATGACCTTTGCGCCGTACTGCCTGGCAATCGCCGCGCTCTCGATGATTTCCTGGGTATAGCCGCCCAACGACAGCACGATAACCACATCCTTTGGCGTCACCGCCGAGCTCATCATGCGCACCAGCAGACCGTCGTTCTGGCTGACAACCGGGAGGCCGAGGCGAAACAGGCGATACTGGATCTCCTGAGCGCAGATGGTAGAGCCGCCGCCCATCCCGAGCGCCAGGATCTGCCGCGCGTCGCTCAGCCAGCTCACCGCACGCTTCAGCGCTTCAATGTCCAGCGCCCGGCGGTTGGTTTCCAGCACGCCGATGATCGACTCGTAGATCCCCTGTACGCCCTCAAGGTCCGGGACATCGAGGATAAATCGCTGTCCGACCGCCAGAGATTGCGCGAGCCTCATCTTCAGCTCGCGGACGTCTTTACAGCCGAGCGCCCGGGCAAAGCGGGTAACGGAGGCCTGGCTGGTGTGGGTCAGACGCGCCATCTCCGCGATGGGCAGCTCCGCCGCCGCCGCGACATCATCGAGAATGAACTGCGCGATGCGCTTTTCGGTCGCCGTGAGTTCCACAAAGCGATCGGTTATGCAGGAAATGATATCGATTGACCAGGACATACGGGTATCAACAGGTAAGTTATCAATGATACTTTGTACCATATTCCGCCGCTGAAATCAGCGCCGGAGGCTACAGCGTTAGGCGCATGGCGCAGCGCGTCTCCGGCGGCAGACCGTGTTCCGTTTCCAGCTCCCTTTTTGCCGCCAGTCCCTCCGGTAGTCTTCGCTCACTTAACATTGAAAACCCCAGTCGCGTGTAAAACGGTGCGTTCCAGGGCACATCGCGGAAGGTGGTGAGCGTGACCGCCGGATAAGCCGCCTGGCGGGCTGTCTCAATGACCTGCTCCAGCATCATGCGGCCAATGCCTCGCCCCTGCCATGCCTGATGAACGGCGATCTCGACGATAAACAGCGCATCATCCAGCGGTTCGCTCAGCAGGAAGCCTATCGGTTGGTCATCGGCCACGGCCAGCAGGCTGTGGTCAGTTTCAAGGAACAGCCGGTGGCGCTCGGGGCTTATCACTTCGCTTTCCGCCAGCCAGGCCAGCGCCGGAATCTGGCGAAAAGCCTGGGCCGCCGAGCGCTCAATGGCGGGCAGAAGAGGGATGTCTCTCTCCTCAGTCAGGCGTAACGTCGCGGCGGCGGTTATAGTGTTAGTTTTCATCACCTCAGCATAGCAGCCTCCGGGAGAAATGTATGGAGCTTACCGCCGTTTCCGCCACTCAGTTTAGCGTCGCGCAGCTGACGACGATCCTTTGCGACTGTTTCGAAGATTACCTGGTTCCCGTCACGCTGTCGGTAGAGGTTTTTGTCCAGCGTTTTAGCGCCGAAGGGCTGAGCCTGCTGGATTCCTGCGTCTGGCTGGATGGTGATGTCCCTGCGGCGATGGCCGTTGTCGCCCGGCGCGGCGATGAAGCCAGGCTGGCGGCATTTGCGATGCGACCCGCGTATCGCGGAAAGGGCGTCGGACGCCGGCTGATGGGGTCGCTGCTGGATGCATTGCGCGAGCAGGGCGTACGGCGGATGTGGCTGGAGGTTATTCGCGATAACCACGCGGCGGTAGCGCTGTATCACTCGCTGGGCTTCGAGGTGCGGCACGGGCTGTGCGGCTATCTGAGCGCGCAGACCGCGAGCGAGGAGTCATCCGTATTGCAGGAGTATGACGTGCTGGCGCTGACGCGCAGGGCCGGCGCCGAGCTTAATGGCCAGCTGCCGTGGCTGATGGACCCGCTCACCTTCAGCACCCTGCCGTGCCGGGCGCTGAGCCTCCATCAGCAGGCTTTCGCCGTGCTGGCGACCTTATCCAGCAGGCCGCAGCTGCAGTTTTTATGGGTCGAGCCCGCCGCACGCGGGCGCGGGCTAGGGCGGGAAATGCTGATGGCGCTTGCCCGACAGTTTCCAGGGCTCGGGACCTCGGTGACCATCCCGGAACGCTTTACGCCCCTGTTCCAGACCGCCGGCTATACGCCTGGGGTATTAAAACAGTATGAAATGAGCGCAACGCTGAGCGCCCTGCCATCAGCAGGGCGTTAAGATTCAGCCGTTACGCGGGTCGCTAATCGGCTGACGGACCAGGAAGATATAGGCCAGCGCGCCGAGGGCGGTGACGCAGCCGCAGATCACCAGCGCCAGCTGGAATGAGTGGGTGGTATCGACAATAAACCCGGTCACTACCGGCGCGAAGGAGGCGCAGATAAAGCTGGCGAAGTTCTGGATGCTGCCGACGGACGCGGTCATTCTTGATGCCACCGCGACGTGAATCAATCCCCAGCAGGAAGTACCGGCAAAGTGGATGCAGAACAGCGCCATGCCGATTAACAGCACCGCAGCGATAGAGGTGGTGGCATGCGGCACGATCAGCGTAAACGCGGCGGAGCAGAACATCCCGGCAATAATACAAATTTTACGGCTTTTGATCGGCGCCATGCCGCCTTTAACCAGCCAGTCGGTAACGTAACCGTTGATGAGCATACCGGCGGCGCCGAACAGAAAAGGAATGGCGGCCATAAACCCGGTACTTTTCAGATCGAGGTTATACGCCGTTTGCAGGTAGCCCGGCAGCCAGGCCAGATACAGCCAGGCGGTATAGTTGATGCCGCTGAAGCCCAGCATCATTCCCCACATGGTTTTGTTTTTAAACAGGCTGCGCCATTCGGCAAAGCTCAGCGGGTCGCGGCGAACGTTGACGCTTCCGGCATTAAGGTAGGCCTGCTCATCGGCGGTGAGGGGGACATCCTCCCGGTTGCGATAGAGCATATACCAGCCGATAGCGACGAAGATCCCCAGCACGCCGATGGTAATGAACATCCAGCGCCAGCCCATCATCAGCATCATCGCGGCAAGGATCGGCGGGCTGATCGCGACGCCAATCGTCGAGGCGGCGTTAAAGAAGCCCATCGGGCGGCCGCGCTCTTTAATATTAAACCAGTCGTTGATCACCTTGACGCCGCACGGGTTCATCGGCGCTTCGCCGATCCCCATGCCGATACGCACCAGCACGAACTGGGTAAAGCTATGCACCATCCCGGAGACCGCCTGGAACAGCGACCAGAAAAACATGCCCAGCCCCAGCATGATGCGCGGGCCTTTACGGTCCAGCAGCGGCCCGCAGGGGAGCTGGGCGATGCCGTAGGCCAACGAGAAAACGGACAGCAATGCGCCGATTTCGGTGGCGCTGAGCCCCAGCTCTTCGCGAATCGTTAAGTTCGCGACGGACAATGAACTTCTGTCGAGGTAGTTAATCACCGCCGCCAGAAATAACAGGATCATTGCCGTTGTCTGAATTTTTTTAATGCGCGCGCTGCGCGTTAACGTATTATTTAACGGAACGCTGGCAGTCTCCGCCTTTCCTTTATCAAAGGTTGTCTGCGGGTCGATAGTTATATTTCGTGATTCCACGCCTGACTCCTGGTTATTCTATTTGAACGACAAGTGACATCGAATGGTTTAAACCCACCCACCTATTTCACAGTAAAGTAAGTCGACTTGTTTTCAGCATAAATAACCTTTTTTCTGGCACTGGATTATGTTTTGAGAACTGTGCTGCTGATAATCATTTTCTGTTTTTAATCGGTACTTAATGAGCCAGGGATTCGCTCTGCCTGAGCGAGTTAATCATCGATTGCTTCGCCGAGTTCAGGTGGTTACGCAGCGCCAGATTGGCGTCCAGATCGCTGCGGCAGATAAGCGCGCTCAGGATGGTCATATGTTCATCAATGGCGATGATATTACGCTGTTTAAGGTCACTCTCATCCCACTGATAGTGAAAGTGGAAAATCACGGAAATAATCTCAAGCGATTGATTGAAAAATATATTCTCAGCCGCGGACAGGAGCAGCGAGTGAAAGTCGCGATCGAGCTGGGAAAACATACGAAAGCTGTCGCCGATGCTGTCACGCAGTGCGCGATGGCGCTCAAGCAGAGTTTTCGCCTGCAGCCAGCGGGCGTCGTTGTCCGGGAGATTGAGAAAATGCTGAAGCGCGTGGGTTTCCAGCATTTCCCGCAGCTCGAACAGCTGCTCAGCCCAGGATTGCTCAAATTTCTTCATGTTCCACTGGCCGCGCTTTTCGCTTTCAATCAGGTTGTAGCGGCTGAATTTCAACAGAAATTCCCTCACTACGACCGGACTGACGCCGGCAGCACGCGCCAGCTGCAGCTCGGAAAACATCTCTCCGGCGCGCAGCTGGCGCTGGTTAATCATGGTGAAAAACGCCTGCTCAAAGAGACGGTTCTGCTCGGCCAGCGAGGCGCTGGAGCCATCGAAGCCGTCCTGCATCTCCGGCTGGCGAAGGATCTGATAATCCCGAGCGTTCTGACGCAATACGCCCCGCTCGCACAGGTGGCTGAGGATATGGCGCACGGTGGTGCGGCTGATGTTGTACATCTCCGCCAGCGCACTTTGTGAGGGCAGCGGCGACGGAAGAAAGCCGCGCGCCATATCGTTAATGACCTGGTTAATGACGTTGTGACGAAGGTTTTGCGAGCGGCTCATTATACATCTCCATTTTTTTAGCTATTAAAGCCGGATTTAAAACAGTTTTGTGCGTGAGATTTCACAATTTTTGCAATGAATTTATTCTCACCTCTGTTTTTCATCGATATCTAAGCCAACAAATACGGAGGCAATTATTATGACGTCGATGAATACATTAGTTTGTCAGGAACCTAAAATATTGCGCTGGGAAAAACGCCAGATTCCCATTCCCGGTGATGATGAAGTGCTCATTAAAATAAAAAAGGTGGGGATTTGTGGTACGGATATTCACGCCTGGGGAGGGAATCAACCTTTTTTTAGTTATCCACGCGTGCTCGGACATGAAATATGCGGCGAGATTATCGGTCTCGGTAAAAATATTCTTAACTTGAAAAGCGGACAGCAGGTAGTCGTCATACCTTACGTTGCCTGCCGTCAGTGTCCGGCCTGTTTGAGCGGCAGGACTAATTGCTGCGAGAAAATTTCGGTGATCGGCGTGCATCGGGACGGCGGGTTTAGCGAGTACCTCTGCGTGCCGGTAAAAAATCTGCTGGTGGTGGATGACGTCGAGCCGGAAGCCGCAGCGCTGATTGAGCCTTTCGCCATCAGCGCCCACGCGGTGCGTCGCGCCGCTATCCAGCCGGGAGAGCAGGTGCTGGTGGTCGGTGCGGGACCCATTGGTCTCGGGGCGGCGGCTATCGCTAAAGCCGACGGGGCGCAGGTGGTGGTGGCGGATACCAGCCCGGCGCGGCGCGACCATGTGGCGCAGCACCTTGGTCTGGCCACGCTCGACCCTTCTGACCCGCAATTCACCGAGCAGCTGTGTGACATGTTTGGTGGTTCGCTGGCGCAGAAGGTGATCGATGCCACGGGGAATCAGCAGGCGATGAACAACACGGTGAATTTAATCCGTCACGGCGGCAGCATCATTTTTGTTGGCCTGTTTAAAGGTGAACTGCAGTTCCCGGACCCGGAGTTTCATAAGAAAGAGACAACCATGATGGGCAGCCGTAATGCGACGGAAGAGGATTTCGCCAAAGTCGGACGTCTAATGGCTGAGGGAAAAGTGACCGCCAGAATGATGCTGACCCACCGTTACGATTTCAGGTCGCTGGCCGAGATTTACGAAAGCGAAGTGATTAACAATCGCCAGCTTATTAAAGGCGTCATTCATTTTTAGCAGGAAAGGCTATGAAATCGTTAAACAGACAAGATTTTCCCGGGCCGCACTACCCGACGCGCGTGATTCAGTTCGGCGAGGGCAACTTCCTGCGGGCGTTTATCGACTGGCAGCTGGATCGGCTGAATGAGCAAACCGATCTGGCGGCAGGGGTGACCATTATTCGCCCGATCAACACCGAGTTTCCGCCGTCGCTCAATACCCAGGATGGACTTTACACCACGGTGATCCGCGGGCTGGACGAACGTGGCGAGGCGGTGAGCGAAGCGCGGATTATTCGCTCCGTTAATAACGAGATCAACCCCTGGCAGGATTTTGCTGGCTATCTGGCGCTGGCTCGTAATCCGGCGATTGAGTTCGTATTTTCAAATACCACTGAAGCGGGTATTAGCTATCATGCCGGGGACCGGCCTGACGATAAGCCGCCGGTCAGCTTTCCGGCGAAGCTGACCCAGCTGCTGCTCGAACGTTTCCGCCATTTCAACGGCGCAGCGGATAAGGGGTGGACGATTATCCCCTGTGAGCTGATCGACTACAACGGCGAAGCCCTGAAGGCGCTGGTGCTACGCTACGCCGATGAGTGGCAACTGCCCGCGGCTTTTCGCGTCTGGGTTGAGACCGCCAATACATTTTGTTCAACGCTGGTTGACCGTATCGTCACCGGCTATCCGCGCGAGGAAGCGGCAAAGCTGGAGGCGGAACTGGGCTACCATGATGCTTTCCTGGATACCGCCGAATACTATTGGTTATTCGTCATCCAGGGATCGCAGGTGCTGGCGGAGACGCTGCGGCTAGATCGCTACCCGCTCAATATCCGTATCGTAGAGGATATCCGGCCCTACAAAGAGCGCAAGGTTGCCATTCTTAACGGCGCGCATACCGCGCTGGTGCCGGTGGCGTGGCTGTGCGGTGTCGATACTGTTGGCGAAGCGATGCATGATCAGGCCATACGCCATTATGTGCAGCAAACTATCGACGAGGAGATTATCCCGGCGCTGGATTTACCCGCCGATGAGCTACGGCAGTTTGCCGATGCCGTGACCGGGCGCTTTCTTAATCCCTGGATTCGCCATCAGCTGCTCTCCATCGCCCTGAACGGCATGACTAAGTTTCGTACCCGGATCCTGCCGCAGCTGCTGACGAATATTCGCCGGCACGGCGCGATCCCGCCGCGGCTAACGTTTGCCCTGGCGGCGCTCATCGCCTTCTATCGCGGCCAGCGCGAGGGACAGACCTATCCGCTGCAGGATGATGACGTCTGGCTAACCCGTTTTGCCGAAGGATGGGCGCAGGTGGCGCGCGGCCGCCCGCTGCATGAACTGGTCACGGAAGTCCTGCAGGATGCAGCGCACTGGGGTGAAGATCTGACGACCGTTCCGGGGCTTGCCGATCAGGTTACGCGGTATCTGGAAATGATTTTGAGCGCGGGGATGCGGGAGGCCCTGAGGCGGCTGTAGTCGGTTTGTTGTGCGGCGTCCGCGGATTTGGGCGCCGTTTTTTTTGTGCTCTGAACCGCAAAAAATAAATTAAGCGCCAATGGTTGGCGGATTTCCCGCATCATAAGCCCCTGTAAGGTGAAGAGGGGGATGCGATGCGTAAAACGGAACTATTGGCTTTTCTGCAAAATCAGACCGATTTTTTTGATCCGGATAACCTGAGCGAGGTCTTCACCGCCGGCTACCTGGCCCGGCGTTTTGCCATGCAAAGAAATACCGCCAGCCACTATCTGAATCAGCTGGTGGCCCAGGATGTGCTGGTAAAGATTAATACCCGTCCGGTCTATTTTCTCCATAAAGCCGCCTTCTGCCAGCAGTTTTTCCCCCTTTCCCGCAGCGAGTACGCCAGCATGGTGGAGCTGCTCGCGGAGAGCGATCGACAGCCGGAGCAGGCGGATCATTTTTCATTGCTTACCGGCCATGACGGTAGCCTGCGCAAGCCGATCGAACAGATGAAAACCGCGCTGTTTTATCCCAACGGTGGCCTGCCGCTACTGATCGTCGGCGACAGCGGAACTGGCAAAAGCTATATGGCGGAGCTGATGCATGAGTTTGCCATCGCCCAGGGACTGCTGCCGCCCGATGCGCCCTTTGTCAGCTTCAACTGCGCCCAGTATGCCAGCAACCCGGAGCTGCTGGCCGCCAACCTGTTTGGCTACGTGAAAGGCGCGTTTACCGGCGCGCAGGGCGATAAAGCCGGGGCGTTTGAAGCGGCAAACGGCGGCGTGCTGTTTCTCGATGAAGTCCACCGCCTGGATGCGCAGGGACAGGAGAAGCTCTTCACCTGGCTGGATCGCAAAGAGATCTATCGGCTGGGAGAAACGGCGCAGGGGATGCCGATATCCCTGCGGCTGGTGTTTGCCACTACCGAAGATATTCACAGCACGTTTCTGACCACCTTTATTCGTCGTATCCCGATCCTCGTTAGCCTGCCTGATTTACAGACCCGCAGCCGCCACGAGAAAGAAGCGCTCACGCTGCAGTTTTTCTGGCAGGAGGCGCGCACGCTCGCCGCCCGGCTGCAGCTGACGCCCCGGCTTTTGCAGGTGCTGACGCACTACGTATATCGCGGTAACGTCGGTGAGCTAAAAAACGTGATTAAGTACGCCGTTGCGTCAGCCTGGGCCAGGGCTCCGGGCAGCGAGAAGCTGAACGTCACGCTGCACGATCTGCCGGAAAATATCATGGCCGCGACGCCGGCGCTTAGTGAACCGATGGGCCATGAAGAGCCGCTGCTTATCGAACCGCAGACCAGCCTGGTCTGGCTGCTGCGCGCGCGCGACCCGGTTCAGGGGCTGATTTATGATACTCAGTGCCGCGTTCTCGCGCTGTATGAGGCGGTGCTGAGCAAAAAAAGGCTCTGGGAAGAAGCGCAAAAAAGCATGGGCGAGGAGATTGAAACCCTCTTCGATCGGCTGATATTTGATAATCACGATACCCAGAGTTCGCATATGCTGCTGCTGATAACGCATCAGGTGCGGGAGGAATTTTATCGCCTTGAAAAGCGCTTCAATATCCAGTTTAACGGCAACTGTATTTATGCTCTAAGCCACTACCTGATTCATCGTTCCCGCCAGGCGCAGTCGACGATGAGCAACGAGAAAAGCCGCCAGCTGGAGGATTTCCTGGCGCAAAAATATCCGTTGCTGTATCGCTTTTGTGAAGAGATCCTCGCCGCGCTGGCGCTGAAGCTGGACATTGAACCCCGACGTATTGACCTGTTGTTACTGGTGCTGTGGTTACAGAAAAATGGCGCCATTAGCCAGCAGCAGGTGACCCGGGCAATTATCCTCGCCCACGGTTACGCCACCGCCAGCAGTATCGCTAACGTGGCGAACCGGTTGCTGAAAAGCCAGCTGTTTGAGTCATTCGATATGCCGCTTGATGTCACGCCGGAGGCTATTGCTAACCAGGTGATGGCCTATATTGAGAGTCACGCGCTGGCCTCCGGACTGGTCATCCTGGTCGATATGGGTTCGCTGAACGCCATTCATAGCCATTTTAACCGTCGGCTGACGACGCCGATGGCGATAATTAATAACGTCTCGACCGGGATGGCGATGTACGTCGGCGAGCGAATTTTGCTGGGCGACATGCTGGAAGATATCGTCCGGGAGATCCGCGGTGACCTCGCGATCGAGCATCAGCTCTATTACCCGCAAGCGGACAAACCGCGGGCGATTCTTACGACCTGCGCCACCGGCCTGGGAGCGGCGGCGAATCTGTCGGCGCTGTTAAAAGCCAGCATCCCTGAAGCGCTGGGGATCGATATTGTGGCATGCGATGTGGAGACGCTCGCCGATCCCGCGCGGCGGCAGCCGATGCTGAGCCGCTATGAGGTGCTGGCGATCGTCGGAACCCTGGACCCGCAGCTTGCCGATCTGCCGTGGATTTCGCTGGATTCGTTAATCTCCGGCGAAGGGAGCCGCCCGCTGATGCGCATCTTCGGCGAGCTGGCCACCGCTGAGCAGGTCAGCGAAATCAATAACCTGATCCTGAAGAATTTCTCGCTGCGCCGGGTGATCGAGTCGGTGACGATCCTCGATACCGGTAAAGTGATCAATCAGGTTGAGCAGTTTTTACTGCGCTATGAGCATCTGGCCGGCTGCGATGTGCCTAACGATCGCAAGGTAGCGCTGTATGTGCATATCAGCTGTCTGATAGAGCGCCTGATCCGCAACGCCTCGCCATCCCATTATTCCGGAAGGCAGTGTCCGCAGAGCGAGCTGGCGACGCTCCGCGAGGCTTTTAGTGTCATAGAGAGTGGATATAGTGTCAAAATCCCCGCCGTAGAGCTGTACTACATTCACGATATTCTGACGCGGGAAACTGAATTTATTCAGGAAGATCAAGAGTTTTAATCCCCTTCATTAGTTGATCCTTGCGCTAGCCGGCGCGCCACTGTTTCTGGCACGCCGGTTGCAATCAAGAAAGCAGTGGAATGCGCTTTCGAGGTAAGGATGAAACGACACTATATTTTTGCCAGCCATGGCACCTTTGCTAACGGTTTGCTGAACTCCGTGGAGCTGATCCTCGGTAAACAGCCGGATATTCATACCCTGTGCGCCTACGTCGAGGAGGAGGCCGACCTCACGCAGCAGGTGGAGACGCTGCTGGCGCGTTTTCCCGCCCAGGATGAGCTGATTGTGATTACGGATATTTTCGCCGGTAGCGTCAATAATGAATTTGTGCGCTTTCTATCGCGCCCGCACTTTCATTTATTGTCCGGCTTAAATCTGCCGTTGATTATTGATTTGCTCATTTCAGCTGGCGAAGAGAATACCGAAAAATTAATTTCTGAAGCATTAATAAGCGCCAAAGAGAGCATTCAGTACTGCAATCAGACGATTGCCAGTGCGATGACTATTGATAAAGACTTCTGAAATGAGGGAACACTATGATTACGCTATTAAGGGTTGACCATCGATTACTTCACGGCCAGGTTGCCTTTTCCTGGACGCAGTATGTCGGCGCTGATTGCATTTTAATTGCCAACGATAATGTCCCAGATGATGAGCTACGGAAAACGACGATTAAGCTCGCTAAACCCCCTTCAGTCAAACTGGTGATTAAAAATATTAACGACTCTATTGAATCGATAAAAAGCGGCGTGACCGACAAATATAATCTGTTTATCGTCGTGGAATCGGTAAATGATGCCTGGCGGATTGCCAGCGCCGTCGAGGAAATTAAAAGTATTAATCTCGGCGGAATTAAAGCCAAAGAGGGCAGTAAAAATATCTCTAAGGCGATTAATTTACTCCCGGAGGAAATAGAGCAACTGCAGCAACTGGTTGGGAAAGGCGTCGAAGTTGAGATTCGCCAGGTCCCTAACGACCGCAAACAGCTTTTTGCGGAATGCGTTTAATTCCGCGGAGGACAGATTATGGTAGAGGCTCTCTTACTGGGGCTGGTGGCGTTTATCGCGCAATCGGAATATGCATTAGGAACGTCGCTGATTTCGCGGCCTATCGTGACCGGGCTGCTGACCGGGCTGGTGCTGGGGGATGTACAAACCGGCGTCATCATGGGCGCGACGCTTGAGCTGGCCTTTATTGGCTCTTTCTCGGTCGGCGCATCGATTCCGCCTGATGTAGTAACCGGCGGTATTCTCGGCGTGGCGTTCGCCATTACCTCCGGCGCGGGAACGGAAACGGCGCTGCTGCTTGGACTGCCCATCGCCACCCTGACGCTGATCCTGAAAAACGTCTATCTGGGGATGTTTATTCCGATGCTCAGCCAGAAGGCTGACGGCTATGCGGAGCGGGCGGATACCCGCGGCATTGAACGTATGCATTTGATTGCTGGCTTCGGGCTGTCGCTGATGCTCGCCACGGTGGTCACCGTGTCATTCCTGGTCGGCAGCAATGCGGTGAAATCCCTGCTTGACACGATCCCGGAATTTATCAAACACGGGCTCAGCGTCGCCACCGGCATCATTCCGGCCCTCGGCTTCGCAATGCTCGCCAGGCTACTGATTAATAAGAAAGTTGCGCCGTACTTTTTCCTCGGTTTCGTGCTGATGGCCTACCTGAAAATTCCGGTAACCGGCATCGCCATTCTCGGCGCTATTGTGGCGGTGGTCATGGTTAACGTCACCGCGTTGAGCTCACCTCGTACGACGACAGAACAAGGAGTCAGCGATGACGACGAAGATGATTTCTGAAGAAACTCTGCAGCCGCAGGCGCAGGAAGAGGCCCGTATTACGCCGCGCGATCTACGCCGGGTCTTCTGGCGCTCCTTCCAGATGGAGTTCTCCTGGAACTATGAGCGGCAGATGAATCTTGCCTTTGTTTACGCGTTGATTCCGGTGCTGAAAAAGCTCTATCCGCGCAAAGAGGAGCTGGCCGGGGCGTTAAAGCGACATCTGGTGTTTTTCAATACCACGCCGCATATCGTCACCCTGCTGCTGGGGATCACCGCGGCGATGGAGGAGAAGAATAGCCAGCAGAAGAACATGGACGCCAACGCGATTGATAACGTCAAAGCGTCGCTGATGGGGCCGCTGGCCGGGCTGGGGGACTCCTTCTTCTGGGGCACGCTGCGCCTGATCGCCACCGGCATCGGCACCAGCCTGGCCCTGAAAGGTAATATTCTCGGTCCCATCCTGTTTCTGCTGGTGTTTAACGTGCCGCACATCCTGGTGCGCTGGTTCTTTACCCGCTGGGGCTATGTGCTGGGCACCGGGGTACTGCAGCGCATCCAGAAGAGCGGAATGATGGAGAGCCTGACCTACGGCGCGTCGATTATTGGCCTGATGGTGGTCGGGGCGATGACCGCTTCAATGATTGATATCACCATCCCCATCGCATTCGGCGCCGGAGAGGCGAAAACCCAGGTGCAGGACATTATCAACGACATTCTGCCCTGCATGCTGCCGCTGGTAAGTTTCGGCATCGTTTACTGGCTGCTGGGGCGCAAGGTTAAACCGCTCTCTATTATCGGGGGGATGGCGCTGGTGGGCATTCTGGGTTCGTGGATTGGCTTGTTTTAACAGGAGTCGAAAATGGTAGCAACGATGATGACCTATATCAGCGAGGAGTCGGCCTGTCTGACGCAGATCCTGCGCGACTACCGGCAAAAGCTGGCGGCGATTGAGACTTTTGCCCGCCAGCACCCGGTGCGCCGCATTCTGCTGTTGGCGACCGGGTCGTCGCTGAACGCCGCCCTGTGCGCGCGCTATTTCTTTGAGCAGCGCTTCGGCGTCCTGGTTGAGATTAAAGAGCCGTACAACTTTACGCACTACGAGGCGGTCGATCCGCATACCGATCTGGTGGTGGCGATTTCGCAGAGCGGTAAAAGCGCCTCAACGCTGGAGGCGATGCGTAAGGTACAGGCATTGAGCCTGCCGGTTTTTGCTCTGACCTCCGATCCGCAAAGCCCGATAGCCCGGGCCTGCGACGGGATACTGGATATCAACACCGGGATTGAGAGCGTGGGGTTTGTCACCAGAGGGTTTAGCGCGACGGTGCTGAATTTGCTGCTGATGGCGCTGACCATCGCCCGTAGCCAGGGAAAAGCCAGCGAGGCCGAGGAGCAGCGCTATCTTGCCGAACTGCAGCGGCTGGCGGCGGCGATCCCGGATGTCATTGACCGCACCTCGCGGTTTATCGACAGGCATGGCGAAGCGCTGCGGGGCGGCGAGCGCTTTGTCGCCACCGGCTATGGTGCTCTGGTTGGGGTTGCGAAAGAGTTTGAAACTAAATTTACCGAAACGGTGCGCGTGCCTTCCAGCGGCTTTGAGCTGGAAGCTTATATGCATGGTCCCTATCTGGAGGCGAATTGCCGCCATGTGATGCTGTTTATTGAAGATGCGCCGGATGGGCGGACCCGGGCGCTGCGGGACTATATGGCGCCGTCCATTGCCCGCGCCTTTACGCTGACGCTGAGCGACGAAGAGGATGCGCAGACGCTGGCGCTAAACTGCCCGTGTGAACATCACCTGGCGCCGCTGCTGCTGATTGTTCCCGTCCAGATGCTGGCCTGGCATACCGCCGGACTGAAAGGCATCGATCTGGCTAAACGTATTTTTGACGATTTTGATCGCGTCTTAAAAAGTAAAATCTGATTATTCAGGAGAAAACTATGTTGGGTTTTAATCAGGACGAGTACCTGACCAGTGCTCGCGAAATCATCGCTGCGCGCAAACAGGCGGAAGCCGTCGCCGACGATATTTATCACAGCGGCTGCAGCGCCTTATTTTTCGCCTCGGTAGGCGGTTCTTTAGCTCCGATGATGGCAATTAATGAGTTTGCTAAAGAATTAACCGGCGTGCCGGTTTATCTTGAGCAGGCGGCGGAATTAATCCATCGCGGGCATAAAAAATTAAATAAAGATGCGGTGGTGGTGACGTTATCCAAATCCGGCGATACCAAAGAGTCGGTGGCCATTGCCGAATGGTGCAAAGCGCAGGGGATTCGCGTCGTGGCCATTACCCGTAATGCCGATTCGCCATTAGCTGAGGCGGCGAGCTGGCATATTCCGATGTGCCACAAGAACGGCGTGGAATATGAATATATGCTGCTCTACTGGTTATTCTTCCGCGTCATTTATCGTCACGGCGATTTCGCCCATTACGATCGTTTTGCCAGCCAGCTGGAGTTGCTGCCGGAAAATCTTCTGCAGGCCAAACGCCAGTTCGATCCGCAGGCGGATAAAATTGCCGCTCAGTATCACGGCTGCGACTATATGATGTGGATCGGCGGGGCGGAAATGTGGGGCGAGGTCTATCTGTTCTCGATGTGTATTCTCGAAGAGATGCAGTGGAAGCGGACCAAGTCGGTGAGTTCGGCTGAGTTTTTCCACGGCACCCTGGAGTTACTGGAAAAAGAGGTCCCCCTGTTCCTGGTGAAAGGCGAGGGTAAATGTCGGGCGCTGGATGAGCGCGTTGAGCGCTTTGCTGCGAAGATCACCGACCACCTGGTGGTTATCGACCCGCGTGACTATCCGCTGAACGGTATTGATGATGCTTTCCGCTGGATCATGGCGCCGTGTGTCGTTTCTACTCTGCTGGTGGACCGGCTGGCGGCCCACTTCGAACATCATACCGGACACGACCTTAATATCCGTCGTTATTATCGTCAGTTTGATTACTAAGCTATGCTGATGGCGGCCAGCCCGGCTGGCCGCCGCGCTATTCTCCGAGGCGCTTCCCAGAAAATTATCGTCAAACCCAACGGGTCAAAAACTGATGGTAGAGTCCGGCTTTCCTTCTCTTTCTGGCAAGCGGACGGCCATGAAAAAACGGATGACCTCAACGCCGCATGATGCGGTTTTTAAGCGATTTCTTCGCCACCCGGAAACGGCGAATGATTTTCTCACGCTGCACCTGCCGGAAGCGATCCGTCAGCAGTGTGATTTTTCTACCCTGCGGCTGGAACCGGCGAGCTTTGTCGATGAAGATCTGCGCGCCTGGTACTCGGACGTACTATGGTCGGTACAAACCCCCTGCGGCCTGGGATATGTGTATGTGGTGATAGAGCATCAGAGCTCGCCGGATAACCATATGGCTTTTCGCCTGATGCGCTATGCGATTGCCGCCATGCAGCGTCATCTCGACGCCGGGCACAAAACGCTACCGCTGGTGGTGCCGATGCTTTTTTATCACGGTGCGACCAGCCCCTATCCCTTTTCCCTGAACTGGCTGGACGAATTTGCCGACCCGCAGATGGCGAGGACGCTGTATGCCTGTCCGTTTCCGCTGGTTGATGTGACGGTGATACCGGACGATGAAATTGTTCAGCACCGGCGGGTCGCGCTGCTGGAACTGATGCAAAAGCATATTCGCCAGCGCGATCTCAGCGGGATTACGGAGTCGTTGGCGACCCTTGTCATGCTGGGATACACTAACCGCAGGCAGTTGAGAGTGCTGTTTCATTATATGCTGCAGTACGGCAACACCGCCGATCCGAGCGTGTTTCTCCGCCGGTTGGCCCGCCGTCTGCCACAATATTAGGAGAGGTTGATGTCTATCGCTCAAAAACTCAAGCAGGAAGGGATACAGGAAGGCCGGCAAGAAGGGCGCCTGGAAGGTCTGCAGGAAGGTAGCCGGCGGGAAGCGTTGCGCATTGCCGGCAGTATGCTGCAAAACGGTTTAGATACCGAGACGGTTCAGCGGATTACCGGGCTCTCAGCGGATGAGTTAAAGCCGCTGCATAGCTAATATCCGCACCCAGTCACCGCGACCCGGCGCAAAAGCCGCCGGGTGGAAGGGGCTACCCTTCGCTTTTCACCACTTTGATTTCAACCATACCGATGCCCAACTGACGCGGGGAGTGGCCGAGAATATTGCCCTCGTTCGTGGACTGCGGGTCCGGCGGCGCAATCGTCAACGTACTGCTACGCGACGGATTATCGAAATGTAGGGTAGTGGTGGTGACATCATTAGCCAGGACGATCGTTTGTTCGCTGTTGCCTACCCGTACCGGAATCGGCTTATTGGCATTCGGCCCGTAGGCTTTGGCGGTAATCACCAGATCGAATTTCTCCGGCAGCGGCTCCTTATATTCAATTTTCACTTCGCTGCCGAGCTGAGCGTTAGACCATCGTCCCCATGTTTCCGGTCGAGAGATACCGCTAAATTGCTTCACCTCTTCCGGCGCGCCGGCAACGTTGAACAGGAAGCTGTCGGCTTTATAGCGAATGTCGTTATCGACAATCTTCAGCGTATCGACGTTGCCCTTATAACGCTCCATATCGATAAGGGTATCTTTGAACGCGGTTTTACCCTGCCACTGGGCTTTGTCGACGCGCTGGACTTTCTGTTCGCCTCCCAGCTGGCCCTGCGATACGCACCAGTCGGTGGAGAGCGCCACTTCCGGCGACCACAGCTGACCCATCTTGTAGCAGCGGTCGACCCAGACGAAATTATCACGCGGCG
Organism: Klebsiella sp. CN_Kp066; assembly: GCF_040065135.1. NCBI lineage: Bacteria > Pseudomonadati > Pseudomonadota > Gammaproteobacteria > Enterobacterales > Enterobacteriaceae > Klebsiella > Klebsiella sp. CN_Kp066. Next base: position 105,412 of record NZ_JBEAIU010000041.1, on the reverse strand, counting down.
CGAAATCGGCCAGCTGGAAGCGCAACGGTGCGGAGTATTCGCTTTCCGGCAGCGGCTCAACGCGTTTGTCGGAGATGCGCAGCAGCAGCGGCAGGCGGAAATGGCTGCCGGAGAAGGAGATCATATTTTTCTGCGCATCAACGGTGAAGTTCTTCATCTCTTTGGGGAAATTCCACAGGCGGATGATATCCGGCTTCCACGCCAGCACTTTCTCTTTCATATTGAGGAACACGGTGGAGAGCGACTCTCCGGAAAGGCTGCTGCGGCCAAGGCCAATAAAGTTATCGCCGCCGAGAATATCGAGCACTGTCGCGCCGTTATCCATGGTATTACGTTTGACGGCCAGCGTATCCTGCTGGGGTTGATCGCCGCGCAGGACGAAAAACAGATTGCTGCGATCCTGCTTATTCAGATAATCCCAGGCGCTGTTTTTCATCGCCAGGTGATCGGATGACACTACGATGACCGTATTTTTGAACCACGGAGAAGCTTTAATCTTCTCGATTAACGCCGCAATGTGCTCCTGACTGCAGGAGACGGCGCTAAAGGAGAGGTTCTTTTTGCCGTCCATGTCGTAGCTTTTGCGCTGGCAGGTTCGGGAGATGAAACCATCCGGATGATGGGTATCGACCGTCAAAGCAAACAGCGAGAAGCGTTTACCGGACTGCGAAAGCGCTTCGAATTTTTTCCAGGTTTCATCAAGCACCGTATCATCGTAGAAGCCCCAGTCGTTACGATAGGCCGGATCGGCAACCGTGGTTTTTAGCTCTTCCGCGCCGTACAGATGATCGAAGCCGTGAGACTTCAGGAAGACATCTTTTCCGGCGAAGCGCAGATTCGCGCCCTGTACGAAGTAGTTCTCATAACCCGAGTTTTTCAGGATATCCCCAAGGCAGATATTCTGCGGGAAAAAGCTGGAAACTGAGGCTGAGGCGTTGCCTTCAAACGGCGCAAACAGCGGGATCCCGCACTGAGAGGCGACCATTCCGGCAATCGTGTAGTCGGTACCGGGCAGCTGGGCGGTATTGCTGAAATCCAGCCCCTCGCTTTTGAGTTTACCGAGCTCCGGCGTCAGGTCCGGGAAGGCGTCGTTATCAAAATAAGTGCGCTCCAGACTTTCGCCGTAGATGTACACCAGGTTCAGTTGCGGATTGGCAATGCTTTTTGATGGCTCTTTGTAGTAAGCCACGAAGTCAGGATCGCCATCGCGGGACTGGGATTTAACCAACTCGCTAATCTGGCGAAAAGCGGGGCTGGCATCCACTGAAGCCAGCGCCAGAACCAGCGCCACGAGGCTGTAGCCAAAATGATGAGGGTGATGCCGGCGGCGGCGGAGCACCCAGCCGAGTGCGCCAAATACCGCGACCAGCGCCACGACCAGCCCAACGCCAGGCAGGATATATTTGCCCACGCCAGCGCCCGTCAGGCTGTTGGTCAACGTATAAAGTACCGCGTCATTGATACCATCGCCGGTGAAGTAATTGCTGGCGTAGAGGGTAATATTCAGAATAACGAACAGGCCCAGCACCGTGAGCGTGGCGGCGAACCACCAGGTATTACGACCGGCTTTTAATGCATAAATCATCACCGAAGCAAGAAACAGGGCGATGGATAACAACTCTGACACAGCTCATCCTCATTCACGCCAGTTGTCTGCTGGCCAGATAGATCTTTTTCCACGCTACACTGTAATTGCAGCGCAATATTGCCGCAATTGTAACGTCATGAATTTGTGCTGTGGTTCAGAATTGGTTTAGAAATCGCCGTTTTTGATCTGCCTCACATCCTGTCAGACAGGAGATTCCGGGCAAAGATGTTAAAAAACAGACGTTGCCGCCGCGTTGGCCAGGGTAACCTGCCAAACGCGGCATTAAGAGGATAAATCAGGAGAGGAAGCTCACGCCCTGTTTTAAGACCAGGTCGCAGGCTTTGGTTTTGACTTTTTCCGCCAGCGGGCTGCTGCCAAGGTTGTTCAGATTCAGCTGCTGGCCATCTTTGCTGGTCAGCAAACCCTGAAGACCCTCAAGATAGCTGGTGTCTTCTTTTTGTTTTTCCGGTGTGCTGAGACCCAGTTTATCCAGCACCTGATTTTTGATGTTTTCAGTATTGGTGACTGAAGCCAGCTTCTGTTTCGCGCAATAAGACATAATCCCTGCGGCATTATTCATGCTGCTGGAGGTCAACGACTGGTTGCCGCCGTTGAGCAAACCGGTCAGCGAAGAGAGGGACATCCCGCCGCTTTGCTGGCTACCGTTCTGGCTGCTGAGCTGGTTTGCGGCGCTGGAGAGAGAATCCTGCCAGGAGGTGGCGTGGGCGCCGAAGGTGAATAAAGCGCCGGCCACTATCGCCGTGCGGAACAACGTTTTTGCAGATTTCATAGACGTACTCTTCGCCGTGGCTGAACATGCAAAGATTATAACGCTGGCGGTGTTCAGAAATATCTTAATACTCTTTTCCGGTTACGCGATCGCGGTAGCTTTCCCAGTTAAAATTGACCCACAGGCTATTGCCAAGCCGCATACGGTCCATTACGCGCTCGCCAAGTAGTTTGTTCATCTCGTCCATGGTGCTGTTCGTCAGCATACCGGTTGGGCGCTTTGACGAAGAGCGGCGATCGACAATCTGATTAATGATGACCTTCTCGTAGCGTGATTCCGTTTGCATACCGATTTCGTCTATTACCAGCAGGTCGACCTTGCTCAAATCGGTGAGTAGCTGCTCTTCGCTGGTTTCCCGGTTGCCGAAGGTATCTTTCATCGCTGACATAATATCGGCGACGGTGATAATCAATACCGATTTCCCCCGCAGCAGCAGCTCGTTGCAGATAGCGGCGGCAAGGTGGTTTTTTCCGGTACCCGGCTTTCCGGAGAAGATAAAGCTGGCGATATTGCCGTCGAACTCCTCAACGTACTGGCGCGCTCTGGACAGCGCAATCATCTGGCCCTCGCACTCAACCCGGTAGTTATCCAGCGAACAGTTCTGGTGCAGCGGGCGAATGCCGGAGCGGTTAAAGGTACGCTGCATTTTCATGGCGCGGTTTTCGCGTTCCAGCGCCTCAGAGCGCAGCTTGCCCTGTTCTTTTTGCCACGCCAGCAGCTCTTCACCTGTCTTGAACGCGGGTTCGACATGGGCTGGCATCATCTTTTGCAGGCGCTTCATTAAATCGCCGACATTTTTCATGCTCATCCTCGGAATCCTCGTGGAATATGGTTATCGGGTTCGCTAATCGCGTTGACATCCCGTCGCGGCTGGCCGCCGTTGCTGGCCCGGCCAATCTGCACGCTGCGCGCCAGCTTCTGCTGCCACTGGACATGATGAAAAACTTTACCTTCCGCCTGCCAGTAAGCGACAAATGCCGCCAGCTCTTCCGGCGTGACGGGCTGGCTGAGGGCGATGCCCCACAGCGCGGCCAGACGCTGGAAATCGGCATCCGGCTGCCAGTCGGCATACATCGGAAATTTACCCATCGGTACCGCAACGGGGGCCGCTGTCGGCTCGTCAAAAAACTGCGCATCCAGCGCAATATCGCTATTAGGGCGCGATAATTTGGCTTCCAGCTCCAGCAGCTGCGCCAGACGCTCCGGCGTCAGCGCATAGAATGCGGGCGCGTTGTTGGCAAATACGGCGACGGCGCCGGCGGTGGATTTTGCCAGCACCGCCGCGTGATCCTGCATGAAGTCATCCAGACCGCTAAAATCGGTAGTTAATATTCGTGAAGACATAAATCAATCTCAACTCTGAACAACTAAAAAGAGAGGGGTAGCTGCACACATAGTAGCATAGAGGTCGCTCAGGAAGGAGCGCCGCGGGCGAACCGGCGGCGCGGTTAGCTAGACGCGCGGACGCTTGCGATACAGCCAAAGTCCCGGAATAGAAAGCCCGATGGATAATGCGCCAACGATAGACGAAGCCTTAAGAAAATTGCTTAACAGCATAATCATCATCTCTTCCGAGTAACCAAAATGGCTGATTTTCACCGCAGAGATCATCGCGGTATAGGCGGAGATGCCCGGGAACATCGGGATTACCGCAGCAACGGTGAAAATCTTCGGGTGAGCCAGATACCAGCGCGACCACTGGATGCCGATGCTGCCAACCACCAGGGCGGCCATAAACGTCGCCCATTCAATATTAAAACCTGCCGTCATCATAACCATGCGCGAGCCGTGGCCGATAGCCCCCAACAGGGCGCACCAGCGCAGCGCTCGCTGCGGAACGTTGAATACCATCGCAAACCCAACGGCAGGGATGGCGGCCAGCACCATATCCAGCGCCAGTTCGTAGAGATAAATGATTATGCCCATCCGCGTAGCCCCCACATTGTCATCGCCATCACCACGCCAATACAGGTCGCGAGGGTTAACAGGCTGGCGATTGCCCAGCGCGCCAGGCCGGTGTTGATATGTCCCTTAAACATGTCGGCAACCGCATTGATCAGCGGAAAGCCGGGTACCAGCAGCAGCACGCTGGCGGCCATCGCGATCGTCGGCGTGCTGGCGAAAGCCGGCAGGCGCAGCATCAGCCCGGAGATGGTGGTTGCGACAAAGGCGGTGAGGCAGAAGTTGATTTGCGGATGCATGGAGCGATGAGTCAGGACCTGGCGAATATACATCGCTACCGTGCTGGCGCAGAAAGTGACCAGCGCGCCGTCCCAGCCGCCGTTGTTAAGCTTGCAAAAGCAGGCGCAGGAGAGGCCGACCATTAAAACCAGCAGCCAGCGTGGATAGCGCAGCGGCTTGATCTGGGCGAAGCGTTTTTCGACGTCTTTATAATCCAGCAGTTTATGTTCCGCCATAATCACAATATGCTGAACTTCCGTGACGACGTGCATGTTGATGCCGCGATCGCTGTTTTTCCGCGTCGACGTCAGACACTCGCCATCTTTGATGGTGGTGAGAACAATCGCATTAGAAGAGATGGCGCTTTCCACGCTATCCATCCCCAGCGCCAGGCCCAGGCGGGTTGAAAGCTCCTCTACCAGCGCGCTTTCCGCTCCGTGTTGTAATAAGAAAAGACCACATTGAATGCACAATCGCGTGATTGCGCGCTGAGTTGCCCGATCTGCTTGCATAGATACCTGCTGTCCGTGATGCCCGATGCCGTAGTGTCTGGCGATACTTTTACCTGAAGTTGCGTTTTATCTGAGCGGTCCGGATCAAACAATGTGTAAAAAACCGCCGCATCCAGAGGGGCGCTGAAATTTGAACTCCGCCACACTTCCGCAAGATTGGTGAAAAGTACAATTTTTGCACCAATTTCTCCCTTCTTTTTCCCGCCAGACTTATCAAAAATGCAAATTCAAACTTTTAATAAACAAAAAACAAACAAATAATTAACCATACTGAGGCGATGCTATGAAAACACAGGTGGCGATTATCGGGGCTGGCCCATCCGGACTCCTGCTGGGGCAGTTGTTACATCACGCCGGGATTCAAACCGTCATCCTTGAGCGACAGACTCCTGAGTACGTGCTGGGGAGGATCCGCGCGGGCATTCTGGAAAGCGGAACGGTAGAGCTGCTGCGCGAAGCCGGCGCCGCCCGGCGAATGGAGGCTGAAGGCCTGGTGCATCATGGCGTCGAATTTTTGTTTGAGGGCAAGCGGGTACCGGTTGCGCTGACGGAACTGACGGCGGGCAAAAGCGTGATGGTTTATGGCCAGACTGAAGTGACGCGGGATTTGATGGCCGCGCGGGCGGAATGCGGGGCGGCGACGATTTATGGCGTCAGCGAAGTCACGATTAATGAGGCAAAGAGCGATCGACCATCGGTCTCTTTTATCAGCAATGGCGAACACTGCCGCTTAGAGTGCGACTTTATCGCCGGCTGCGATGGCTTTCACGGCGTGTCCCGTCAAAGTATTCCTCCTGGGGGGCTGAAAGAGTACGAAAGCGTCTGGCCGTTTGGCTGGCTGGGGCTGCTGGCCGATACGCCGCCGGTGAACCCGGAGCTTATTTACGCGCACCACGAACGCGGGTTTGTTCTTTGTAGTCAGCGCTCACTAACTCGAAGCCGTTATTACCTCCAGGTCCCACTCAGTGAAAAGGTTGAGGCATGGTCTGATGAGCGTTTCTGGAATGAACTCAAACGCCGCCTCCCTGAAGAGCTGTCCAGCAAGTTAGTGACTGGTCACTCACTCGAGAAGAGCATCGCGCCGCTGCGCAGCTATGTGGTGGAGCCGATGCAGTACGGCAGATTGTTTCTGGTGGGGGATGCGGCGCATATCGTACCGCCTACCGGGGCAAAAGGATTGAATCTCGCGGCGTCCGATGTGAACTATTTATGGCGCATCCTCCGTGAATATTATCACCATGGTCGCGTTGACCTGCTGGCGAGCTACTCTCGTTTTGCGCTGGATAGGGTATGGAAAGGCGAAAGATTCAGCTGGTTTATGACCCGTCTGCTGCATGATTTCCCGCAACAAAGCGAGTTCGATAGAAAAATGCAGGCGGCGGATCGGCGTTATTATCTTGGCTCACGCGCCGGATTAACCACGATCGCTGAAAACTATGTCGGTTTGCCGATGGAGCGCGTGGCATAAAGAGAAACCGTTCAGGAGTCCCGATGCAGGCAGTGAGTACCATTCCCGTTTTCAAACTGTATGGCGAAGAGCAGGGCTGGCCGACGCCCGATCTGCTGCACTGCGAGTCGATACTCCAGCGAAGCCATCTTTATGAATGGCATATCCGCCTGCATCAGCACGCAGAGCTGGTGCAGCTGCTATATCTGCACAAAGGGCAGGCGGAAATTGAAATCGAAGGTACGACGACCGTGATGAGGGAGTCCTGTATTCAGATCGTTCCGGCGCTGTGTATTCATGGTTTTCGTTTTTCCCCGGGTACGGAAGGCTACGTCTTGTCGCTGGCGCTGCCGCTGCTCGGAAGTCTCGAAAGTCAGTTTGCCAGTCAGTTGGATGTACTCGGCCAGCCGCGATGCGTGCCGGTCAAGGCGTCGCGGAGCCATATTCGGGCGCTGTTCACCGCTTTGCGCGAAGAGTATCGCGAAGAGTATGACGCGCGTGAAATGATGCTGCATTCCCTGCTGGGAGCGCTGCTGGTGTGGTTGAACCGGCAGCATCGCCCGCAGCCGATAACGGCAGACAAAGCTGAGCGCAAGCGTAGCGTCATGCGTCATTTTTCTCGACTAATAGAAAGTCATTATCGCGAACATATGCCCTTAGCCGCTTATGCAAAGCTGGCGGGCGTTTCTGCAACGCATCTGAATTATTTATGCCATGAATTCTACGGCTGCAGCGCGCTGGGAGTATTACATCAAAGATTGATGCTTGAGGCGCGTCGCAATCTGCAATACACCAGTATGACGATTGCACAACTTTCTGATTATTTAGGATTTACTGATGCAGCCTATTTTTCTCGTTTCTTTCGTCGTTATAACGGCGAATCTCCTAAAGCATTTAGGAACAAAATAAAATGAAAAAAGATTTATTAAATATATCTTAAGTTAGCGTATCTAACGAAGCTTTTAATCATTTCTAATTTATTGCTGACAACTACCTGTGTTAATGTTAATCATTGGCGGGGATAACAGCAATATGTTACTCCCTATAATATAAATTGGCTTTAGAGCGCGGTACCGCGTGTTCGCCAGGGACGATAAAGATTCATTTTGGCAAAATAATATGATGGCTATTAAGTTATTCATCCAATTGTTTTTCTGCCGGTCGTGAATCTTCGACAGGAAGCGGAGGGTTTATGTTACCAGGACAGGGTAAGTTCGGCATTATTATCAGCAGAATACCGGTTATGCAGTCCGGCTTGAAGGCCATTGTTGGGGAGCATCTACCCGATTATGAACTGAGTTTTTGCCGTTCTCAGGATGAGCTCACCCTGCTGCAACTGCGGCGCGCAGTACTGGTTATTGCAGATTTATCCGGTGAAATAGAGAATCCAAGAAATATTTGTGAACACTACTACTCCTTAATGACGCAATACAGGGATATACACTGGGTCTTTATGGTAGGAAGTGCCTGTTTCCCATTAGCGGTTGAATTATTAATGCGGCCTGAAAGCACATTAATTTCAGACAGTGAGCCGGTAAAACGTCTCATCGAAGTGGTTCGCGCGGGTGGGCTTGCCGCCGAGCGAATCAGCCAGACATTGTTCTCTCCTGAAGTGGAACACATCGGTGACGAACAGCAAAAAATGGTCATTCTGACGCTTTCTGAGCGAAAAGTGTTGCGGCTTCTCGCTAAAGGATGGGGAATTAATCAAATTGCTGCTTTATTGAAGAAGAGCAATAAAACCATAAGTGCGCAGAAAAATAGTGCTATGCGCCGCTTGTCTTTGCGTAGCAATGCAGAGATGTATGCCTGGATTAATAGTGCACAGGGAATGAAGGAGCTGAATATTTATTCAGCCTATGGAGATCAAACTGAATGGAAAAAGACCTCACAGCACGATATGTCGCTATCGTAGAGAAATGTGCGATGACGGAAGTGGCCCTTCGCCACATTTTAATTAATGAAAGTGGTAAGAATTATCGCATTCAATTCTTTAAAGATACTCAGGCATTAAAGCGGGAGTTCCAGTCTAAAGATTTTTCGGCGATTATTTTTTCTCTTTCAGGTAACCGCCGATCCCGGCTTGAAAGCTTACTCTTTCTTCATGAGATTGCACGCTACTGCCCTGAAATGCAAAGAATTGTCTTAGCCAATGATGAAGCTGAAATGCGTCTGGTTAGCCATCTGACGCCTTCACGCCTGCACGGCATTTTGAATAAATCAGCCTGTCGGCTACAGCTGCAGGAACATCTGCTGCAGCTTCTCGAACGCAGCGGCCCGGCAAATGAAAGCTCGCTAAACCAAAAGCAGGGCATGTGTAGTCAAATTCTGAGCCCGACGGAACATACCATCCTGCGCTATATGTCTTATGGCTATTCGTTGCCTGAGATTGCGACACAGCTGGAGCGCAATATTAAAACGATTCGGGCGCATAAATTTAATGCCATGACCAAGCTGGGCGTCAGTTCTGATATGGGACTACTGAGCGCGGCTGATATATTAATGCGCTTATCGGCAAACAATGATGATGCCAGGGTAATGCGCCTTGCCCAGTAGTGCTAATCGTCTATTAAAGACAAACGTCAATCCATGTAGCATCCGTCAGCTGCGCCATTCGCTCGGGTGAAATGCGAACGGCGCTATGTATTGAACCTGCTGCTGGAAGCACTTCCGGATACTGTCTTAATGAAATATCGCAATACACTGCCAGCGGAACTTCCAGGCCAAAAGGGCAAACGCCGCCAATGGGGTGTCCGGTTAACGTAATGACCTCATCGCTACTCAGCATGCGCGCTTTAGCGCCGAATGCTTCCTTGAGTTTTTTATTATCCAGGCGTGCATCGCCTTTTGCGACAACAAGTACGACCCTTTCCTTTATTTTTAAAGAGAGGGTTTTTGCTATTTGTCCGGGTTCAACGTTATGCGCCGCCGCGGCTAACGCTACTGTGGCCGTACTCTGATTAAGTTCGATGATTTCGATATCGGGGGCGCGGTCAGCAAAAAACTGCCGCACGGACTGCAGACTCATTGGAATCTCCTGATTAAGGCTTGTTAAAAATCTGTCACAAGCTTCGCAAAGTGTAAATATCCCTGATAGATAATCAAGAATCTTTCCAATTTCTGGATCTCCTTCACATTCGCCGCAACCGGTTACTGTAACCGGTTGCGGTTATTCATTTAGATATGAATACTGACAAGGTAACTTCCCTGCTTCACCTATAACAAAAGAGCCGTGGATGAATCGAAAAGTCTTGAGCTGTAGAGGCGGTAGCTTATCCAAACGGATGGGTTCTTCGCAGAAGCGCATTCATCACAACGGCAAAATAATCGTTGTTGGGCCTGTTCATCTAGCCTGTCAGGAGGGCTGCCATGTCTGCTAACCATGCTGCATTTAATCTGATATTTCGCTTTGTAGAGAATTACATCAGCCCTGTCGCCGGACGCATCTCGTCCCAGCGTCACGTGATGGCTATTCGTGATGGTTTCATCTCCGCGATGCCGTTTATGATTGTTGGTTCATTTCTTCTGGTATTTGCTTACCCGCCGTTTTCGCCGGATACCACCTGGGGATTTGCTCGCGCCTGGCTGGATCTGGCAAAAGAGTTTGAAGGGCGTATTCTGACGCCGTTCGATATGACGATGGGCATCATGTCTATCTACATCTGCGCCGCGATCGCCTATAACCTCGGAAAGCATTACGAAAAAAGCAATCAGCTCGATCCCTTCATGTGCGCCATGCTGTCGATTATGGCCTTCCTGCTGGTGGCGGCGCCAAAAACGAACGGTAACCTGCCGGTAGATAGCCTGGGCGGAACGGGGATTTTTACCGCGATTCTGGTTGCCGTTTACTGCGTTGAGATGATGCGCTTTCTTAAAGCACATAATATTGGTATTCGCCTGCCGGATCAGGTGCCGCCGATGATCAAAAACTCTTTTGATCTGTTGATCCCGGTACTGGTGGTCGTCCTGACGCTTTATCCTTTGAGTCTGCTTATCCAGCATCATTTCGATATGCTGATCCCTCAGGCCATTATGGCTATTTTTAAACCGCTGGTTTCCGCAGCGGATTCGCTGCCGGCGATTTTATTGGCGGTACTGGTGGGGCACCTGCTATGGTTTGCGGGGATCCACGGCGCCGCTATTGTTTCCGGTATGCTGCAGATGTTCTGGCTGACTAACCTTGGAATGAACCAGCAGGCTCTGGCTCAGGGGGCTCCGCTGCCGCATATTTTTATGGAGGCGTTCTGGACATTCTTCATTGTGATTGGCGGTTCCGGGGCGACGATGGGGTTAGTATTCTGCTATTTGCGTAGCCGCTCGGCGCATCTGCGTTCAATTGGTCGTCTTAGCGTGGTGCCAAGCCTTTTCAACATCAACGAACCGGTTATCTTTGGCACACCTATCGTGATGAACCCGGTGTTCTTTATTCCCTTTCTGCTGGCGCCGATGGTTAACGCCGTACTGGCGTGGGCGGCAATGAAGCTGGATCTTATCGGCCGGGTGATTTCGGTTGTTCCGTGGACGGCTCCGGCGCCGATCGGCGGCGCGTGGGCGCTGGGATGGGATTTCCGGGCGGCGATTCTGGTCGTCGTTCTCGCCTGCGTTTCCGCGATTATCTACTTCCCGTTCTTCAAGGTGTATGAGAAACAGCTGCTGGCGCAGGAGGCCGAAGAGGCACAGCGCATGGCGGAAGAGAGTCAACAAACGGCATAAAAAAACGGGCGGCTAAAATAGCCGCCCGTTTTTAACAATTGTTTATTTCAACGTGCAGTCCCCGCACTGCTGAACATCCGGCAGGCGATAGCGCTGGCAGCAGGTTCGACGGACGAGCTGCCCTTCCCGCAAAACGACCGTACGCCAGAGCGGATTATCCTGGCCATCAGAAAACTGTTTTTCGAAGAAGCAGTGCTGACGCAGAGCGGCAATTTTTTCATCTCCGAGCAGGGTTTTCATTTCACCCAGATACCAGTTGATCAGGTAACCCGTATTGCTCCAGATAAGTTTGCCATTGATATCACCCGTGGCTTCAAGCGCCTGAACGACAGGTTGGAGTGCCGTAGCGATCAGCTTTTCCATCCTTGATTGCGCAGATTGTTCCGGCGAGGCGCCCGCCGAATGTACCTCAATCCAGAAACGGGCCGCACGGCCGGTTTCGTGAAACTCGACGCGAAAATGCTCCGGCGCCAGGCTAAGGGCGCGCTCTTCACTCAACAGCGCCAGCATTAATGGCGGAACCAGCAAACCGATGTACCACTGTGCCCACAGAGAAAGCAGCGGTTTCTGCTCACGGGGTTTCCCCGGCTGGTTACGATAAATATGGTCGGACCAGGTCGCCAACAGGGAACTTAGCATTGCGGGCTGCGACCACTCTGTAAGCGTCAGCGCATGATGGGGGGCTTCTTCATTTAGTCGCAGAAAATCAAGCAGATGGGGACGTAGCGCAGCGATCTTGTCATGTAATGCATTCGCCAGTTCGCGCTCAGCCGAAGGCAGCGGGGCCCGCCAGATGAGGTCATTATTGAATGCAAGTGAACGGTAAGCCATTGCGCGCCAGATACAAATCTAAATGATAATGATTTTCGATGTTAATGCCGGGACGCCAGCTTGGCAAGCGATTTGTCCGCCTGATGACACCCGCTGCGCGATACAGGGGCTAGCTGGCGAGAATAATGTTTCGTCCCATATTTTTGGCTTCATAGAGCGCGTTATCCGCTCGTTTCAGGGCGCTCTCGATATCGGCATCTACGAGCGGCGTCATGCCGATACTAATGGTGACATTGGTCGCGACGCTTTCATTGAACATATGCGGGATTTTCAGATCGTAGACCCGCTGCCTGATTCGCTCCGCGGCCTGAAGGGCGTTTTCCGCACTACTGCTGGTCAATAGCACCATAAACTCTTCGCCGCCAAAGCGGGCCACAATATCGCGCGAGCGAACGGCGTTACGAATGGCCGCGGAGACCTGAATTAAGGCCTGGTCGCCCATCATATGCCCATAGTGGTCGTTATAGGCTTTGAAATGATCAATATCCAGCAGCAGGACGTAATGCTCGCTACTATCCAAAGAAAGAATGGTGTCCAGACGATTTTGTAAGCCCCGCCGGTTATACAAGCCGGTGAGAGGATCCAACATGCTGAGATCGTTAAGGGTATTACGTTCTTTCAACAGTTTATCCATGAGGCCCTGGGTGAAAACATCGCTGCGTTTTTGCATCAGGCTTTGCAGGGCGATCCCTGCAATCGGCAACACAAAGCACCAGGACATGCGCAACCACTGTTCGCCTCCGCCGAGGAACAGGCAGGTCACGTAGGTGGGTAACGAGTGCAACGTAAAGGCAATGATATTGCTGGAAAAAGCAATGGTGCCGATAAATAACACGCTTAATAACGCGATGACCAGGTAGTTAAAATGTGGAGGGCCCATCACCATTGCTTTTAGGGCTACATGCCATGCCCACAGCAGACCAAATATCAGTGAAATAAGCGGAATATTTATTTTGTGCTGGGCGAATTTCCAGTGCCATAGCAGCAGAACCGCGCTGCAGGCCACGATCAAAAAGCAAGGTGGGGTAAATGTAATGACGGTAAAGAGCGGGCTGACCAGAGATAAAAAGGATGAAACCAAATTAAGCAGTAAAAATAGCCGTAAGGAATACTGATATTTCTGTTCGTAATGGGATCGCCAGGATTGTGCAGTCATGTCGGAGTTGTCATTATTAATCGTTAAAATTCAAAGTGATGTGAGGTTGGAATGAATAATAAAAAACAGTGCGTAAAATAAGGTTTTTACGAAATAATCAGACAATTTAATATATAAATTATTTTGTTTAATTTATCACCTTCATGAATGTATGTCATTACCGCAAACGTAAAGAATAAGGATGCGCTATTTTCCCTGGATGACAAATGATAAAAATTATCATATGGTATTGGTTATCATTATCGTTGTGAGGGGCGAAATCATGTTGCAGCGAACTTTAGGGAGTGGATGGGGCGTGTTGATCCCTGGCGTATTGCTTGCCGCCCTCGGGTTTGCCGATTTGTCGGTAGATGCCTGGCGTGGATTGGTCACTTTGGGAATGCTGATGTCAGCGATGATGATTTGGCACCGGCAGCTACGGCATTTTGTTTTGCTGCCATCATGCGTGGCGCTGATCGGTGGAATAATGCTGATATTGCTGAATTTGAGGCTGATGGGATAAAGCAGAAGGGTAAGAATATTGGTGCGAGGGGGGGGACTTGAACCCCCACGTCCGTAAGGACACTAACACCTGAAGCTAGCGCGTCTACCAATTCCGCCACCTTCGCACAGTATTCTTAATTTTTGATATCGCCTCGTTGGTGCGAGGGGGGGGACTTGAACCCCCACGTCCGTAAGAACACTAACACCTGAAGCTAGCGCGTCTACCAATTCCGCCACCTTCGCCCAGTGCGAGCAATATCAACGTGGATTATGGTGCGAGGGGGGGGACTTGAACCCCCACGTCCGTAAGGACACTAACACCTGAAGCTAGCGCGTCTACCAATTCCGCCACCTTCGCATACCATCGACACTATAAAAGTATCGTTACCACGGAGGCGCATTCTAGTGGTTTTCAGCTATTCGTCAATAGTTAATTGTATCAGTTGGATTGATTGTTGCAAAAATGGGCGACTGAGAGGGTAAAGTTCGGCGACGAGCGTCTGCTGTCGCCGAAAAAACGCGGGACTATTTCCTGGCCTGACGCGTCATCACCGTCCGGTAAACCTTAAAGCGGCCCGTCTGGGCAATCACTTCATGGAAGCCGAAGATCTCATCCAGCACATTCGGATAGGGCAAGAAGGCGTTGGCGACGATGCGTAGCTCTCCGCCGCTGTTCAAATGCCGAACGGCGCCGCGAATCAGGGTCTGAGCGGCTTCCAGGCTGGTCTGCAGACCATCGTGGAAAGGCGGATTGGAGATAATCATATCGAAGCGGCCGTTCACTTCGGAAAATACATTGCTGGCGAATACTTCCCCTTCGATACCGTTAGCGGCGAGCGTGGCGCGGCTGGCTTCAACTGCCGGGGCGCTGACGTCGCATAAGGATAAGCGGACTTTAGGCGAGTGGCTGGCCAGCACGGTTGCCAGCACGCCAGCGCCGCAGCCGACGTCCAATACTTTACCTTTGGTGTGCGGCGTCAGGGTTGAAAGAAGCAGCTGGCTACCAATATCCAGGCCATCGCGGCTGAAGACGCCCGGCAGCGTTTTAATCGTCAGATTTTCCAGCGGATACTCGCCCCAGAACTGCTCGGGATCGAAGGCCGGCTGTTTTTCCAGACGACCGTGATAGAGACCACAGCGGCGCGCGCTGTCGACTTTAGTCAGCGGCGCATATTCCGCCAGCATCTGCTCGGCGCTGCGCACGCCGCTGCGGTTTTCGCCAACCACGAAAATATCAATACCGACCGGCAGCAGGGAAAGCAGATTCATCAGCTGAAACTGAGCTTCGGGTTTGTTTTTTGGCCAGTAGTAGATCAGCGTATCGCAATCGGCAACATCGCTGGCTTCCGCGACCAGGCTAAAACGGGCGTTTTCACCCATCTGGCGGCTCAGTACCTGCCAGTGGTGAAACTGCTGGGTATGGGCGCGGCTGGCAGCCGTATCCAGACGAGCGGGCAGGTCATCCTGCAGGTCACCGGCAAACAGAACGCGGGCGGACTCGAAATCATCACTGTGGCGCAGCAAGACTTCACTTGCCGGGGTAAAAGCGGACATGAAACACTCCTTCATTAAGACTGGCGCCGATTATACACGTTATCTTTCAGCCTGCCTCTTTGTTGGCGGCGGGATGCGCTCCGGCCGCCGCGTAGTTTGTTGGCGCAAATACGACGTATTTGCTATATTGCGCGCTTAATTAACAGGAGTGTTTCGCTATGACATCCCGACGAGACTGGCAATTACAGCAGCTGGGTATTACCCAGTGGTCGCTGCGTCGTCCTGGGGCGTTACAGGGTGAAATCGCTATCTCGCTTCCTGGACACATTCGTCTGGTGATGGTGGCGGAAGAGCCGCCATCGCTGACCGAACCGCTTATCCGCGATATTCTGCGCACGCTGTCCCTGACTCCGGAGCAGGTAATGCAGTTGACGCCTGAGCGCGTGGCGATGTTGCCTCAGGACGCACGCTGTAATAGCTGGCGGCTGGGTACGGACACGCCGCTGATGCTGGCGGGCGCGCAGCTATCCACGCCCGCTTTCGATGAACTTCAGACCAGTACGCCTGCTCGCATGGCGCTCTGGCAACAGATCTGCGCACATGAACACGATTTCTACCCTCAACGCGGCTGATTTGCCTCGGGCCTGGCAAATTGAAACGCGCGCCCACGCTTTCCCCTGGAGCGAGCAGACGTTTGCCAGCAATCAGGGCGATCGCTATCTGAATCTTCAGCTGTCCGTAGACGGGGAGATGGCGGCCTTTGCTATTACGCAAATCGTGCTCGACGAGGCGACGTTGTTTAATATCGCCGTCGATCCCGCTTTTCAGCGTCGTGGTCTGGGCAGAGCGCTGCTGGAGCAGGTGATTGATGAAGTAGAAAAACGCGGCGTCGTCACGCTGTGGCTGGAGGTGCGCGCGTCTAACGTCGCCGCCATCGCGCTCTATGAAAGCTTAGGCTTTAACGAGGCGACGATTCGCCGCAACTATTACCCCACGGTCGACGGACGTGAGGACGCCATTATTATGGCACTGCCAATCAGTATGTAAGACAAGGTGATACGATGAAGTGGGACTGGATTTTCTTTGATGCCGATGAAACGTTATTTACGTTTGACTCGTTTAGCGGCCTACAGCGGATGTTTCTCGACTATAGCGTGACCTTCTCCGCAGAGGATTTTCAGGACTACCAGGCCGTGAATAAGCCGCTGTGGGTGGATTATCAGAACGGCGCTATCACTTCTCTTCAACTGCAGCATCAGCGCTTTGACGGTTGGGCGGAGCGCCTGAACGTCCCTCCTGGTGAGCTGAACGCCGCGTTTATGAACGCGATGGCGGAGATCTGCTCGCCGCTGCCGGGCGCGGTGTCGCTGCTGGATTCGCTGCAGGGTAAGGTGAAAATGGGCATCATCACCAACGGTTTTACCTCGCTACAGCAGACGCGTCTTGAACGTACCGGGTTACGCGATCATTTTGATTTACTGATTATTTCCGAAGAGGTTGGGGTCGCTAAACCGGATGCGCGCATCTTTGATTATGCCCTGGCGCAGGCGGGCAACCCCGATCGTTCACGGGTGCTGATGGTGGGTGATACGGCGGAATCTGATATTCGCGGCGGCGTGAATGCCGGCCTGGCCACCTGCTGGTTTAACCCTCATCAACGCGAGTTGCCCGCCGACCTCCGCGCGGACTGGACGGTCACCTCTTTAAGCGAACTGGAGCAACTCCTGTGTAAACACTGATTGCCTCCCCCCCATTGATGGGTAAAATAGCCGCAATTTTTTCGTATTCAACATGCGCGGCGCATTGCCGCGTTTACTAAGAAGATTGAATTATGACGTTGTCTCCTTATTTGCAGGAGGTGGCCAAGCGCCGCACTTTTGCCATTATTTCTCACCCGGATGCCGGTAAAACGACCATTACTGAAAAGGTGCTGTTATTCGGACAGGCTATTCAGACCGCCGGTACGGTAAAAGGCCGCGGCTCCAGTCAGCATGCGAAGTCTGACTGGATGGAAATGGAAAAGCAGCGCGGTATCTCCATTACCACTTCCGTAATGCAGTTCCCGTATCACGACTGTCTGGTCAATCTGCTGGATACTCCGGGGCACGAAGACTTCTCCGAAGATACCTATCGTACGCTGACGGCGGTGGACTGCTGTCTGATGGTTATCGATGCCGCGAAAGGCGTTGAGGATCGTACCCGTAAGCTGATGGAAGTCACCCGTCTGCGCGATACGCCGATCCTGACGTTTATGAACAAACTTGACCGTGACATCCGCGACCCGATGGAGCTGCTGGATGAAGTGGAAAACGAGCTGAAAATCGGCTGCGCGCCGATCACCTGGCCCATTGGCTGCGGCAAGCTGTTCAAGGGCGTTTACCACCTCTATAAAGATGAAACCTATCTCTACCAGACCGGTAAAGGTCACACTATCCAGGAAGTGCGCATCGTTAAAGGGTTAAATAACCCGGATCTGGACGCGGCGGTGGGTGAAGACCTGGCGCAGCAGCTGCGCGACGAGCTGGAGCTGGTGCAGGGCGCGTCTAACGAATTCGATAAAGATCTGTTCCTGGCGGGCGAAATTACGCCGGTATTCTTCGGAACCGCGCTGGGTAACTTCGGCGTTGACCATATGCTGGACGGTTTAGTGGAGTGGGCGCCTGCGCCGATGCCGCGTAAAACCGATACCCGCACCGTGGAAGCCTCGGAAGAGAAGTTCACCGGCTTTGTCTTTAAAATTCAGGCCAACATGGACCCGAAACACCGCGACCGCGTGGCCTTTATGCGCGTGGTTTCCGGTAAGTACGAGAAGGGCATGAAGATGCGCCAGGTGCGTATCGGCAAGGATGTGGTGATCTCCGACGCGCTGACCTTCATGGCCGGCGACCGTTCGCATGTGGAAGAAGCGTATCCGGGCGATATCCTGGGTCTGCATAACCACGGCACCATCCAGATTGGCGATACCTTCACCCAGGGTGAAATGATGAAGTTCACCGGTATCCCGAACTTCGCCCCGGAACTGTTCCGCCGCATTCGCCTGAAAGATCCGCTCAAGCAGAAACAGCTGCTGAAGGGGCTGGTTCAGCTTTCTGAAGAAGGCGCGGTGCAGGTGTTCCGTCCGATCGCCAATAACGATCTGATCGTCGGCGCGGTGGGGGTACTGCAGTTTGACGTCGTCGTCGCTCGCCTGAAGAGCGAATACAACGTTGAGGCGATCTACGAGTCGGTCAACGTCGCCACCGCCCGCTGGGTGGAATGCAGCGACGCGAAGAAATTCGAAGAGTTTAAGCGTAAGAACGAAATTCAGCTGGCGCTCGATGGCGGCGATAATCTGACCTACATCGCCCCGACCATGGTTAACCTGAACCTGACGCAGGAGCGTTATCCTGACGTCCAGTTCCGCAAAACTCGCGAGCATTAATCCTCTCCGGAGCGCGGTTTTCGCCGCGCTCCACGTCGTTTTTCTTTCAGAAGCCCCTATCTGGAAAGTTCTTAATTCTAACCGTTTTGCCTGCTTTTTTACCCGTTCATGCCGCACTCTTCCGTGTATCTACTACATTTAATAAGTAATTTTTGGAATCCTGGCTTAATAGACTACTTATTTTGCTTTACCTGCTTAGATATAACGAGGAACGACGATGACAAGACTTAAGAGCGGCAAGACACTCCTGGCCCTCTTCCTGGGCTCAGCAATAATCAGCGCTTCGGCGTATGCAGAAAACTCGACCGTAGACAGCGCAAAATCTGCAGCCAGCAATGCCGGTCAAGCCGTTGATAATTCGATGAACAAAGTCGGAAACTTTATGGACGACAGCACCATCACCGCCAGGGTGAAAGCGGCGCTGATCGATCATAAGGATATTCGCAGCACCGATATCTCGGTGAAAACGGAAAATAAAGTCGTCACGTTAAGCGGTACAGTTGATAGTTCAGAGCAGCATAAACAAGCGCTTAGCGTAGCTAAAGCCGTTGAAGGCGTGAGCTCGGTAAACGACAAGCTTAGCGTGCAGAACGAAAAATCAGCGTCGCTGAAGGGCTACGCGGGCGATACCGCGGTGACCAGCGAGATCAAAGCTAAATTACTGGCTGACGATATCGTCCCGTCGCGTAACGTGAAAGTTGAGACCACCGATGGCGTCGTACATTTATCCGGCACGGTCGAGTCCAGCAAGCAGTCGGAACGTGCGGAAGGCATTGCTAAAGCCGTTTCCGGCGTCAAAAGCGTGAAGAACGATCTTAGCGTTAAATAAATCCATTCATTAAAAGAATTTATTCTGCGGTCTTTCCGCAGGATGTGTAGCACCACAGGGTTGTGTATGCGCGGCCTGAGTGCGCAGAAAATCGACCGTCATTAACTATGGTAAGGAGAGACGTATGTTTAGATGGGGCATTATTTTTCTGGTGATCGCTTTAATTGCCGCCGCTCTGGGTTTTGGTGGCCTGGCAGGTACCGCTGCCTGGGCTGCTAAAATTGTCTTTGTTGTCGGTATTATTCTGTTCCTGGTCAGCCTGTTCACCGGCCGTCGACGTCCCTAGACGTTAATCAGTGAAATACCGTCTTACATAAAGCCAGTCAATGAGACTGGCTTTCTCTGTTTCAGGGCGTTAAAAATTGCGTTACCTTTGTTTTTATAATAAGCCAGACAGGAAAGCAGGGTGGGGCAGCGAATTCCCGTTACGTTGGGCAACATTACGCCGTTATCTGTTAAACCCTTCCAGCCGGGCAGGCTTGCGCTGGTGTGCGAAGGTGGGGGACAGAGGGGCATTTTTACCGCCGGGGTGCTGGACGAATTTATGCGCGCGGGATTTAACCCGTTCGATATGCTGTTTGGCACCTCTGCCGGGGCGCAAAATCTCTCGGCCTATCTGTGCAACCAGCCCGGCTATGCCCGCAAGGTGATCACGCGCTACACCACCGCCCGCGAGTTTTTCGATCCGATGCGTTTTGTCCGCGGAGGCAACCTCATCGATCTCGACTGGCTGGTCGACAGCACCGCCAAAAAAATGCCGCTGGCGATGGCTTATGCTGAAGACCGTTTTGCTCAGGGTAAAGAGTTCTGGATGTGCGCCTGCCGCGGCGATGATTATACGCCCAACTACTTTTCCCCTACCCAGCAAACCTGGCTCGATCTGATTCGCGCCTCCAGCGCGATTCCCGGTTTTTACCGCAGCGGCGTTATGCTGGATGGGGTGAGCTATCTGGACGGCGGCGTCAGCGATGCGATCCCGGTGCAGGAGGCCGCCCGTCGGGGCGCGCAAACAATCGTAGTGATCCGCACCGTGCCTTCGCAGATGTACTACACCCCGCAGTGGTTTAAACGGATGGAGCGCTGGCTTGGCGAAAGTAGCCTGCAGCCGTTTGTGAATCTGGTACAGCACCACGAAACCACCTATCGCTCCACGCAAGAGTTCATTGAGAAGCCGCCGGGTAAGCTGAGAATTCTGGAAATATATCCACAGAAGCCATTGAAAAGTATGGCGTTAGGCAGCCGTCTTCCTGCTTTACTTGAAGACTACAAAACCGGGCGCCAGTGCGGGCGCTATTTCCTCGCTACGGTCGGTAAACTGCTGGCCGACAGGCCTCCTTTGCTGCGTCATGCGCCACGCATTGCGGTACCGAAAACGGTGGTTATCCCGCCGGCGCCCGTGGCCAACGAGATCCCTCAGGTTCCGGTCATCGCGGCTGAGCAGGCCAATGATGCCAGCTTTGATAATGAGGACCTCGCGTGACCTTGCGATTTATTGATACCCACTGTCACTTCGATTTCCCTCCTTTCACCGGCGACGAAACTGCCAGTATTGCCCGAGCGGCTCAGGCTGGCGTGAGGCAAATCATCGTACCGGCGACGGAAGCGGATAACTTTGCCCGCGTATTAGGGCTTGCGGCGCAGTATGCTCCGCTCTACGCGGCCCTGGGGCTTCATCCGATAGTAATTGAGCGGCATGAAGAAGAGAGTCTGGTGCGGCTTGAAGCCTGCCTGGCGAAACGCGATGCTAAGCTGATCGCGGTTGGGGAAATTGGCCTCGATCTCTATCGCGAAGATCCGCAGTTCGAGCGCCAGATTTCTCTCCTGGAGGCGCAGTTGCGTCTGGCGAAACGCTACGACTTGCCGGTCATCCTCCACTCCAGACGCACTCATGACAAGCTGGCGATGCTGCTAAAAAAGCACGCTTTACCGCGTACCGGCGTGGTGCACGGTTTTGCCGGTAGTCTTCAGCAAGCCGAACGTTTTGTCCAGCTGGGCTATAAAATCGGCGTTGGCGGTACCATTACCTACCCGCGCGCCAGCAAGACCCGCGATGTGATGGCGCAGCTACCGCTTTCTGCGCTGTTACTGGAGACCGATGCGCCGGATATGCCGTTAAACGGTTTCCAGGGGCAGCCGAACAGGCCTGAGCAAGCGGCTCGCGTCTTCACCGCCTTATGTGAGCTACGCTCTGAGCCTGCTGAAGAGATAGCTAATACCATGTTTTGTAATACAAAAGAGGTTTTTGCTATTTTATAACCTTTTATTGAGTGACTTGTGTCTCATTCCTGCCTTTTTATCTCATTGTTTTGCCTAAAATGTGTGAGCTGTGATGAGCGTGATGGTTCCATGCCGTTATAATCGCGGGGTTTTACGCTGAACTATCAATACACAGGGATTCTGTATGCAAATTATCATGGGACTTATCGGCATGGTGGTGCTGTTAGCCATCGCAGTGCTCCTCTCCAGTAATCGAAAAGCCATCAACCTGCGCACCGTCCTCGGCGCCTGGATTATCCAGGTGGGGATCGGCGCGTTAATTCTCTACGTGCCGGCCGGGCGCACGGCGCTGCTGGCCATGTCTAACGGCGTTGCCAACGTGATTGCTTACGGCAATGAAGGAATCGGCTTTATTTTCGGCGGTCTGGTTTCCGACAAGATGTTTGAGGTCTTCGGCGGCGGCGGGTTTGTTTTTGCCCTGCGCGTCCTGCCGGTCATTGTCTTCTTCTCATCGCTGATCGCCGTGCTTTATTACCTGGGCATTATGCAGTTTGTGATCCGCATACTCGGCGGGGCGCTGCGCGCGGTACTGAAAACCTCGCGCACGGAATCGCTCTCTGCCACGGCGAATATTTTTGTTGGCCAGACCGAAGCGCCGCTGGTCGTGCGTCCTTACATCGCCACCATGACGCGCTCTGAGCTATTTGCGGTGATGTGCGGGGGCCTGGCTTCGGTCGCAGGCTCCGTTCTGGCCGGTTATGCCCAGATGGGCGTACCGTTGGAATATCTGATTGCCGCTTCATTTATGGCGGCACCGGGCGGCCTGCTGTTTGCGAAAATTATCGTGCCGGAAACCGAGCAGCCGCAAGATAGCCCGGCGCTGGAAAAAAATGACGCCGATCCGGAAGCGCCGGCAAACGTACTGGATGCTGCCGCATCCGGGGCAGCTTCGGGGATGCAGCTGGCGCTTAACGTTGGCGCGATGCTGCTGGCGTTTATCGCGCTGATTGCGCTGGTTAACGGGATCCTCTCCGGCGTGGGCGGCTGGTTTAACTACCCGGATCTGTCGCTGCAAATGATTCTCGGCTGGGTCTTCTCGCCGCTGGCGTGGGTGATTGGCGTTCCATGGAGTGAAGCCACCGTGGCCGGCTCATTTATCGGCCAGAAGCTGATCATCAATGAGTTTGTAGCCTATATGAATTTCGGCGAATATCTGAAAGCCGACGCCGAGGTGGCTGCCGCAGGTTTGCAGGTCATTTCAACCCACACTAAGGCCATTATCTCCTTTGCCCTTTGCGGTTTTGCCAACCTGTCATCCATTGCCATTCTGATTGGCGGTTTAGGCGGTATGGCGCCCAATCGCCGCCAGGAAATCGCACAGCTGGGCATGCGGGCGGTGGCGGCGGGTACGCTCTCAAATCTGATGAGCGCCACCATCGCAGGCGTCTTCCTCGCGCTATAACGCGTGCTTCAGCGAGAAAATACCGGCGGCGGCGCTGCCGCCGGTATTTTTACCACAATTGTTAAAATTCCATCATCCTGCAACGCTCTGTTTTTCCATCGTTAGTGCTCTTTTTCGCCGTTGTTCGCACAAAATGACCCTGCTGATATCGAGTTGTCGCGTTCGGATATGTTATAATAATAACATTCCGTCGGGCCGGAGCTTGCTGTTTATGCTTATAAAGTGCTGTACGCTCATGAAGCCCGGGCTTGGCTATTTAGTGTGATTTAAATCACGTCACAGCAATGCAAATTGGCAATTAGTTTTCATTAACTGTGATGTATATCGAAGTGTGGCGGCGAGGCAATGTTACAATAGTAACAGACTCGCAAGGTGAACAAACTTTTAACCGGCAATACGCCGTCGGAGTATGAAATGACTGATTTAACTGCAAGCAGCCTGCGCGCGTTGAAACTGATGGACCTGACCACCCTGAATGATGACGACACTAATGAGAAAGTGATCGCGTTGTGTCATCAGGCCAAAACACCGGTAGGGAATACTGCCGCAGTGTGCATCTACCCGCGCTTTATCCCGATCGCGCGCAAAACGCTGAACGAACAGGGAACCCCGGATATCCGCATTGCGACGGTGACCAACTTCCCGCACGGTAACGATGATATCGATATTGCGCTGGCGGAAACCCGCGCGGCGATTGCCTACGGCGCGGATGAAGTCGACGTCGTGTTCCCTTATCGCGCGCTGATTGCGGGCAACGAACAGGTGGGTTTTGACCTGGTCAAAGCCTGTAAAGAAGCCTGCGCGGCAGCAAACGTGCTGCTGAAAGTCATTATCGAAACCGGCGAGCTGAAAGAAGAAGCGCTGATTCGTAAAGCATCTGAAATTTCCATCAAAGCCGGCGCTGATTTTATCAAAACGTCGACCGGTAAAGTTCCGGTGAATGCGACCCCGGAAAGCGCGCGCATTATGCTGGAAGTCATCCGCGATATGGGTGTTCAGCAGAGCGTTGGCTTCAAACCGGCAGGCGGCGTGCGCAGCGCGGAAGACGCGCAAAAGTTCCTCGCCATTGCTGATGAGCTGTTCGGGGCCGACTGGGCCGATTCTCGCCACTATCGCTTCGGCGCTTCCAGCCTGCTGGCAAGCCTGCTGAAAGCGTTGGGTCACGGCGATGGTAAGAGCGCCAGCAGCTACTAATACGTAATTTGTCTGACCTTAAGGCCGGATGTCGTCCGGCCTGAGGTTGGTCTTTGACTCTTTCCTCGGGAGGTAATCTTGTTTCTCGCACAAGAAATTATTCGTAAAAAACGTGATGGTCATGCGCTGAGCGATGAAGAAATTCGTTTTTTCATTAACGGTATCCGCGATAACACCATCTCTGAAGGGCAGATCGCCGCGCTGGCGATGACCATTTTTTTCCACGATATGTCTATGCCGGAACGCGTTTCGCTGACCATGGCGATGCGGGATTCAGGAACCGTCCTCGACTGGAAGAGCCTTAATCTTAACGGCCCGATTGTCGATAAACACTCTACCGGCGGCGTAGGCGATGTGACTTCCCTGATGCTGGGGCCGATGGTCGCTGCCTGCGGCGGCTATGTACCGATGATCTCCGGGCGCGGACTCGGTCATACCGGCGGTACGCTGGACAAGCTGGAAGCGATCCCCGGTTTCGATATCTTCCCGGACGATAGCCGCTTCCGTGAAATCATTAAAGATGTCGGCGTCGCGATTATCGGGCAGACCAGCTCTCTGGCACCGGCGGACAAACGTTTTTACGCCACGCGTGATATCACCGCGACGGTGGACTCTATCCCGCTGATCACCGCCTCGATTCTCGCCAAGAAGCTGGCGGAAGGGCTGGACGCGCTGGTGATGGATGTCAAAGTCGGCAGCGGCGCCTTTATGCCTACTTATGAGCTTTCCGCCGCGCTGGCCGAAGCGATCGTCGGCGTTGCTAACGGCGCCGGCGTGCGGACGACAGCCCTGTTGACCGATATGAACCAGGTGCTGGCTTCCAGCGCTGGTAATGCGGTGGAAGTGCGGGAAGCCGTGCTGTTCCTCACCGGCGAGTACCGCAATCCGCGGTTGCTTGAGGTGACGATGGCGCTCTGCGTTGAGATGCTGATTTCCGGCAAGCTGGCGGAGAACGATGCCGATGCGCGGGCTAAGCTTCAGGCGGTGCTGGATAACGGTAAAGCCGCAGAAGTCTTTGGCCGGATGGTGGCGGCGCAAAAAGGCCCTGGCGATTTCGTGGAAAACTACGATAAATACCTGCCGGGCGCGATGCTAAGCAAAGCGGTCTACGCCGAAGGCGAAGGATTTGTTGCCGAAATGGACACTCGCGCTCTGGGCATGGCGGTGGTCTCTATGGGCGGCGGTCGCCGTCAGGCTGCAGATCTAATTGATTACAGCGTCGGCTTCACCGACATGGTTCCCCTCGGCGCGCGCATTGATACGCAGCAGCCGCTGGCGGTTATCCATGCGAAAGATGAGAACAGCTGGCAGGAAGCGGCCAAAGCAGTGAAAGCGGCCATAAAACTTGACGATAAAGCGCCTGAAATTACGCCGACAGTCTATCGTCGTATCACCGAATAGTTATATACTGATCTGATCGCTTTTTTGCAGCGCAAAAGGTACGGAGAATAATATGAAACGTGCATTTATTATGGTGCTGGACTCATTCGGCATCGGTGCGACTGAAGACGCTGAACGCTTTGGCGACGTCGGTTCAGACACCATGGGCCATATTGCAGAAGCTTGTGCCAAAGGCGAGGCTGACAACGGCCGTAAAGGTCCGCTCAATTTGCCTAATCTGACCCGCCTGGGGCTGGTTAAGGCCCATGAAGGTTCTACCGGTAAAGTTGCAGCCGGTATGGACGGCAATGCGGAAGTTATCGGCGCTTACGCATGGGCGCATGAGCTCTCTTCCGGCAAAGACACCCCGTCAGGCCACTGGGAAATCGCCGGCGTGCCGGTTCTGTTTGACTGGGGCTACTTCCCTGAGCATGAAAACAGCTTCCCGCAGGAGCTGCTTGATAAACTGGTTAAGCGCGCAAATCTGCCGGGCTACCTCGGCAACTGCCACTCTTCCGGTACCGTTATCCTCGATCAACTGGGCGAAGAGCATATGAAAACCGGCAAGCCGATTTTCTATACCTCTGCTGACTCGGTGTTCCAGATTGCCTGCCATGAAGAGACCTTTGGTCTCGATAAGCTGTACGAACTGTGCGAAATCGCGCGTGAAGAGCTGACCGAAGGCGGCTACAACATCGGCCGCGTTATTGCGCGTCCGTTTATCGGCGACAAAGCCGGTCACTTCCAGCGCACCGGTAACCGCCACGATCTGGCCGTTGAGCCGCCGGCACCGACGGTGCTACAGAAGCTGGTTGACGAGAAAAAAGGGCAGGTGGTTTCGGTCGGTAAAATCGCCGACATCTATGCCAACTGCGGCATTACCAAAAAAGTGAAGGCGACCGGCCTGGATGCGCTGTTTGACGCCACCATTAAAGAGATGAAAGAAGCGGGGGACGAAACCATCGTCTTCACCAACTTCGTGGACTTCGACTCTTCCTGGGGCCATCGCCGCGATGTTGCTGGCTATGCTGCGGGCCTGGAGCTGTTCGATCGCCGTCTGCCGGAGCTGATGGAACTGGTAGGGGAAGATGACATTCTGATCCTGACCGCTGACCACGGCTGCGACCCGACCTGGACCGGTACTGACCATACCCGCGAACATATTCCGGTACTGATTTATGGCCCGAAAGTGAAGCCGGGTTCGCTGGGTCACCGCGAAACCTTCGCCGATATCGGCCAGACTCTGGCAACGTACTTCGGTACGTCTCCGATGGAATACGGCAAAAACATGCTGTGATTTTTTGCCCGGTGAGTCACGCTCACCGGGCCTTTTTTGTCAGCCTGATTAGGCGTAGCCGCCATCAGGTATAACATTCAGAAGGATTTAACGATGGCTACTCCACACATTAACGCAGAAATGGGCGATTTCGCTGACGTTGTGCTGATGCCTGGCGACCCGCTGCGCGCGAAGCACATTGCCGAAACTTTCCTTGAAGATATCCGTGAAGTAAACAACGTCCGCGGTATGCTGGGCTTCACCGGTACCTATAAAGGCCGCAAAATTTCCGTTATGGGTCACGGTATGGGTATCCCCTCCTGCTCCATTTATGCGAAAGAGCTGATCACCGACTTCGGCGTCAAAAAAATCATTCGCGTAGGCTCCTGCGGCGCGGTGCGTATGGACGTTAAACTGCGCGACGTGGTTATCGGCATGGGCGCCTGCACCGACTCTAAAGTTAACCGTATGCGTTTCAAAGACCACGACTTTGCGGCGATTGCCGACTTTGGCATGGTGCGTAACGCGGTTGACGCGGCAAAAGCGCTGGGCGTTGACGCTCGCGTGGGCAACATCTTCTCTGCTGATCTGTTTTATGCGCCGGACGGCGGTGAGATGTTCGACGTAATGGAAAAATACGGCATTCTGGGCGTGGAAATGGAAGCGGCCGGGATCTACGGCGTCGCGGCGGAATTCGGTGCGAAAGCGCTGACCATCTGCACCGTATCTGACCACATCCGTACCCACGAGCAGACCACGGCTGCTGAACGCCAGACGACCTTCAACGATATGATCAAAATCGCGCTGGAATCCGTTCTGCTGGGCGATAAAGAGTAATCATCTCTTCCTCCCTCTCCCTATGGGAGAGGGGCGACGTGATCTGACCGCACGTTAGCGTACCGCGCCGGCAATCCACGCCGACAGCTCACGCAGCTCTTTCTCCTGCTCCGGGAAATCAACGAATAAAGCCTCGCACTCCTGCTGCAGCATATCCGCGCGGTACAGGCAGCCCTGCAGTCGGGCGGCAAGCGCTTCCAGCGGTGCCGGGTTAAGGCTGTCGGTAAAGACCTGAGTGCGCGTGATATGGCCTTTTTCGACGTCGAAATGGAGCTCTACGCCGCCCCAGGTAAAACGTTCGTCCAGCAGATGGCTGAAAGCCGGTGCCTGGCCAAAGTTCCACTCCCAGCTGCTCTGGCGAGCAAAGGTCGCGGCAAAATTCGGCAGGTCCGGCATTTTCTCCGGGGAGATCACTTCTGCAGTGACGCGTTCGCCGTAATGGGCGAAAAACGCCTCCTGTATAGCCTCGCAGACCTGCTGATGGGTAATGCCCGGTAGCAGCTCGACCAGATTGGCTACGCGCCCGCGTACGGAGGTAATGCCTTTAGCCTGCAGCTTTTTCTTATCGGGATTGAGGTAGTTGGCCAGACGGCTTAAATCGGCGTTCAGCAGCAGCGTTCCGTGATGAAAGCCGCGATCCATCGTTTCGCGATAGGCGGAGCCGGAGACTTTTCGGTCGCCTTCAGCGGTTTTTACGACCAGATCGTTACGGCCTGAGACTTCCGCCGTGACGCCCAGCGAATTCAGCGCCGTCAGGACGATATTCGTGGAAACGGTTTTATCGTACTCTGGCTTTCCGGCCATAAAGGTAAAGCAGGTATTGCCCAGATCGTGGAATACCGCGCCGCCGCCGCTGCTGCGACGCGCCAGGCGCACGTTGTCTTCTTCCATACGTCGGGTGTTGCACTCTTTCCACGGGTTTTGTGCGCGGCCAATGACCACCGTATCGGCGTTGCGCCACAGAAACAGCACCCGTTGAGTTGCGGGCATCTGGCGAAAAATGGACTCCTCAACCGCCAGATTGAACCAAGGGTCGTAAGAGTCAGAGAGCAGCAGGCGCAGCGTGGGCATAGCGATTTCCTTATTCTGATTCATCTTTATCTTCATCCTGCACCGGCTTATTGGCGGTGAGCAGGAAAGGCGATTGCTGCCAGCGGGTACGTTTTCCCTGCAGCAGGGTGCGCGTCAGGACGACGCCGATGGCCAGAGATAGCAGCAGCATCAGACGCAGGATATTGGTGGTATTATCGACCTGCTGCGCTTCGGTGGCTAACGTGTGGGTATCCAGCGTCAGGCGCAGGTAGCCGAGCGGCCCGTTTTTACCCTGAACAGGCTCAACGATTTGCTGGTTGAAGTAGCCGCCCGCTTTTTTCCCGTCCAGCGCCAGCCGATCGCGTACCTCGACGCTTTCGCCGGAACGCGCCACCAGGTCACCCTGTTCGTCATACACGCCGGCGTCGAGGATCCGGCTTTTATGGGTAAGCTGGTCCAGCAGCTGGCTAATTCGCTTTTCGTCGGGCGTTTCGCTGTGCATCAGCGGCGCCAGGTTCAGCGTGACCTGCTGGGCGAGCGTGCGGGCCAGTTCTTCCAGCTGCGGATTGCGCTGCTTCTGACTGTTCTGGCTAAACCACGAAGCGCCCTGCATAAGGGCGACGAGGAGTGCGAGACAGATCAGAACTATCACCGCGCGATGCAGCCGGAATTTAAGTTTTGCGCGTACCATATTCCACCTTTGAAAATTTGCAGCTTAATGTTGCCAGAAGCGCTGGTTACAAGGTAGCCTCATGCGTTATTTTCCTCGCCTGAATGAAGTTATGTGGAGCCGTGATGCCAAACAGTTTGACCTGGTGCGACCTGCCTGAAGATGTTTCCCAGTGGCCTGGATTGCCGCTTTCCCTGAGCGGTGATGAGGTTATGCCGTTGGATTATCATGCCGGACGTAGCGGCTGGCTGCTGTATGGTCGCGGTCTTAACAAGCGTCGTCTGACAGAGTGGCAGCGGGAGCTGGGGGCGGCCCTGGTGATTGTTGCCTCTTGGGCGGTTGACGACTATCAGGTGATTCGTCTGGCTGGTTCGTTAACGCTACGAGCGACCCGTCTGGCCCATGAGGCCGGGTTTGACGTCGCGCCGCTGGGGAAAATCCCGCATTTACGCACGCCGGGCCTGCTGGTTATGGATATGGACTCGACGGCGATTCAGATCGAGTGCATTGATGAAATCGCCAAACTGGCCGGTACCGGCGAGCTGGTCTCTGAAGTGACCGAGCGCGCGATGCGCGGCGAACTTGATTTCACCGCCAGCCTGCGTCAGCGGGTAGCGACGCTGAAAGATGCCGATGCCAATATTCTTCTGCAGGTGCGTGAAACGCTGCCGCTGATGCCGGGGCTGACCCAGCTGGTGCTGAAGCTGGAAACGCTCGGCTGGAAGGTGGCGATCGCCTCCGGCGGCTTCACCTTCTTTGCCGAGTATTTGCGCGACAAGCTGCATCTCGACGCGGTGTTCGCCAACGAACTGGAGATCATGGACGGTAAGCTGACCGGCAACGTCATCGGCGATATCGTCGATGCGAAATATAAAGCCAGTACGCTGCGTAAACTGGCGGAAAAGTATGAAATCCCGCCAGCGCAAACCGTCGCTATTGGCGATGGCGCAAACGATCTGCCGATGATTAAAGCGGCAGGACTCGGCATCGCCTATCATGCTAAGCCCAAAGTGAATGAACTGGCGGAAGTGACAATCCGCCACGCTGACCTGATGGGGGTATTCTGTATTCTCTCCGGCAGCATGAATCAAAAGTAAGAGGTTAACGTGGCGAAAGCTCCAAAACGCGCATTTGTCTGTAATGAATGCGGTGCGGATTATCCGCGCTGGCAGGGGCAGTGCAGCGCCTGTCATGCCTGGAATACCATAACCGAGATGCGCATTGCCGCTTCGCCGCAGGTGGCAAGAAACGAACGCCTGTCAGGTTACGCCGGTAATGCCGGCGTATCGAAGGTGCAAAAGCTCTCCGATATCAGCCTCGAAGCGCTGCCGCGCTTTTCGACCGGATTTAAAGAATTTGACCGCGTGCTCGGCGGCGGCGTGGTGCCGGGAAGCGCGATTCTGATCGGCGGTAACCCCGGCGCGGGCAAGTCGACGCTGCTGCTGCAAACCCTGTGTAAGCTCTCCGAAGGCATGAAAACGCTCTACGTCACCGGGGAAGAGTCGCTTCAGCAGGTGGCGATGCGCGCTCACCGCTTAAGTCTGCCCACCGCCAACCTGAATATGCTGTCAGAAACCAGCATTGAGCAGATTTGCCAGATTGCCGACGAAGAAAAGCCGCAGCTGATGGTTATCGACTCCATCCAGGTGATGCATATGGCCGACGTGCAGTCGTCGCCGGGCAGCGTGGCTCAGGTGCGCGAAACGGCGGCCTATTTAACGCGCTTTGCCAAGACGCGCGGCGTGGCGATCGTCATGGTCGGCCACGTGACCAAAGACGGCTCGCTGGCCGGGCCGAAAGTGCTGGAGCACTGTATTGACTGCTCCGTGCTGCTCGACGGCGACGCCGATTCTCGTTTTCGCACCTTGCGCAGCCATAAAAACCGCTTCGGCGCGGTCAACGAGCTGGGCGTATTCGCTATGACCGAGCAGGGGCTACGTGAAGTGAGCAACCCCTCGGCTATCTTCCTGAGCCGCGGTGACGAAGTGACTTCGGGCAGTTCGGTAATGGTGGTCTGGGAAGGTACCCGACCGCTGCTGGTGGAGATCCAGGCGCTGGTCGATCACTCGATGATGTCCAACCCGCGCCGCGTGGCGGTGGGGCTGGAGCAGAACCGTCTGGCGATCCTGCTGGCGGTACTGCATCGTCACGGTGGTCTGCAGATGGCTGACCAGGACGTGTTCGTCAACGTTGTTGGCGGTGTGAAGGTCACAGAAACCAGCGCCGACCTGGCGCTGCTGCTGGCGATGGTTTCCAGCCTGCGCGACCGTCCTCTGCCGCAGGACCTGGTGGTTTTCGGCGAAGTGGGTCTGGCGGGCGAAATTCGCCCGGTGCCGAGCGGCCAGGAGCGTATTTCCGAAGCGGCTAAGCATGGTTTTCGTCGGGCGATTGTTCCGGCCGCGAATGTGCCGAAAAAAGTGCCGGAAGGGATGCAAATCTTTGGCGTGAAAAAGCTTGCGGACGCGCTAAGCGTCTTTGACGACTTATAATAAGTTAAAAGGAGACTCGCCATGTCGTCATTTGACTATTTAAAAAGCGCCATAAAGCAGAAGGGCTGTACGCTACAGCAGGTGGCGGACGCCAGCGGAATGACAAAAGGCTACCTGAGCCAGCTGCTGAACGCCAAAATTAAAAGCCCCAGCGCGCAAAAGCTGGAAGCGTTGCACCGGTTTCTCGGGCTGGAGTTTCCGCGTCGGCAAAAAAGCGTTGGCGTGGTATTTGGTAAGTTTTACCCGCTGCACACCGGGCACATCTACTTGATTCAGCGCGCCTGTAGCCAGGTCGATGAGCTGCATATCATTATGGGCTACGACGATCCCCGCGATCGCGAGCTGTTTGAAAAGAGCGCGATGTCGCAGCAGCCAACCGTGCCTGACCGCCTGCGCTGGCTGCTGCAAACGTTCAAATATCAAAAAAATATCCGCATCCACGCCTTCAATGAAGAGGGAATGGAGCCTTATCCGCACGGCTGGGACGTCTGGAGCCGCGGGATCCGCGCCTTTATGAGCGAGAAGGGCATTGAGCCTAACTGGATCTACACTTCGGAAGAGGGCGACGCGCCGCAGTATCTGGATCATCTGGGGATTGAAACCGTTCTTATCGATCCTAAACGCACCTTTATGAACATCAGCGGCGGGCAGATTCGTGAGAATCCGTTCCGTTACTGGGAATATATTCCTACCGAAGTGAAGCCCTTTTTCGTACGCACGGTGGCGATCCTCGGCGGTGAGTCGAGCGGGAAGTCGACGCTGGTGAATAAGCTTTCCAATATCTTTAATACCACCAGCGCCTGGGAGTATGGCCGCGACTACGTCTTTTCGCACCTCGGCGGCGATGAGATGGCGCTGCAATATTCCGACTATGACAAAATCGCTCTCGGTCATGCGCAGTATATTGATTTTGCAGTAAAATATGCCAACAAAGTGGCATTTATCGATACTGACTTTGTCAGTACTCAGGCGTTTTGTTTGAAGTATGAAGGGCGGGAACATCCCTTTGTTCAGGCGCTGATCGATGAGTATCGCTTCGACCTGGTCATTCTGCTGGAAAACAACACGCCGTGGGTAGCCGATGGCTTGCGAAGCCTTGGCAGCTCCGTAGACCGCAAAGAGTTCCAGTCGCTGCTGGTGTCGCTGCTCAGGGAGAACGAGATAGATTTTGTGCATGTGAAAGAGGCTGATTACGACGCCCGCTTCCTGCGCTGCGTTGAGCTGGTGAAAGAGATGATGGGCGAGCAGGGATAGGCCTTCTGCGGCCTGATGCCGCATGAATCCCTGGCCCGGCTAAGCGCAGCGTGAGCCGGGGAAATGGCTGAAGCGGTATTGCGGTTGGTTTCCCGGCTGGCGGCATGAATGCCTGAGCCGGGCTACAACACTCTCCCGGCGGGAGAGACAAATACTAAAAAGGGCAACCTGCGTTGCCCTTATGCTCTTATTTCGCAATACGTTTGTACTTGATACGCTTCGGCTCCAGCGCATCGGCGCCGAGGGTGCGTTTCTTATACTCTTCGTATTCGGTAAAGTTACCTTCGAAGAACTCCACCTTACCTTCATCCTGGTAGTCCAGAATGTGGGTCGCGATGCGGTCGAGGAACCAGCGGTCGTGCGAGATAACCATCGCGCAGCCCGGGAACTCCAGCAGGGCGTTTTCCAGCGCGCGCAGGGTTTCGATATCCAGGTCGTTGGTCGGTTCATCGAGCAGCAGGACGTTACCGCCAACCTGCAGCAGCTTCGCCAGGTGCAGACGACCGCGCTCACCGCCGGACAGTTCGCCAACGCGCTTGCCCTGGTCAACGCCTTTGAAGTTAAAGCGGCCCACGTAGGCGCGGCTCGGCATCTCGGTGTTGCCGATCTTCATGATATCCAGGCCGCCGGAAACTTCTTCCCACACGGTTTTGCTGTTGTCCATAGCGTCGCGGAACTGATCGACGGAGGCCAGCTTGACGGTTTCACCCAGGGTGATAGAACCGGCGTCAGGCTGTTCCTGACCGGACATCATGCGGAACAGGGTCGATTTACCCGCGCCGTTAGGACCGATGATGCCGACGATAGCGCCCTTCGGTACTGAGAAGCTCAGATCGTCAATCAGCACGCGGTCGCCGTAGGACTTACGCAGATTGCTGACTTCCACGACTTTATCCCCCAGACGCGGGCCTGGCGGAATAAACAGTTCGTTGGTTTCGTTACGTTTCTGATACTCGACGTTGTTAAGCTCTTCAAAGCGCGCCAGACGGGCCTTACCCTTAGACTGACGGCCCTTCGCGCCCTGACGGACCCACTCCAGCTCTTTCTCGATTGACTTACGACGCGCCGCTTCCTGAGAAGCTTCCTGCGCCAGACGCTGGTCTTTCTGCTCCAGCCAGGAGGAGTAGTTACCTTCCCACGGAATACCTTCGCCGCGGTCAAGCTCAAGGATCCAGCCGGCCACGTTGTCGAGGAAGTAACGGTCGTGGGTAATCGCCACCACGGTACCTTCGAAGTCGTGAAGGAAACGTTCCAGCCACGCTACGGATTCCGCATCCAGGTGGTTAGTCGGTTCGTCGAGCAGCAGCATGTCTGGCTTTTCAAGCAGCAGACGGCACAGCGCGACGCGGCGGCGTTCACCCCCGGAGAGATTGGCGATTTTCGCGTCCCAGTCCGGCAGACGCAGGGCATCTGCGGCGCGCTCCAGCTGCACGTTCAGGTTATGGCCGTCGTGCGCCTGGATAATCTCTTCAAACTTGCCCTGCTGAGCGGCGAGCTTGTCGAAGTCGGCATCCGGCTCAGCGTACTTCGCGTACACCTCGTCCAGACCTTTCAGCGCATTGACCACTTCGGCCACCGCCTCTTCAACCGACTCACGTACGGTCTGCTCTGGATTGAGCTGCGGCTCCTGCGGCAGATAGCCGATTTTCAGGCCCGGCTGCGGACGAGCTTCGCCTTCGATATCGGTATCAATGCCGGCCATGATGCGTAGCAGGGTAGACTTACCGGCGCCGTTCAGACCGAGAACACCGATTTTTGCGCCAGGGAAGAAGCTCAGGGAGATATTTTTCAGAATATGACGTTTCGGCGGAACCACTTTGCCGACACGATGCATGGTATAAACGAATTGAGCCACGTTGGACTTCGCCTCTCATTTATAATGATAGATAGTTTTCAAAGGCGAAGTGTAGCCTTTTTCGCGCTTTAATCCCAGCGAGGCGATGGGTTTCACAAAAGAGTAAAAAAATGTCCGGGACGTGGCGCGATTCGCGTTGTCTGATTAGCATATCTACGTAATACCTGAAATTTTTGCCCGCGGCATGATGCTGCTGTGATGTACCTGAATAGAGGAAGAGCTTGTGGAAAAAGCCAAAACTGTGACGTGGCGTCTTCTGGCCGCCGGCGTAAGTCTGCTGACGTTAAGCCAACTGGCGCATGCGGATTCACTGGATGAACAGCGCAGCCGCTATGCTCAAACTAAACAGGCATGGGACAACCGACAGATGGATGTCGTCAATCAGCTGATGCCCACCCTGACGACCTATCCGCTTTATCCTTATCTCCAGTATCGT
Organism: Klebsiella sp. CN_Kp066; assembly: GCF_040065135.1. Lineage (NCBI taxonomy): Bacteria > Pseudomonadati > Pseudomonadota > Gammaproteobacteria > Enterobacterales > Enterobacteriaceae > Klebsiella > Klebsiella sp. CN_Kp066. The sequence goes on along the minus strand of NZ_JBEAIU010000041.1, from coordinate 69,865 downwards.
CAGATAACCGACGATCTGATGAACCAACCGGCGCTGGTGGTCACCAATTTTATCGCCGCTAACCCTACGCTGCCTCCCGCACGATCGCTGAAATCCCGCTTTGTTAACGAACTGGCGCGTCGCGACGACTGGCGAGGCCTGCTGGCGTTTAGCCCGGAGAAACCGACCGGCACCGAAGCGCAGTGTAATTACTACTATGCGAAATGGAACGTCGGCCAGACTCAGGAAGCCTGGGATGGGGCGAAAGCGCTGTGGCTGAGCGGCAAAAGCCAGCCAAACGCCTGCGATCGGCTATTTGGCGCCTGGCGGGCCTCAGGTCAGCAGGATCCGTTGGCCTATCTTGAACGGATCCGTCTGGCGATGAAGGCGGGAAATACCAGCCTGGTAAGGGTTCTGGCTCAACAGATGCCGTCCGATTATCAAACGATTGCGACGGCGGTTATCGCGCTGGCTAACGATCCGAATAGCGTTATGACCTTTGCCCGTACAACCGGCGCAACGGATTTTACCCGCCAGATGGCGGCGGTCGCCTTTGCCAGCGTTGCGCGGCAGGACGTGGAAAATGCGCGCCTGATGATCCCTTCATTAGCGCAGGCGCAGCAGCTTAATGAAGATCAAATCCAGGAGCTGCGTGACATCGTCGCCTGGCGACTGATGGGCAGTGACGTGACCGAAGAGCAGGCCATCTGGCGCGACGACGCTATCATGCGCTCCCAATCCACTTCGTTGGTGGAGCGCCGGGTACGTATGGCGCTTGGTCTTGGCGATCGTCGCGGCCTGAATACCTGGCTGGCGCGTTTGCCGATGGAAGCGAAAGAGAAGGATGAATGGCGCTACTGGCAGGCCGATCTGCTGCTGGAGCGCGGGCGCGATGATGAAGCGAAAGATATTCTGCGCTCGCTGATGCAGCAGCGCGGTTTCTACCCGATGGTCGCAGCCCAGCGCCTGGGCGAGGAGTACACTTTCCGTATTGATAAAGCTCCCGCTAATCTCGATCCGGCGCTGACCTCCGGGCCGGAAATGGCGCGAGTCCGCGAGCTCATGTACTGGAATATGGACAATACCGCCCGCAGCGAGTGGGCCAATCTGGTCACCAGCAAGACCAAAGATCAGCAGGCACAGCTGGCGCGTTACGCGTTTAATCAGAACTGGTGGGATCTCAGCGTTCAGGCCACGATCGCCGGGAAACTGTGGGATCAACTGGAAGAGCGTTTCCCGCTGGCCTATAACGATCTTTTCAAACGCTACATCAGCGGGAAAGATATTCCGCAAAGCTACGCGATGGCCATTGCGCGTCAGGAGAGCGCCTGGAACCCGAAAGCCGGTTCACCGGTAGGTGCCCGCGGTCTGATGCAGATTATGCCGGGTACGGCGACGCATACGGTGAGCATGTTCAGTATCCCTGGCTATAGCGGTCCATCGCAGCTGCTGGATCCGGAAATGAACATCAACATTGGTACCAGCTATCTGCAGTATGTTTATCAGCAGTTTGGCAATAACCGTATCTTCGCCTCAGCGGCCTATAACGCCGGGCCAGGGCGGGTGCGCACGTGGCGGGGCAACAGCGGCGGCCGTATTGACGCGGTGGCGTTCGTCGAGAGCATTCCGTTCTCTGAAACGCGCGGCTACGTCAAAAACGTTTTGTCCTATGATGCCTACTATCGCTATTTTATGGGCCAGAAAGATGCTCTGCTGAGCGATGCGGAGTGGAAGCTGCGCTACTAGCGCTGTCGTTTTCGGGCAACATAGCAAAAGGCGATGTTGCCCGAAATCCGTAGAGTCCGGACAGAAGTATGTTATGCTTTGTACTCGTTAGTGAGTACATCCGACAGGTGGCGTAACATGACCCAACAATCCCCCTATTCAGCAGCGGTAGCCGAACAGCGTCATCAGGAGTGGCTGCGTTTTGTCGCGCTCTTACAGCAGGCGTACGCCGACGATCTTCATCTGCCGCTTTTACAGCTTATGCTGACCCCCGACGAGCGCGAGGCGCTGGGTACGCGGGTACGTATTATTGAAGAGCTGCTGCGCGGTGAGATGAGCCAGCGCGAGCTAAAAAATGAACTCGGCGCCGGCATCGCGACCATCACCCGCGGTTCGAACAGCCTCAAGTCAGCGCCGCCGGAGCTGCGTTTATGGCTGGAGCAGTCGTTGTTTAACGCTGGCGATAAATAGCGTTATGAAACGGACTTAGCGCCAGCACGACGGCCTGATGATAAACGCTGCTGCGGGTCAGTTTTCCGGCCGTAAATACGCCAATTGCGCCCTCTTTACGGCCAATTTCATCGATGCCGGTATGCTGAGACATCACTGGACCCAGCGCTTCCCCTGCCTGAACTTTTTCAAGAATGACCTGCGGCAGCGGTAGGGTTGCCGAGCGCGCTTCGCCGCGCAGGCTACCGTTATCGATGATCACCCAGCTAAAAGTGCTGCCCTCGTCGATTCCGGCTTCAATGGCGACCCAGAAGTCCGCAGTTGGCTGCGCAAGACGCGCGTTAGCCACGCGATTTCGTGCGCCAGCGCGCGTTTCGTCGCTGCCAAAAGGCTGTTCCGGCACGCCGCTCTCGACGGAGACGGACTCAATGTGGCAGGATCCTTCGCCGAAGATCTCGTTGAAAGCCTGCAGAATTGCCTGAATTTTGGCGGGATTAGTGGTAGCTGAGACAACATGGTGCATAATCAAAATAACTCAGAATGACTTAACATCATTGCAGTATACTCCAAACCCTTCTTGTTGCAGGCGGCTATGCTTGAAGCGAGAGGGTTAAGAGCTCATAACGGATAATAAAGCATGTTACAGGTATACCTTGTTCGCCACGGTGAAACGCAGTGGAACGCCGAGCGACGTATTCAGGGCCAGTCCGACAGTCCGCTTACCGCCCACGGTGAGCGTCAGGCCTGGCAGGTAGGCGAGCGCGCCAGAACGCTGGGGATTACGCATATAATTGCCAGCGACTTAGGTCGGACGCGGCGTACCGCAGAAATCATCGCTGAAGCCTGCGGATGCAGCGTCATAACCGATTCACGCTTGCGTGAGCTGGATATGGGCGTGCTGGAAAAGCGCCATATTGACTCGCTAAGCGAAGAAGAAGAGGGCTGGCGTCGCCAGCTGGTCAACGGCACGCCCGATGGGCGTATCCCGCAGGGGGAATCGATGCAGGAGCTGAGCGAGCGTATGCATGCGGCGCTGGCATCTTGCCTGGAACTGCCCGCAGGCAGCCGGCCGCTGTTGGTGAGCCACGGCATGGCGCTGGGATGTCTGGTGAGTACGATTCTTGGTTTGCCGGCATACGCGGAGCGACGTCTGCGTCTGCGCAACTGCTCCATTTCCCGCGTTGACTATCAGCAGAGCCCCTGGCTGGCGTCAGGATGGGTAGTGGAAACCGCGGGGGATGTTTCGCATCTTGATGCCCCCGCGATGGATGAACTACAGCGTTAACGACGAATCGGGATCAGGTATTCGCAGCGTAGCTGAATGGGCGGTTCCTGATTCCGGCTTTCATCTTCCGGAAAGAAACGTTCGATATCCAGACCTTTACGGCGGGTGAGGTTGAGCATCGGCATGCAGGTGCCGTAAACCGTCAGAATAAATTCCTGTAACCCGGTACCCAATCCTTCGTAGGTAAACATCACGTACTCGCCGCCTTCCAGCGTCACCGGATGGGCGTTGTGCAGGTGACCGTTAGCCAGCTCCGGCGTCAGCGCGGTGGTGTAGAACACCTCCTGCTCATCGTCTTTATCCATGCTGGGGCGCGGTTCGTGCAGGCCGTACAGCGTCGGAGGAATTGACGGCGTATTGGCGAGGAATTCACGCCAGAACTGAACGCGCATCTGATTACGGAAATCGGAGATCTCTTCCAACTTACAGGTATAGCTCTGAGTGACGCCAACCAACTGAGTGGTGTTCAGCGTGACGAATTCATATTGCGGCATGGTGAATTCGCCCAGACGCAGTGGAGGGCGCATACCGTAAGAACTCCAGTCTGGAGAGCGTCGATAGAGGGCTGGCGTCAGCGAAAACTGCTTTTTGAAAGCACGCGTAAACGTCTGCTGCGAATCAAAACGATACTGCAGCGCGATATCGAGAATCGGACGTGCGGTCAGGCGCAGGGCAACCGCTGACTTAGATAAGCGACGGGCGCGAATATAGGCACCGATGGCGTGGCCGGTGACGTCCTTGAACATTCTTTGCAGATGCCACTTGGAATAACCTGCCTTCGCTGCCACATTGTCCAGTGAGAGTGGCTGATCCAGGTGACCTTCCAGCCAGCTAAGGAGATCGCGAATAATCCCTGCTTGATCCATAAAATATCCCCATCCTTAAACTCAGGTGCCTGATACTAAAGGTAGCGGATAATAGCATTTTTTGATGTTTTAGCATTCAGTGTTTTTTTTGCTTTTAAATGCGATTATTCCACAAGTATCGGTGGTAATTTTGTAAAGCTGTGATCTATAAAACTTTTCTTCATAATGAGTGATAATCACTCAGCTAAATTTTTAAGAATGGTAACAATATGAAATACAAGAAGTTAGTTGCAGGAATGTTTTTACTGGCCGGCAGTCAGGTGGCCCAGGCGGAGCAAATCGGCTCCGTGGATACGGTATTTAAGTTTCTTGGTCCGGATCATAAAATCGTCGTGGAGGCCTTTGACGATCCGGATGTCCAGAACGTGACGTGCTACATCAGTCGCGCGAAAACCGGCGGAATTAAAGGCGGGTTAGGCCTGGCGGAAGATACCTCTGATGCCGCAATTTCCTGTCAGCAGGTGGGGCCCATTGAGCTGACGGATAAAATTAAAAACGGGAAAAAGCAGGGCGATGTGGTATTCCAGAAACGCACCTCGCTGGTTTTTAAAAAGCTGCAGGTCGTGCGTTTTTATGATGCGAAACGCAATGCGCTGGTCTATCTGACTTATTCAGATAAAATCGTTGATGGCTCGCCGAAGAATGCGCTTAGCGCCGTGCCGATTATGCCATGGAATAAATAACAGGGAACGCCGATGCAACAACCGCGGATCTGGTTGGTGGAAGATGAGCTCAGCATTGCCGATACGCTTGTCTACATGCTGCAACAGGAAGGATTTATCGTTACGGCGTTTGAGCGCGGGCTACCCGCTCTGGATGCCGCCCATCATCAAATACCCGACCTGGCGATCCTCGACGTCGGGCTGCCGGATATCAGCGGTTTTGAGCTATGCCGTCGTCTGCTGGCCCGCTATCCGGCGTTGCCGGTGTTGTTTCTGACGGCCCGCAGCGAAGAGGTGGATAAGCTGCTTGGCCTGGAAATCGGCGCCGATGATTATATCGCCAAGCCCTTTTCCCCTCGTGAAGTGTGCGCCAGGGTGCGCACCGTCCTGCGGCGGCTGCAAAAATTTGCCGCGCCTTCACCGCTGCTACGGGTAGGGGAATTTACTCTGCATGACGCTGCAGCTCAGGTTACGTGGTGCGGACAGCCCCTGAATCTGACCCGCTATGAGTTTTTATTATTAAAAACGCTGCTTCACTCTCCCGGCCGCATTTTTTCTCGCCAGCTGCTGATGGAGCAAGTTTGGGGCGACGCGAACGAGAGCTTCGATCGCACCGTGGATACCCATATCAAAACGCTGCGCGCGAAGCTGCGAGAAGTTAACCCCAATATCTCCCCTATTAGTACGCATCGCGGCATGGGATACAGCCTTGGAGGTTAGTGATGCGCATCGGAATGCGGCTGCTGCTGGGCTATTTTTTGATTGTCGCTATCGCGGCCTGGTTTGTGCTTTCCATCTTTGTCCAGGAGATTAAGCCCGGGGTGCGGCGGGCAACGGAAGGTACGCTGATTGATACGGCCACCTTGCTTGCCGAGTTGGCCCGCGAGGATTTACTCTCCGCCGATCCCCAGCATGGGCGGCTGGCCCAGGCTTTCCAGTCGCTTCATCGACAACCGATTAACGCCAATATCGCCGGCATTAATAAAGTGCGTAACGAATATCATATCTATCTGACTGACGTGCAGGGCAAAGTGGTATTTGATTCGGCGGGCAAAGCGGTGGGACAGGACTATTCGCGCTGGAACGATGTCTGGCTCACTTTACGCGGTCAATACGGGGCGCGCAGTACCCGCAGCGACCCGAACGACGACGACAGCTCGGTGATGTATATTGCCGCGCCGGTGAGCGACAATGGCCGGATCATTGGCGTGCTGAGCGTTGGAAAACCCAATCTGGCCATGGCGCCGGTAATCAAACGCAGCGAGCGCCGTATTCTGTGGGCCGGAGGCGCGCTGCTGGGTATCGCGCTACTGATCGGCGCCGGGATGGTGTGGTGGATTAATTTCTCCATCGGCAAGCTGGTTCGTTACGCGGACTCCGTGACCGCCGACCGCCCGGTTCCGTTGCCGGATGTCGGCGGCAGCGAACTGCGTAGGCTGGCGCAGGCGCTGGAGAGTATGCGCCTTAAGCTGGAAGGAAAAAACGCCATTGAAAACTACGTGTATGCCTTGACCCATGAGCTGAAGAGCCCGCTGGCGGCGATTCGCGGCGCGGCAGAAATTCTCCAGGAAGCGCCTCCGCCTGAGATCGCCGCGCGTTTTACCCGTAATATCCTGGCGCAGAATGCGCGTATGCAGTCGCTAGTAGAAAATTTACTCCAGCAGGCCCGACTGGAGAATCGGCTGGAGATCGCCAGGCGTCCCGTCTCTGTAGCGGCGCTTTTTCGCCGCCTTGCCGAGGAGCGAGAGATCGCGCTGGCGGCGAAAAACCTCAGGCTACGCTGGCAGGAGACAACCCTGACGGTTGAGGGCGATCGCGAACTTTTGGCGCAGGCGTTGGGCAATCTCCTTGATAACGCTATCGATTTCACTCCTGTGGAAGGAGAGATCCTGCTTGGCGCGGAAGAAAACGATGGCGGCGTACTCTTGACCGTAAGCGATACGGGAAGCGGTATTCCAGACTATGCGCTGGGGCGTATTTTTGAGCGTTTCTACTCACTGCCGCGCGACGATGGACATAAAAGCAGCGGCCTGGGGCTGGCATTTGTGCGTGAGGTTGCGCGCCTGCATCAGGGGGATATTCAGCTGATTAATCGCCCTGAAGGCGGGGCGTGCGCTTTGCTGAGACTTCACGCTCACTTCACATAGCTTCAAACTCTCCCCACATAGCCTCATTAAGGTGAGCGCATCACTAAGGAGAGGGCTATGTTGAAATCACCACTATTCTGGAAAATGAGCACCCTGCTGGGATGTATTTTACTGTTGTCGATCCCGCTGATGATTGTCAGACAGCTGATCGACGAACGCGCGGATTATCGTAGCGACGTCATTGAGGCTCTGGAGAGCAGCACCAGCGGGGCGCAGAAGCTGGCCGGGCCGCTCATCGCCATTCCCGTAACCGAGACGTTGACTCGGGTTGAGGGCAAAAAAACGGTCGAATATCAGAACCAATGGGTGCATTACTGGCTGCCGGAGACGCTGGCGGTTAACGGTAATCAGGACGTTGAATCCCGGCGGGTCGGTATCTATGAAGGGCAAATCTGGCACAATAATCTCAGCATCAAGGCGCATTTTGACCCGGCACGAATCACGGCGCTCAGGAAAAGTACGATTGCGCTGGGGAGGCCATTTCTGGTCGTTAGCGTTAGCGATGCGCGCGGGATTGGCGAGATTAAGGCTCCTGAGGTCAACGGCGAGACGCTGTCCGTTGAGCCAGGGCCCGGCACTGGCGAGAGCGGAGAGGGCATTCATATGCCAATGCCGCTGTTGTTACCTGAACAAAAAGCGCTGGATATTGAATTCACACTTAATCTGAATGGTAGCGGCAGCTTCTCGGTGGTACCGCTTGGGCGCAACAGCACGCTACAGCTAACCAGCAACTGGCCGCATCCGGGATTCCTTGGCGATTTTTTACCCGGCAAGCGTGAGGTTAGCCCAACAGGCTATAGCGCACAGTGGCAAAGCACCTGGTTTGCCAACAATATGGCCAGGTTTTTTGTCGATGACCGGGAAATTGAGTGGCGTCAGCTACCTGCATTCAACGTGAATGTCACCACGCCTGCCGATCAATATCAGCTGACCGACAGGGCGACAAAATATGCCATTCTATTGATAGCACTGACATTTATGGCGTTCTTTGTGTTTGAAAGTTTAACCCTTTATCGTATGCACCCCATGCAGTATATGCTGGTGGGGCTGTCGCTGGTTATGTTCTATCTGGTGCTGCTGGCGCTGTCCGAACATATCGGCTTTACGTCATCATGGATTGCCGCCAGTTTGATCGGCGCGCTCATCAATGGCGTGTATCTTCAGGCGGTGCTGAAAGGGTGGCGGAATAGCTTCCTGTTCGTCTGTGCGCTACTGCTGCTGGATGGCATTATGTGGCTGCTGCTGCGTTCGGAAGATAGCGCATTATTGCTGGGTACCGGTGTGCTGCTGCTGGCGTTAAGTGCGCTTATGTTCCTGACTCGCCATGTTGACTGGTACGCGTTATCTCTGCCGAAAGCCAAAGATAATCAGCCATGCGTTGGCGATGATGTTGGCGATGATGACGATAAGCTCAGGATCTGGAAATAAAAAAACGGCGCGAATAGCGCCGTTTTTACGTTATGACAGCAAGAAAAACGGAGTTATTCCTGCAGGTCGCCACAGAAGCGGTACCCCTCGCCATGAATGGTGGCGATAATTTCCGGGGTGTCCGGAGTGGACTCAAAATGCTTACGAATGCGACGGATGGTCACGTCCACGGTACGGTCGTGCGGCTTCAGCTCACGGCCGGTCATTTTCTTCAGCAGTTCTGCACGCGACTGGATTTTGCCCGGATTTTCGCAGAAGTGCAGCATGGCGCGGAATTCACTGCGCGGCAGCTTATACTGCTCACCATTTGGGCTTACCAGCGAACGGCTATTGATATCCAGCTCCCAGCCGTTGAACTTATAGCTTTCCACGCTGCGGCGTTCTTCGCTCACGGTACCCAGGTTCATGGTACGGGAGAGGAGGTTGCGAGCGCGGATCGTCAGTTCACGCGGGTTGAACGGTTTAGTGATATAGTCATCGGCGCCGATTTCGAGGCCAAGGATTTTATCCACTTCGTTATCGCGACCGGTGAGGAACATCAGCGCGACGTCCGCCTGCTCACGCAGCTCGCGTGCTAACAGGAGACCATTTTTGCCTGGCAGGTTGATATCCATGATCACCAGGTTGATATCATTTTCAGACAGGATCTGATGCATTTCCGCGCCATCGGTCGCTTCGAATACATCATAACCTTCTGCTTCGAAAATACTTTTTAACGTGTTGCGTGTTACCAACTCGTCTTCAACGATAAGAATGTGCGGGGTCTGCATGTTTGCTACCTAAATTGCCAACTAAATCGAAACAGGAAGTACCAAAGTCCCTGACCTGCCTGGTGCATGTCGCAAATTAACATGCCCGGCGTAACATGACTAAAGTACGTAATTGCGTTCTTGATGCACTTTCCATCAACGTCAACAACATCATTAGCTTGGTCGTGGGTACTTTCCCTCTGGACCCGACGGTGTCAAAAACGGCTGTCATCCTAACCATTTTAACAGCAACATAACAGGCTAAGTGAGGCATGACACCCAATAAAACTACGCTTCGTTGACATATATCAAGTTCAATTGTAGCACGTTAACAGTCATGTGAAATCATTGCATCTAAACCGGATTCACACTCACAATTCATACCCTGCTCAATTAGTTGCAATGAGAAAATAATAAACGTGGTGAATCCAAAGCTTCAAAACGTATTCGGGCATAAATCTCATTGCCAAACATACGGATAAAGCTGTTCTGTTAACATACTCTGTGTCATGGTGCCTTGGGAATAGTTTAGTTTTTTTTATGGGTGATAAAGCTCAAATTTAGTGATTTTTGTTGCAAATTTGTAAATTTACGGCGCGTAAAATGAAGGGGTGAATTGTCATTTCCACGCCTGGAAAAGCAAAAGAGAGAACGAATGCGTTTATCAATAGTATTAGTGTCCCCGGCGCGGGCAGAAAACGTGGGTGCGGCAGCCAGGGCAATGAAAACTATGGGGTTTAGCGATATGAGGATCGTCGATAGCGAGGCTCATTTGCAGCCTGCCGCGCGCTGGGTCGCGCACGGCTCCGGCGATATTCTCGATAATATTCAGACTTATGCCACTCTGGAGCAGGCGCTCCACGATGTCGATTTTACCGTCGCCACGACGGCCCGCAGCCGGGCTCGTTTTCACTACTACGCGACGCCGCAGCAGCTTTTACCGCTACTGGAAGAGAAAGCGCAGTGGATGAATCATGCCGCGCTGGTATTTGGCCGTGAAGATTCCGGTCTGACCAATGAAGAGCTGGCGCTTGCCGATGTGCTGACCGGCGTGCCGATGGCGGCAGACTATCCTTCGCTGAATCTGGGGCAGTCGGTGATGGTATATTGCTATCAGCTGACCTCTTTGCTGCAAAAAACCACGACCGTAGCCCCAGGCGTCGATGACAATCAGCTGCAGGCGTTACGTCTACGCACGCTCGATCTGCTCAATCGCCTCGGCGTCGGCGACGATATAAAATTGACCGACTGGCTTCAGCAGCGAATAGGTCTTCTGCAGCAGCGAGACACCGCCATGCTGCATCGTTTACTGCATGATATTGAAAAAAACCTGCCAGAGTAAAATTCTGCCATGTTTTTTTCACATGGTTTTATATGCTAATAAACAACGCAGAAATGCGTAAATACGGATGAAGTATCAGGTCGTTGTGGCGTATTGGCCAGGTGCATAAAAACCGGCTAAAAGTAGAAATTCATTGACTTAAGTCGGCAGATACTTTAACCAATATAGGCACAGGACACAGACAGATAAAAATTACAGAGTACACAACATCCATGAATCGCATCGGCATGATCACCACGATTATCACCACCACTATTACCACAGGTAACGGTGCGGGCTGACGCGTACAGGAAACACAGAAAAAAGCCCGCACCTGAACAGTGCGGGCTTTTTTTTCGATAAAAAATCAAGGGGTCATAACCATGCGTGTGTTGAAGTTCGGCGGTACATCAGTGGCAAATGCAGAACGTTTTCTGCGTGTTGCCGATATTCTGGAAAGTAATGCCAGGCAGGGGCAGGTAGCGACCGTACTGTCTGCCCCGGCGAAGATCACTAACCACCTGGTTGCGATGATCGAAAAAACGATCGGCGGGCAGGATGCGTTGACCAATATCGCTGATGCCGAACGCATTTTCGCCGAACTTCTGCAAGGGCTCGCCGATGCTCAGCCGGGCTTTCCACACGCTCAGCTGAAAGTTTTTGTCGAGCAGGAATTTGCGCAAATCAAACACGTTCTGCACGGTATTAGCCTGCTTGGGCAGTGTCCGGATAGCGTTAACGCGTCCCTTATTTGCCGGGGTGAAAAGCTCTCAATCGCCATTATGGCCGGCTTGCTGGAAGCGCGCGGTCATAACGTCACGGTGATTAACCCGGTTGAAAAACTGCTTGCCGTTGGCCATTACCTTGAATCCACCGTAGATATCGCAGAGTCGACTCGTCGCATTGCCGCCAGCCAGATCCCGGCTGACCATATGGTGCTGATGGCGGGCTTTACCGCAGGTAACGAAAAGGGTGAGCTGGTGGTGCTGGGTCGTAACGGCTCTGACTACTCCGCAGCGGTACTGGCAGCCTGCCTGCGCGCCGACTGTTGTGAGATCTGGACCGACGTTGACGGCGTTTATACCTGCGACCCGCGTCAGGTCCCGGATGCGCGTCTGTTGAAGTCGATGTCCTATCAGGAAGCGATGGAGCTTTCCTACTTCGGTGCTAAAGTTTTGCACCCGCGTACTATCGCCCCCATCGCCCAGTTCCAGATCCCCTGTTTAATCAAAAATACCGGTAATCCGCAGGCGCCGGGTACCCTTATCGGCGGCAGCAGCGATGAAGACGATCTGCCGGTGAAAGGTATCTCTAATCTCAACAACATGGCGATGTTCAACGTCTCCGGTCCGGGGATGAAGGGGATGGTTGGCATGGCGGCGCGCGTGTTCGCCACTATGTCCCGCGCGGGAATTTCCGTCGTACTTATCACCCAATCCTCATCCGAATACAGCATCAGCTTCTGCGTGCCGCAGAGCGACTGCGCTCGGGCGAAGCGGGTAATGGAAGATGAATTTTATCTGGAGCTGAAAGAGGGGCTGCTTGAGCCGCTGTCGATCATGGAACGCCTGGCAATTATTTCGGTTGTCGGCGATGGCATGCGGACGCTACGCGGGATTTCCGCCAAATTCTTCGCTGCGCTGGCGCGCGCCAATATCAACATTGTGGCGATTGCACAGGGCTCTTCCGAGCGCTCCATCTCCGTTGTCGTCAGCAACGATGATGCGACTACCGGCGTTCGCGTGACGCACCAGATGCTGTTCAATACCGATCAGGTGATAGAAGTGTTTGTGATTGGCATCGGCGGCGTCGGCGGCGCGTTGATCGAACAGATTAAGCGCCAGCAGGGCTGGTTGAAGAGTAAACATATTGACCTGCGCGTTTGCGGGGTAGCCAACTCTCGCGCTTTACTGACCAACGTACACGGTCTGAACCTGGAACACTGGCGCGATGAGCTGGCGGAAGCCAAAGAGGCGTTCAACCTGGGACGACTCATTCGTCTGGTGAAAGAGTACCATCTGCTGAACCCGGTGATTGTCGACTGTACCTCCAGCCAGGCGGTGGCCGATCAGTATGCCGATTTCCTGCGCGAAGGCTTCCACGTGGTGACGCCGAACAAAAAGGCCAATACCTCATCGCTGGATTACTATCATCAGCTGCGTCATGCCGCGAGCAGCTCACGACGCAAGTTTCTCTACGACACCAACGTCGGCGCGGGGCTGCCGGTAATCGAAAACCTGCAAAATTTGCTGAATGCCGGTGATGAACTGCTGCACTTCTCCGGTATTCTGTCCGGCTCGCTGTCATTTATCTTCGGCAAGCTGGATGAGGGCGTAAGCTTCTCTGCCGCGACGAAGCTGGCGCGTGAGATGGGCTATACCGAACCGGATCCGCGCGACGATCTTTCTGGCGTTGATGTCGCGCGTAAGCTGCTGATTCTGGCTCGTGAAACCGGGCGAGAGCTGGAGCTGTCTGACATTATCGTAGAGCCGGCGCTGCCGGCGGATTTTGATGCCAGCGGCGATGTTGACAGCTTTATGGCGTGTCTGCCGTCACTGGATGATGAGTTTGCTTCACGGGTCGCTAAAGCGCGCGATGAAGGTAAAGTCTTGCGTTATGTTGGCAATATCGAAGAGGATGGCACCTGCCGCGTGAAAATTGCCGCGGTAGACGGCAACGATCCGCTGTTTAAAGTGAAAAACGGCGAGAATGCGCTGGCGTTTTACAGCCACTATTATCAGCCACTGCCGCTGGTGCTGCGCGGTTATGGCGCGGGGAATGATGTCACCGCGGCTGGCGTTTTTGCCGACCTGCTGCGTACCCTGTCATGGAAGTTAGGAGTTTAAGATGGTCAAAGTATATGCCCCGGCTTCCAGTGCCAACATGAGCGTCGGGTTTGACGTGCTGGGCGCGGCGGTAACGCCGGTCAACGGCACGCTGCTGGGGGACAACGTCTCGGTTGAAGCGGCGGCGAGCTTTAGCCTGCAAAACGTGGGTCGCTTCGCCAGTAAACTGCCGACGGCTGCGCAGGAGAATATCGTCTATCAATGCTGGGAGCGTTTTTGCCAGGAGATTGGCAAACAGGTACCGGTGGCGATGACGCTGGAAAAAAACATGCCGATTGGTTCCGGCCTGGGCTCCAGCGCCTGTTCCGTGGTTGCCGCGTTGGTGGCGATGAATGAATTCTGCGGTAAGCCGCTCAATGAGAGCCGAATGCTGGCGCTGATGGGCGAGATGGAAGGGCGGATTTCCGGCAGCATTCACTATGATAACGTCGCCCCTTGCTATCTGGGCGGGATTCAGCTGATGCTTGAGGAAAATGGCATCATCAGCCAGCAGATACCGGCATTTGATGAATGGCTGTGGGTGCTGGCCTATCCGGGGATTAAAGTCTCAACTGCGGAAGCGCGGGCCATTCTCCCGGCGCAGTATCGCCGTCAGGACTGTATTGCCCACGGTCGCCATCTGGCGGGCTTTATTCACGCCTGCTATAGCCGTCAGCCTCAGCTGGCGGCGAAGTTGATGAAAGATGTCATTGCCGAACCGTATCGTACCAAACTACTGCCGGGCTTCAGCGAAGCGCGTCAGGCAGCAATGGAAATTGGCGCGCAGGCGTGCGGCATATCCGGTTCCGGTCCAACGTTGTTTGCATTATGCGATAAACCGGAAACCGCGCAGCGCGTCGCCGACTGGCTGGCTACGCACTATCTGCAAAATAAGGAAGGCTTCGTTCATATTTGCCGGCTGGACACGGCGGGCGCTCGAGTAGTGGGATAACCAATGAAACTCTATAACTTAAAAGATCATAACGAACAGGTCAGCTTTGCGCAGGCCGTTACGCAGGGGCTTGGCAAGCATCAGGGGCTGTTCTTCCCGCACGATCTGCCGGAATTCAGCCTGACTGAAATCGACGAAATGCTGCAGCAGGACTTCGTGTCGCGTAGCGCAAAAATTTTGTCGGCATTTATCGGCGACGAGATCCCGCAGGAGGTTCTGCAAGAACGTATCGGCGCCGCCTTTACCTTCCCGGCACCGGTAAGTAAAGTGCAGGACGACGTCGGCTGCCTCGAACTGTTTCACGGTCCGACTCTGGCGTTTAAAGACTTCGGCGGCCGCTTTATGGCGCAAATGCTGACCCATATCGCAGGCGACAAACCGGTCACTATTCTGACGGCCACCTCGGGTGATACCGGCGCGGCGGTTGCGCATGCGTTCTATGGTCTGCCAAACGTCAAAGTCGTCATTCTCTATCCGCGCGGCAAAATCAGCCCGCTGCAGGAAAAGCTGTTCTGCACCCTGGGCGGCAACATTGAAACCGTAGCAATCGACGGTGACTTTGATGCCTGCCAGGCGCTGGTTAAGCAGGCATTTGATGATGAAGAGCTGAAAGCCGCGCTGGGTCTTAACTCGGCTAACTCAATCAATATCAGCCGCCTGCTGGCGCAGATTTGCTACTACTTTGAAGCCGTTGCTCAGCTGCCTCAGGAAGCCCGTAATCAGCTGGTTATCTCGGTACCCAGCGGTAACTTTGGCGATCTGACCGCCGGTCTGCTGGCTAAATCTCTGGGGCTGCCGATCAAGCGTTTTATCGCGGCGACTAACGCCAATGATACCGTACCGCGCTTCCTGCAGGACGGTAACTGGTCGCCAAAAGCGACTCAGGCCACGCTGTCTAACGCGATGGACGTCAGCCAGCCGAACAACTGGCCGCGTGTGGAAGAGCTGTTCCGTCGTAAAATCTGGCGTCTGAACGAGCTGGGCTACGCGGCGGTGGATGATGAAACCACCAAAAAGACCATGCGTGAGCTGAAAGCCATCGGCTATACCTCTGAACCGCATGCGGCGATTGCCTATCGCGCGCTACGCGACCAGCTGCAGCCTGGCGAATATGGCCTGTTCCTCGGCACGGCGCATCCGGCGAAATTTAAAGAGAGCGTGGAAGAGATTCTGCAGGAGACGCTGCCGCTGCCGAAAGAGCTGGCCGATCGTGCCGATTTGCCGCTGCTGTCGCATGATCTGCCGGCTGATTTTGCCGCGCTGCGTAAGCTGATGATGGGTTAAGCCTGATTCAGCGCTCCCCTCCTGCATTATCTGCAGCAGGGGAGCGTGTTTTTACTGCTCGTGGCGTTTAAAGACCAGTTCTCCGTTATCCGAAGCCTCGGCGTCAAAGAAATAGCCTTCACTATCAAAGCGGGTCAACTGCTCAGGCTTCGTTAAGCGATTCTCAATGATATAACGACTCATCAAGCCGCGCGCTTTTTTAGCGTAGAAGCTGATCACTTTAAACTTGCCGTTTTTCTCATCAAGGAATACCGGCTTAATCAGCTGGCCCTCAAGCCGTTTGGCTTTCACCGACCTGAAGTATTCATCAGAGGCAAGGTTGACCACGATATCGTCGCCCTGGGCTTTCAGTGCCTGATTCAGCTTATCGGTGATGACGTCTCCCCAATAGTGATACAGGTCTTTACCCCTCGCATTCTCAAGCTTAATACCCATTTCCAGGCGATACGGCTGCATCAGATCCAGCGGGCGCAGAACGCCATACAGGCCGGAAAGCATCCGCAGATGCTGCTGGGCAAAATCGAAATCAGCTTCGCTAAAGGTCTCTGCCTGCAGGCCGGTATAGACATCGCCCTTAAACGCCAGGATCGCCTGACGGGCATTGTCCGGGGTGAAGTCTGGCTGCCAGTCGTGGAAGCGGGTCGCGTTCAGATCGGCCAGCTTGTCGCTGATGCCCATCAGTTTAGCAATCTGTGGTGCCGACAGCTGGCGGGCAATGCCGATAAGCTCCTGAGAGTGTTCCAGCAGCTCTGGCTGAGTATAACGCGTCGTTGCCAGCGGACTTTGATAATCAAGCGTTTTGGCAGGTGAAATCAGAATGAGCATATCCAGTCCTTACGGGAAATTTTTGACGACTTTAGCAAAAAAACCTCAAGAGAGGATCGATAGCTGCGATTGCCGCGCTATTCGCGCGGCAGGTTATCCCAGGTTCCCGGTACCAGCTGTTGATGGATTTCAGGGTAGCGGGTGACGTCAAATTCCGGCCGCTGGCCCAGCTTGCGCTGCCGCAGGTAATCGCTGGCAATGATGCGCACCGTCGGCGACAGCAGCAGGATAGCCGTCAGGTTAGTTATCGCCATCAGCGCCATGATAATATCCGCCATCTGCCAGACTACCGGCAGGCTGACTACCGCTCCGGTGATGACCATGCACAGCGTCAGCAGACGCAGCAGCCAGATGTTGCGGAGGCTATCCATGCGCAGAAAGATGAGGTTATTCTCGGCATAGATATAGTTTGCGACGATCGAACTGAAGGCGAACAGCAGCACGATACAAGCGACAAAGCTGGCACCCCAGTCGCCGACAAGATTGTTCATCGAATGCTGGATAGCCTGAATACCGTTTGCCACCCCTTCATTGCCGTCTCTTGGCGCCAGCATAATGATCACGGCGCTGGCGGTACAGATGACGATGGTATCAATAAAGACGCCGATCATTTGTACGATCCCCTGCGCTGCGGGATGAGGTGGCCAGGAGGCAGCGGCGGCGGCAGAATTTGGCGTCGAACCCATACCCGCTTCATTGGAGAACATCCCGCGCTGAAAGCCGCTGGTGAGCGCCTGGCTGATGGTATAGCCCACCGCGCCTGCAGCGGCCTCCTGCCAACCGAAAGCGCAGCGGAAAATAATTTCAAAAATCGTCGGCAGGGCGCTGATATGCCACAAGCCAATGACCAGGCTGGCCATCACCCACAGCAAAGCCATAGCCGGCACGAGCCACTGCATCAACCGCGCTACGCCGCGAATACCGCGAATGATGACCAGTAGGGTCAGGGCCGCAAGCACGCCGCCGGTGATGACATCAGGTAAACGAAACGCATACTCCATGGCATGGGCAACGGAGTTGGCCTGGACGGTGTTAAAAATAACACCGTAGGCCAGCAGGAGAAGAATAGAGAACAGCACGCCCATCCAGCGCATGCCGAGCCCCCGGGCCATATACCAGGCCGGACCGCCGCGAAAGTGGCCGCGAGAGTCGCGCTCTTTATAAAGCTGCGCCAGAGAGCATTCGGCGAAGCTGCTGGCCATGCCGAGCAGCGCCGAGATCCACATCCAAAAAACGGCGCCCGGGCCGCCAGCGGCAATGGCCAGCGCAACCCCAGCCATATTGCCGCTGCCCACGCGCGCCGCCAGGCTCATGCACAGCGCCTGAAAAGACGTTAAGCCGCCGGGCTGCGGCTGAAGGCTCTTTTTCAGACTTTTGCTGAACTGGCGGATATAACGGAACTGAATATATTTTGTTCGCCAGGTAAACCAGACGCCAGCGCCCAGTAACAGGTAGATCATTACCGAGCCCCAAAGTATTTCATTGATAAACGACAGAAAATCAGGCATCAAGCATCCTCTTGCCCATATCGGCGCGCGAGTGTAAGCGCTACCAATCCAGTGACAATCCTTTAGTGTTCAGGTAATTAATTGGCCCAGTTTATCACACTCTGCGCTCATGCATTGTAGGCGGTTGCGCTGCCCCGGCAGCGTGTTATCATCTTGGCAGACCGGTTACATCCCCTTAACTGCTGTTTAAGAGAAACACTATCATGACGGATAAATTGACTTCTCTGCGTCAGTACACCACTGTCGTAGCTGATACCGGAGATATCGCGGCAATGAAGCTGTATCAGCCTCAGGACGCCACGACTAACCCTTCTTTGATTCTCGGCGCGGCTCAGATCCCTGAGTACCGTAAGCTGATTGATGACGCTGTTGCCTGGGCTCGCGGCCAGAGTAGCGATCGCGCGCAGCAGATTATCGATGCTTCCGATAAGCTGGCGGTGAACATTGGTCTCGAAATCCTTAAGCTGATCCCTGGCCGTATTTCCACCGAAGTTGATGCTCGTCTGTCCTATGACACCGATGCATCTATCGCCAAAGCTAAGCGCCTAATCAAGCTGTATAACGATGCCGGCATCAGTAACGATCGCATTCTGATCAAACTGGCTTCTACCTGGCAGGGCATTCGCGCCGCTGAGCAGCTGGAAAAAGAAGGCATCAACTGTAACCTGACTCTGCTGTTCTCCTTCGCTCAGGCGCGTGCTTGTGCGGAAGCGGGCGTATTCCTGATTTCTCCGTTTGTGGGCCGTATCCTCGACTGGTACAAAGCGAACACCGATAAGAAAGAATACGCGCCGGCAGAAGATCCGGGCGTGGTGTCTGTGAGCGAAATCTACGAATACTACAAACAGCACGGCTACGAAACTGTGGTTATGGGCGCAAGCTTCCGTAACCTTGGTGAGATCCTGGAACTGGCCGGCTGCGATCGCCTGACCATCGCTCCGGCCCTGCTGAAAGAGCTGGCTGAAAGCGAAGGCGCGGTTGAGCGTAAACTGTCTTTCAGCGGCGAAGTGAAAGCCCGTCCGGCTCGCATCACCGAATCCGAATTCCTGTGGCAGCACAATCAGGATCCGATGGCGGTAGACAAACTGGCGGAAGGTATCCGTAAGTTTGCGATCGACCAGGAAAAACTGGAAAAAATGATCGGCGATCTGCTGTAATCCCCCATGTGGCCGACGCCCGTCGGCCACATTAAACTGTCTGCCTTGCTCCCCTCGGTGTATTATTCTGGCTATTAATACTGTTTGAACGGAATAATCATGAACACCTTACGAATCGGCTTAGTTTCCATCTCCGATCGCGCCTCCAGCGGCGTCTATCAGGATAAAGGCATCCCGGCGCTTGAAGAGTGGCTGGCCCGTGCGCTATCCACGCCTTTCGAATTGCAAACCCGCTTGATCCCGGATGAACAGGTTATTATCGAGCAAACGCTGTGCGAACTGGTTGATGAAATGGGCTGTCATCTGGTCCTGACTACCGGTGGCACGGGCCCGGCTCGCCGTGACGTGACCCCGGATGCGACGCTGGCGATTGCCGATCGGGTGATGCCAGGCTTTGGCGAGCAAATGCGCCAGGTGAGCCTGCACTTTGTGCCGACGGCCATTCTTTCTCGCCAGGTTGGCGTTATTCGCAAGCAGGCGCTGATCCTTAACCTGCCCGGGCAGCCGAAAGCGATTGAAGAAACCCTGGAAGGCGTAAAAGATGCTGAGGGTAACGTGCTGGTGCACGGAGTTTTTGCAAGTGTACCGTATTGTGTACAGTTGCTTGAGGGGCCATATGTCGAAACAAACGGCAATGTTGTAGCAGCTTTTCGCCCTAAAAGCGCGAGACGTGAAACATTATCCTGAATTTAATGCATTCCTGAAATAACCTGCAACATCAGTGGTGTGTTGTTTTATTTACGATATAGTGTTTTTTACTTTACACACTGCGTAGAATCTCTTCACACCTCTGGATGATTGCTCGTTATGTCACACTATACCCGACCCCTGAACCGACAGGATTATAAAACCCTGACGCTTGCCGCGCTTGGCGGCGCGCTGGAGTTTTATGATTTCATCATCTTTGTTTTCTTTGCCGCCGTTGTCGGCGAGCTGTTTTTCCCGGCGGATATTCCTGAGTGGCTGCGACAGGTACAAACCTTCGGCATTTTTGCGGCAGGCTATTTAGCGCGTCCTCTTGGCGGCATCATTATGGCCCACTTTGGCGATCTGGTTGGGCGTAAGAAAATGTTTACTTTGAGCATTCTACTGATGGCGCTGCCTACGCTGGCGATTGGTCTACTGCCTACCTACGCATCGATGGGCATCGTGGCGCCGATTTTGCTGTTGCTGATGCGCATTCTTCAGGGCGCAGCGATTGGCGGTGAAGTTCCCGGCGCCTGGGTCTTCGTTGCCGAGCATGTACCGGAAAAAAGAATAGGTATCGCCTGCGGTACGCTGACTGCCGGTCTGACGGTGGGTATTTTACTTGGTTCGGTTGTCGCGACGCTGATTAATACGCACCTCACCCCTCAGGGTATCCACGATGGCGGCTGGCGTATCCCGTTCCTGTTAGGCGGCGCATTTGGCCTCGTCGCCATGTATCTGCGCCGTTGGCTTCAGGAGACGCCGATTTTCCTCGAAATGCAGCAGCGTAAGGCATTAGCGCAGGAGCTGCCGGTTAAAGCCGTCGCGCTGAAGCATCAGAAGGCGGTTGTGGTCTCAATGCTGCTGACGTGGCTGTTATCCGCAGGCGTGGTGGTGGTGATCCTCATGTCTCCGGTCTGGCTACAAAAACACTACGGCTTTGCTCCCGCCATCACCCTGCAGGCGAACAGCATCGCTACCATCATGCTCTGTATCGGCTGCCTGCTGGCAGGCCTGGCCGCCGATCGTTTTGGCGCCAGCCGCACGTTTATTGTCGGCAGCTTATTCCTCGCTGCGGCAAGCTGGGCTTTCTATCATCTTTCCGGTGATAGCCCGCAGCGCCTGTTCCTGCTCTACGGTACGGTGGGGTTATGCGTTGGCGTGGTCGGGGCGGTTCCGTATGTGATGGTGCGCGCGTTCCCGGCGGAGGTCCGATTTACCGGTATTTCGTTCTCTTATAACGTCTCTTACGCCATCTTTGGCGGCCTGACGCCGATTGCGGTGACCATGCTGATGGGCGTTTCGCCGATGGCGCCCGCGTGGTACGTGCTGGCACTGTCGTTTATGGGATTGGGGTTGGGGATCTGGCTGCGTCAGGGACTGGATCAGCAGGTTGCAGCGCCGAAAGCTGAACTGCAGCGTCTGCCTTAAATCAAGGTGACTCATGTCGCCGCTCGTGAACGAGCGGCGACAATGAATTAATGCTTTTCGCCGATTGGCAGAACGGTGCGGCCAAACTGCTCGTTCAGCACTTCACCCATCGCCAGATAGATGGCGCTGCCGCCGCAGACCAGACCCACCCAGCCAGCGATCTTCACAATGCCTTCGTTATCAGCCAGGTGGCCAATCGCCAGCAGAGCGAACAACACGGTCAGGCTGAGGAAAACAAACTGCAGCATACGTGCGGCTTTCAGAGTGCCAAAGAACATGAACAGGGTGAAAACGCCCCACAGTCCAAGGTAGATACCGAGGAAGTGTGCATCAGGCGCTTCAGCAAGGCCCATTTTCGGCATCAGAAGAATGGCAACCAGCGTCAGCCAAAAAGCGCCGTAAGACGTAAATGCGGTTAAGCCAAAAGTGTTGCCTTTTTTAAATTCCAGCAGGCCGGCAAAAATCTGCGCAATGCCGCCATAAAAAATGCCCATCGCCAGGATAGCTACATCAAACGCGAACAGGCCGCTATTTGCCAGGTTAAGCAGAATAGTGGTCATGCCGAAGCCCATAAGGCCCAGCGGTGCCGGATTAGCCAACTTAGTGTTGCCCATAATTCCTCAAAATAATGATTAGAAAGGGAAGCATTCCCCGCCGTCTCTGCGTCGGGGCGCGGCATAATAATTAGGCGTTACGATACTGTCTATGATCTGGCGGGGTATTTTTCGCCAATTTCATTTTTTCCCTGATGAAGTCTGGTCATTTGCCTTAAACAGGCAATATGCAACACGGCTGGAATGGTCACCCGATATGCGCTGCCGCTCACGGCTTTTACCCCATTAAACGCGGCGCCGAGCGGTCCGCCAAGCCCTGCTCCGCGTACCAGCCCATGGCCGATGACGCTCACCGCGGCGTGGGTGCGGAGGATCTTCGTCAGTCGGGTTTCAAGAAGATGCGAGACTCCCTGCGCTAACTTATTTGTCTGAAGCAGATGGGGAAGCAGCTCTTTCTGCTCTTTGACACGACACTCAACGGCACTGAAGAAGTCGGCTTTTTGCCGCTCATCCATCTTTTTCCAGCTATGCTCCAGAAAGTGTTCCAGGAGATGTTGTTCTATTTCCGGGGTAGAGGCTTGTTTATCGGTTTTGATTTTTAGTCTCTTGCAGACGTCCAGCAAAATTTCGCGATAGAACTTGCCATGACGACGCAGCGTGTTGGCGATGCTATCACCGCCAAAGTGCTGGAGTTCCCCGGCAATGAGCTGCCAGTTGCGGCGATAGCGCTCAGGGTGTCCTTCCATCGCCTGAAAGGTTTCATTACGCAATAGCGTACTTGAAAGCCGGGGTTTTCCATTCTCATTGTGAGTCAGAATTCGAGTGAATGTTTCCAGATGCTCTTCGCTACAGCGATGCAGAAAAGAGAGGTCTTCATCATCCAGATAATTAATCTTCATAAGCGTTTTGATAATGTGAACCGGAATATTAATCGTCGCCGATAATTTTTAGCGAGGCCATATCGGAAGAGTTAATGGTGTGACCAGAAAAAGCGATTTTTTTAACGCAGCGTTTGTTGTCGTTGTCGCTATTAATATTAATCCAGCCGGTCGTTTCCCCTTCTTTTATCGTTGACGGGACGCTGAGGCTTTGGCTGGCGCTGTTGCTGACTTTGAAGTACACCGTTGCGCCGGACAGCTGGACATCGCCGCGATCGGCAGTCAGCTGGATACGCTTAATTACCCTGCATATCGGTAGCTTCAGGGTGAGATCGTTAGTCTCATTTCGCGGCATGGCGACAACCCCTAAAATTTTATGATCGTTAGCGGACGCCGACGCGACTAACGTTGCGCTCAAAAATAATCCTGCTGATATATGAATCAGTGATTTCATGAGGATTTCCTGATTATTAGATGGGTTATTAGGACGACGCATTTTATCACTGGAACTTTATTGTATTTAGCACGTAATGATTGCGGATTATGTCAATTACGGTGTGAATGTATTTAGGTTTAATTATAATTTTAAATTATGTAATGGGCGTTTTTAGCGCGGCATTTCGCGCGTTTTCGGCTGTCGGGATGTACCCGGCGACGCGGTCAGAGTAAAAATTTTTTGTATCCCCCCCTTGATGAAGTCGCGGGTGACCCCATCTTGTAGTCAACCGCAGTGAATGAACCTGAAAAAAAATGATGTCTGGGTAGTTGAAACCGCACGTTTCGCCCTTATTACAGGTTCACAACCACATGTTGACTGAATTTTTAGTGGAGACGTTTAGATGGGTAAAATTATTGGTATCGACCTGGGTACTACCAACTCTTGTGTAGCGATTATGGATGGCACTACTGCACGCGTGCTGGAGAACGCCGAAGGCGATCGCACCACGCCTTCTATCATTGCCTATACCCAGGATGGTGAAACTCTGGTTGGTCAGCCGGCTAAACGTCAGGCAGTGACAAACCCGCAAAACACCCTGTTTGCGATTAAACGCCTGATTGGCCGCCGCTTCCAGGACGAAGAAGTCCAGCGTGACGTTTCTATCATGCCGTACAAAATCGTGGCCGCAGATAACGGCGACGCATGGCTTGATGTGAAAGGCACCAAAACCGCACCGCCGCAGATCTCTGCTGAAGTGCTGAAGAAAATGAAGAAAACGGCTGAAGATTACCTGGGCGAACCGGTAACTGAAGCGGTAATCACCGTACCAGCTTACTTCAACGATGCTCAGCGTCAGGCAACCAAAGACGCCGGCCGTATCGCAGGTCTGGAAGTCAAACGTATCATCAACGAACCGACAGCCGCTGCGCTGGCTTACGGTCTGGATAAAGAAGTCGGCAACCGTACTATTGCGGTATACGACCTTGGTGGTGGTACTTTCGATATCTCCATTATCGAAATCGACGAAGTTGACGGTGAAAAAACCTTCGAAGTTCTGGCGACCAACGGTGATACCCACCTGGGCGGCGAAGACTTCGACACCCGTCTGATCAACTACCTCGTTGACGAGTTTAAGAAAGATCAGGGCATCGACCTGCGTAACGACCCGCTGGCGATGCAGCGCCTGAAAGAAGCCGCTGAGAAAGCGAAGATTGAACTCTCTTCTGCTCAGCAGACCGACGTGAATCTGCCGTACATCACCGCAGATGCCACCGGTCCGAAACACATGAACATTAAAGTGACCCGTGCGAAACTGGAAAGCCTGGTAGAAGATCTGGTTAACCGTTCCATCGAGCCGCTGAAAGTTGCTCTGCAGGATGCTGGCCTGTCCGTGTCTGACATCAACGACGTTATTCTCGTTGGCGGCCAGACTCGTATGCCAATGGTGCAGAAGAAAGTTGCTGAGTTCTTTGGTAAAGAGCCGCGTAAAGACGTTAACCCGGACGAAGCCGTGGCCATTGGCGCAGCTGTCCAGGGCGGTGTTCTGACCGGTGAAGTAAAAGACGTACTGCTGCTGGACGTTACCCCGCTTTCTCTGGGTATCGAAACCATGGGCGGCGTGATGACTGCGCTGATCAACAAGAACACCACTATCCCGACTAAGCACAGCCAGGTGTTCTCTACTGCGGAAGACAACCAGTCTGCGGTAACCATCCATGTGCTGCAGGGTGAGCGTAAACGCGCATCTGATAACAAATCTCTGGGTCAGTTCAACCTGGATGGGATTAACCCGGCGCCGCGCGGCATGCCGCAGATCGAAGTCACCTTCGATATTGACGCCGACGGTATCCTGCACGTTTCCGCGAAAGACAAAAACAGCGGTAAAGAGCAGAAGATCACCATCAAAGCCTCTTCTGGCCTGAACGAAGAAGAGATCCAGAAAATGGTTCGTGAAGCAGAAGCTAACGCGGAATCTGACCGTAAGTTTGAAGAACTGGTTCAGACCCGTAACCAGGGTGACCATCTGCTGCACAGCACCCGTAAGCAGGTTGAAGAAGCGGGCGATAAACTGCCGGCTGACGATAAAACCGCTATCGAGTCTGCATTGACCGCGCTGGAAACTTCCCTGAAAGGTGAAGATAAAGCCGATATTGAAGCGAAAATGCAGGCGCTGGCCCAGGCTTCCCAGAAGCTGATGGAAATCGCTCAGCAGCAGCACGCCCAGCAGCAGGCTGGCGGCGCTGACGCTTCCGAGAGCAACGCGAAGGACGACGATGTTGTTGACGCTGAGTTCGAAGAAGTGAAAGACAAAAAATAATCGCCCTTTGAACGGGTAAAACACTGGCACGGGCGAAGAGGTTTCCTCTCCGCCCGTGCACGCATGTTAAGGGGCTGAAAAACACCAATGGCAAAGCAAGACTATTACGAGATTTTAGGCGTTTCCAAAACAGCGGAAGAGCGTGAAATCAAAAAGGCGTACAAGCGCCTGGCCATGAAGTATCACCCGGACCGCAACCAGGGCGATAAAGAGGCAGAATCAAAGTTTAAAGAAATCAAAGAAGCGTATGAAATCCTGACTGATGCCCAGAAGCGTGCAGCTTACGATCAGTACGGCCATGCTGCGTTTGAGCAGGGCGGTATGGGCGGCGGCGGCGGTTTTGGCGGCGGCGCGGATTTCAGCGATATCTTTGGCGATGTTTTCGGCGATATTTTCGGCGGCGGACGTGGTCGTCAGCGCGCATCGCGCGGTTCAGACCTGCGCTATAACATGGATCTTACGCTCGAAGAAGCCGTTCGCGGTGTAACGAAAGAGATCCGTATCCCGACTCTGGAAGAGTGCGACGTTTGTCACGGCAGCGGCGCCAAAGCGGGCAGCCAGCCGCAGACCTGTCCGACCTGCCACGGGGCAGGCCAGGTTCAGATGCGCCAGGGCTTCTTCGCCGTTCAGCAGACCTGTCCGCACTGTCAGGGACGCGGTACGCTGATCAAAGATCCGTGCAATAAATGTCACGGTCATGGCCGCGTCGAGAAAACGAAAACGCTGTCGGTTAAAATCCCGGCGGGCGTTGATACCGGCGACCGTATTCGTCTGGCAGGTGAAGGTGAAGCCGGCGAGCATGGCGCACCGGCAGGCGATCTGTATGTTCAGGTTCAGGTTAAGCAGCACGCCATTTTCGAGCGTGAAGGAAATAATCTGTACTGTGAAGTACCGATCAACTTCACTATGGCTGCTCTCGGCGGTGAAATCGAAGTCCCGACGCTGGACGGTCGTGTAAATCTTAAAATACCGGGCGAGACGCAGACAGGTAAGCTGTTCCGGATGCGCGGTAAAGGCGTGAAGTCCGTTCGCGGCGGCGCGCAGGGCGATCTGCTGTGCCGCGTGGTTGTCGAAACGCCGGTTGGTCTGAACGATAAACAAAAGCAGCTGCTGAAAGATCTGCAGGAAAGCTTTGGTGGCCCAACGGGTGAAAAGAATAGCCCGCGCTCCAAAAGTTTCTTCGATGGCGTGAAGAAATTTTTCGATGATTTGACCCGCTAATTGCATTTCATTTTCAGTCTTCCACTAAGCCTGGGCCTTCGCGCTCAGGCTTTTTTCTATCCGCAGCCCCTATCTTTTTAATTAACCTATTATTTATAAGGGCTAAGAATTGATTTATTTTGAGTATTATCTATATTGCTTTTTTCGTTTTTAGAGGCTGACAGCGGATGGGATCGAAAGGTGCCAACAAGGATTTTGATTACAATTTAATCAAGACCCTTGACGCTGTTATTTCAGCTGGAAATGCTGCCAAAGCAGCAAAAAAACTTGGTATCACTCCGGCGGCGGTCTCGTTGGCGCTTCGCCGTTTACAGAGCTATTATCAGGAAGAATTGTTTATCCGTGGTAAAGATGGCCTGTTACCCACCGCTAAAGCGATCGAGATCCATCAAAATTTCCGTCAGGTTATGGAACTGATAAATAGTACCTTTATTCCCGAGCATAAAGGGAGTCGTGATGCCCGGCTGACTATTTTAGGCGGTGATATCGTTGAGGCTTACTATCTCTCACAGCTTTATGCCGGAGATATCTTTGAACGGGTATTACTCAACCATTATTCATCAAGAAATCTCTCTCGTGAGATGATGACGGAGCTACTGCTTACAGCAGAATGTGATGTTCTGATTGGTACCGAGCCGTTGAACGTCCCCGGGATTGATAATCAACTGATCGATAGCTTCAAAAGCTTTGTCTGCATTTTTGCCAGTAATCATATCTTAAGCACCTTACCTCATCTTTCATTACATCATTTCTATTCCTCCCGTCATGCGATGTATCAGCCGGGCATGCACTCCCCGATGATTATTAATGATAAGGGTCTTTTTAAAGATGATCTTTATTATAAAGGCTCACGTATTATTGGCTATCGTAGCGACTCCCTTAATGGCTTAATGAGTATGATTGAACGTACTTCATTAATAGCCTTAATGCCATTGAAGTTGGCGCTATTCTATAAGAATCAGCGTAAATATGATATTAAGTTTGTGCAACCGCCACCGGAACTTACTTTTAAATCTATACAGATTTATGCATCATGGAACAGAAACAGTAAAAATATATCAGTGATAAATGAAATTGTTTCCATGTTACACACTCTGTCATCATTTCGTCGCTGAGGAGTATCACTTCAAACGATATAGTTAATATGGTTTGGTTTGATGCTCTTTGATTACTGGTAAATAGCTAACCTCTTTACACTTATTGGGTACCATTTTGTACGCCTTCATCAAGGAGTGTTCTATGTCTATTCCAAATCATTTGGCGACAACGGAAGTCGTTTTGCTGGAAGTCGAAATTTTTATCACCATTATTGCTATCGGAGCCTGGGGCGGGTTTGTTAGCTACCTTATCCGGCGTGATAAGCAAGAAGGTGATGATCATTCCCATAAGGGCATCATGCACTGTTTAACCCAGGTTGTGGTTTCCTGTTTTACCAGTTTTTTGCTCAGCGCCGTGGCGATTGAAAAAGAGCTTAGTTTTAATATGGTGTTGCTCGCCGCGGGGCTTGGCGGGGTATTTGCAGGGCCGATTTTGAAAATTCTTGGCGAGAAGATTAAAAAGGCTCTGGAAAATGCAAAAATTCATTAAGTGATGTCCAGTCTATATTTATGCTAATAAAAGTCTCGTCCCTGAGTCTTTTATTAGCTGTATTGCCACGATGATCTTAGGTGATTCTGGCCTTCATCCAGCCATAAATAAACTCTTCATTACCTTTGTTTTTTTCTGTGATATCCAGATAGTAGGCTCCCTGGCTGCAGTTGAGCGCTTTTATCAGCACTTCTTCACCCTGTTTGCCCCTTAAGGCCAGAAAGTGATTGAGAGCGGAGAGGGTCCGAGGGCCAATTTTGCCATCGGTTTTGATATCCTGGTAACTTTTTTCTTCCCGGTTTAGCGCGTTGAGCCAGCGCTGTAGCCAGATGCAAGGATAGTGGGGGCCAATATTGACTGCGGCATCGCAGAGTTCGAAAGAAATGGGCCAGGATATAGTTGAGATCTGCTCAAATCCGGGTTTGATCCAGTAATCCTCTTCGAGGATAGAAAATGCTTCAGCTCGCGTCAGGTTGATCATCTCTCCTGTATAACCATGAGCTCGGGCCGTTGCCTCAGTGATCCCCCAGTTGGTGGCTCCACCTTTATCTTTAGGATTGTTGGTATAGCCGCCTTCCATTACTAAAATACCATCAATAATCGGGTTCATTTTTCATTTCCTTGAATTAATGAATGTGCAGGTACATCACCGTGCCGAGGGTGACAGAAAACACGGTGGTTAATGCTGCCAGCGTCTTTCTGAACACCTGTCGTTTTGTTCCTTTCTTTTCGCTCTCCATGGCTTTAATAGGAATCTCTTTATTAACCTGAATGCCCTGTCTTGGAATGGTGATAAACAGGTCATTTATCCCAAGGGACTTCAGATCTCTTCTGATTAAGTAGAGTATTTGCGTTAAATTTGCGTCATTCACAAAGTGACTACGGCTTCCCCATAATTCTGAAGTTATTTTTTGCCGTTCAATAATATCCATATTTGCATTTTCGATGATGAAGCTCAGGCACTTCGCCCTCATTGCCGTCATTTTAATGACCTGTGAGTTTGAGGTGGTTCTCAGCTCATACTTTCCTTCGTTGTAAACGCAATTATCATTGATGAGATAAGTTTTCATGTTGTCGTCCTTTAGATATAGAGATCCTGATTGCGTGGGTTCAATATATTGTACGAGAATTGGCTTAATCTATTACTTGTCATTCGTATTATTCTAATGTCATTTGATGATGAGAGCTTAATCACATAATCTCATGTAAAGTAAATGATATTTAACCCACTGATAAATGAGATTTAATGTGCTGCTGATGTTTTCGCCATGATTTTGCTGAGATACGTATATCCGCTGATGATTTAAGAATTACCGCCATCATTTTTCTCGCATAAAATAGCGTGAATGAGATGTTGAAAACATGATGTTATGTGATTAGCCATTGTCTCGTAAGCATTGAATTATTGGTCCGGCAGAACGAACTGCGACAATTTTTCAAGCTTAAAAGGAAATTAATAATGGCTACTAGCAAACTGATTCAGGGCGATACGCTGACCGAAACCAGCAACGCCGCAGACGGCTTTAACCCAGCGAAAGAAGTCAGCGCATACAGCTATACTTCTGCTCGCGTCGCGAAGCCGGTATATAACCAGTACAAGTCTTCCACGGCTAAGCCCAAAGTATTCGGCTACTACACCGACTGGTCCCAGTATGATGGTCGCCTGCAGGGAGATGATTCGAAAGATAACCGCGGTCGCGGTTACGATCTGACCAACGTTGCGCCTACCGCTTACGACAAAATCATCGTCGGTTTCGTCGGCGTCACCGGCTTCCATAAAGTGGATGGGATGTACCGCGATGTGGTTGCCGAAGGCGCCGAGCAGTGCGGAAAAGTTAAATATGAGCCGACCTTCCTCGACCCGTGGGGCGATTTCCAGTCCTACGTTAACGTTGGCCACTCCGTCAGCGGCTGGGACGTCGATCCGAAAACCGTCACTCAGGCGAATGCCAAAGGTCTGCTCGGCGGCCTGCGCGATCTGCAGGCTAAAGCGAAGCAGCAGGGTCACGATCTGGTGCTGTCCATGAGCATCGGCGGCTGGACCATGAGTAACGGCTTCCACGAAACCGCAGCTTCTGATTCCGCCCGTAAAACCTTCGCGAAAGGCGTGGTAAAACTGTTCAAACAGTTCCCGATGTTCAGCGAAGTGGATATCGACTGGGAATACCCGAACGCGGAAGGCGCGGGCAACCCTTACGGCCCGGAAGACGGCGAAAACTATGCGCTGCTGATCGGCGAGCTGCGTAAGCAGCTGGATTCAGCCGGTCTGAGCAACGTCAAAATCTCCATTGCCAGCTCCGCGGTAGTGAAGACCTTCGATTACTCCAACGTGAAAGCGCTGCTGCAGGCCGGTCTGTACGGCATCAACGTGATGACCTATGACTTCTTCGGTACGCCGTGGGCGGAAACCCTGACCCATCACACCAACCTGAACGCGCTGGAAGAAGGCGGCTGGGCGGTCAATACCATCGTCGACCATCTGCTGGCCGAAGGCTTCCCGGCAGACCGCATTAACATTGGCTATGCCGGTTATACCCGCAATGGCCGCAGCGTTGAGCTGGAATCTCTGTCTCCGCTGAAAGGCTCCTATAACCCGGGTACCGGTACTACCACCGGTACCTTCGAATCCGGTACCACCGAATGGTATGACGTTATTTATAACTACCTGGACCTGGAAAACCAGAAAGGCCGCAACGGTTTCAACGTCTATACCGACCAGGTGGCCAATGCGGATTACCTCTACAACCCGGAAAGCAAACTGTTCATGTCTCTGGACACGCCGCGTTCTGTTAAAGCTAAGGGCGAGTACGCCGCGAAGTTGGGGCTCGGAGGAATGTTCACCTGGACTATCGACCAGGACAACGGCGTGCTGGTGAACGCCGCGCGTGAAGGTCTGGGCTATGAAATGGCCTCTGAAGTTATCGATATGGAACCGTTCTATTTCGAAGGCATCAACGTCGACCCGGCAGATGAACAGGATGACGATAGCGTTCAGCCTGAACCGGCGATCAACCACGCGCCGAAGGCTGCCATTGAACTGCGCGTTGTGGGCGGTTCTACCGTACAGCTCTCTGGTGAAGGTTCCTCTGATGAAGATAAAGACGAGATTACCTGGAGCTGGGGCGTTCCTTCTGAAATCAGCGTGGCAGACAAGACCAGTGCCGTCATCGAGTTCGTCGTTCCGGAAGTGACCGTTAACACCAACTTCCAGTTCACCCTGTTCGTTCGTGATGCCTGGGGCGAGCCTTCTTCCCAGCAGCGTTATGTGCTGGTTGCCGTTCCGTCGGCGTCTCAGGTGCAGCCTGAGCCGGAAGAGGACGATACCGTGGTTCCGGTAGAGCCTGTCGAACCGGAAGAAGACACCACGCCTGCGGAAGATGACACTTCCACGGATGACGCGACGACGCCTTACCCGCTGTGGGATGCCAGCACCGTTTATGGCGGCAACTGGGGTACCTTTGAAACCGTCAGCTGGAAAGGCCATAACTACCAGGTGAAATGGTGGTCTCAGGGCGACCAGCCGGATCTGAACTGCGCTGCGGGCCAGGCATGGACTGACCTTGGTGCTTACTGATCCTTTTCGTTAAGCGAAAAATAGTGGGCTAAAAAATGCAAGCCCCGGTTTACCGGGGCTTTTTTCCACCAGGGAATGAGGAATTTTGTCAATGACGGTCTCGATTAAAAACAGCCAGATCGATGTGAACAGCTGGTATCAAAAAATCACCTTAACCATCACCAATGAAAATAACAGCGCCGTGGATATCAATCATGCGGCCATTGGTTTTACCGGGTCCGGACATCAGGATCCGTGGGGCAATTTTGGCGGTACGCTTAAAGGGGATATGCCCCTCACCTTAAGCGGTAAAACGCAGGGAGCCCTCGACGTCAATGAAATCATTATTAATAACAGCCAACCGCTGCTGCTGCAGCCCGGTGAAAGCGGCACGTTATTCTTCAGCTTTGCCGCCACTCAGGTACCGGTCAAAATCTCAACTTTTAGCTTAACCCTGGCCTCATCTGCGCAAGATGATAGCGCTGATGAATCTGCGGACGAGGGGCAGCCGGAACCTGAAGCCCCCGTCGATGATCAAACTGATGATGTCGCGCCTGTACCGGAAGAGATTATCCCTGACGATGAGGGTACGGATGAGATGGCTCCTGAGCCTGAAGAGCAGGGCGATGATGCGGTTGTGGAAGGAGAGGGAATGACTGTTGTCGCAAGCCCGCTGAGCACGACCAGCTGGTATCAACGGGTGACTCTGACGCTGACCAACCTCTATGCCCAGGCTATCGATCTTAACCAACTTAAGCTGCAGTTTACCGCCAGCGCGCATCCCGATCCTTACAGCGCGTTCAGCGGATCTTTGCTCGGCAACAAGCCCGTAACGTTGGGCAGCGACGGCGGTTGGCCAATCGAAAAGAACACGATTACGATAAATAATGATGGGCAATTCTGGCTAAAGGGAGGCGCAAGCGCTGAGCTGCAGTTCTATCTTTCCGCTACCCAAACTCCGGTCACTATGAGCGGCTTAACGGCAATCCTCGCGCACGACCCAGGCCGTCAGGGCAAGATCAATATTCAGTTCCCTTCGTTAAAACAAAACACCACCCTGAAGCCGACGATCGACCTGTACTATCCGGATGCGACTTCACGACGCTTTGCAGGCGAGTGGGGAGAGACGCTGACCATCAGCGATCTTAGCGCGGGTGAGTACACGATCGCTGTGCTGGAACTGAGTAATGATGATATGCAGATCGTACCCGTTGAATCGACGTT
Organism: Klebsiella sp. CN_Kp066; assembly: GCF_040065135.1. NCBI lineage: Bacteria > Pseudomonadati > Pseudomonadota > Gammaproteobacteria > Enterobacterales > Enterobacteriaceae > Klebsiella > Klebsiella sp. CN_Kp066. Next base: position 36,811 of record NZ_JBEAIU010000041.1, on the reverse strand, counting down.
CAGGCTGAAGCTGGCTGGCGGATCTGACTGCCAGACCTGTCAGGTCGCGTATCAGGCGCCGGTACAGTTTGCTTCAGTACGTCTTATCGTCGATGCCCCTGAGTTTGCCGGCGCGGAAATGGTGGTTGAGCTGTGGTCGGAATCTGGGGTATGCGAAAGAACCCTGACGATGCCCGTCAACCAAATACAGCTGGTGGATCGGCTTATCGCCGGTCACTGCTACGAGATTGGCTTACAGTCGACGGTAATCAATAACCAGATGATTAGCCATCCCGCCCGACCGACGATTTTTACCCCTGAGCAGGGCCAGGTGAAAGAGGTGAGCATCGGCTTCCAGCAGACCGGGGTTGATAGTCATGATTTTGTCGAAGTTCAGGTGACGATACTAGGTTTACCTGAGGGCGTATCGCCTCAGCGCTATCGGTTCTGCTGCGGGCAATATCAATATACCGTGATGCTGGAGAGCGATGCCCGTCTGCAAACGCTGGCGATGCATCTGGCTCCCGGACAGTATAGCGTTGAGACTCCCGATGTTTACGTCGCCGGTACACCGTGGCGCTGTGAACAGGATGCGCCGCTGCGGCTGCTGAAAAGCGTCAATCACATTACGCTCGAGTTTGTGCAGGGCGTTCCACTGCAGGTTAAAGGCTGGCCGGACTATCTTGCCCACGGCGGGGTGACGGTGAATGCCGCGGATACCGTATCGCTATATCGCGACGTCCCTTTTAGCGCCCTGTTTAAATATGATGGTTTTGACGGCGGCGGCGACCCGATACCGGCGGCGGAAGTGGATAAAAACGGTGACGGCTTCCTTGATTATGACTCGCTGCCGATTCACAAAACCGTTCCGCTGGTGCGTGAGATTGAAAAAGAAGCGGGACGCTCCGTGATGCCGGTCATGGTGGTTTATACCGCTAACGCCAGCGGCGGCAGCGCGCTCTCGGATCTTCAGGACGGACAGCGGTTACGTAACCACTTTGGTAACTTCATCACCCAGTGTCTTGCGGCGCAGTCCTGGAAGGACGACCAGCACGCCGTTCCCGCCACCTTTGTGCTGAATCCGGATTTCCTTGGCGCGATACAGCAGGAGCCGTACGGCTATACCGCGGTACGTAAAGCGAATAGCGTACAGGTTAACGTCCAGCTGGCGGCGGCGATTAACGCTTTGCCTGCTCTTCCGGGATTCAGCGCGCCGCTGTTGCCGACGTTTTCTAACGATCTTTATGGTTATGTCCAGGCGATTAACTATATTGTGCGCCAGTTTGCGCCGGACGTGGCCTTCGGCTGGCAGACCAACGTCTGGGCGACGGGAACGGCAGACTGGGTACTCAGAGCAAATGCCGATCCTGTGGCCCAGGGGACAGCGATAGCCAGCTTTATCAATGAGCTGGGAGTGTATAGCGGTGAGTATGCGCCAGATTTTATCGCCTTTGATAAATTTGAACGCGATTGCTTTAGCCCGGATGCATTAGCGCACTATGGCTGGAACGCGACCTGCTGGTTTAATTATTTAGGGATGGTAAAACAAGCGGCTAAAGACCTGCATAAACCGGCTATGCTATGGCAAATCCCGGGGGGCCATATGCCAACCGTAGACGAAGGCAACAGTAAAATTGCCGCCGCGCACTACGCGTCGGGCGGAAGCTTCTTTATGGGCGATGCGCGTATTGGCAGCGATCTCAATACCATCGCTTCGGATCTGTTAAATACGGCGGTGAATAGCGCAACTTATGGCGTAGCGACAGTCGGCGACTTTTTACGCCAGGATAATGGCTACGACTGGGGGCAGATGCAGGCGTTAAATCTCCCTGACTATAACGTTTTCTCAGTACTTTGGGGGGGAGGCTCAACGGTAAGTATTACGACGATTCACTCTAACGGTGAAGATGGCGGTTGGCTGGCAGAAAAAATGGTGGAATATTACTCAGCGCCAAAATATTTTAGTTAATAACACCTCTTTCCCTGCTGTTTAGTGAAGAAAAATCGTCTTGTTCATAGTGATTCAGAGAGTTTAATATTCTGAATCACTATTTTTTATGAGGTTTTTTATTTTCCGAGAAATAGTTTCATTTGTGATTTTATTTCCCTGTTAATATTATGTTTTGAGGTTTAATTGAGCTTGTTGATATTTTTATTAAGAATTTACTCATCGTGCTAAGTATTGCGTATTTGTGCGGGTTTGGTACAGATATACTACCAGGTGGTTTTATTTATAATTAATTGAAGACACCTTTCATTAAGTATATGTTGGGTTGACCTATGATTATGGTTTTTAATGAAAAATGAAAGTTGACATTGCTGAAAACGATAATGAGAATACCTTGCACTCATATTTATTTTCCCAGCAGGCTAAACCACATGCAGCGCTTGATGCGCTCTTCTCCGCATTATGGTCTTTTGGTAAGCCTTTTAATTTAAATCCTGGTGATGAGTTTTTACTTAATTCTGGCGGTGAGAATAAAATAGTCCTTCTGCAGTCCGGGATTTTTTCATTTTGCCGCTGCGGCAGTGGACTTCATGTGAGTTCTACATTTGCGCCCTCTATTGTCGGACTCGTCGATAGCTATGGGGTAACCTACGATGTTCCGACCCGACCGGAGCACTTTCTGGTGGCCGAAACCGAGTGCAGCGGACGTGCGGTTTCTTTGCCCGACTTTATTAAGACCGTCGATGAGTGCGATCTGTGGCACGATGTCGCACGAATACTTGCCTATCGTCTGATGGTGATGAGCGTACGGGATCGGGAGTTGGTTGGCGTGGATTCTTATCTGAAGGTGCGCGCATTATTAATCGAGCTTTGGGCTTATGCCAGCGAATACCGACAAAGCATTAACGTCCTTAACTTTATTCAAAGACGAACGGGCATATCCCGTAGCCGTACGATGAAACTTCTCTCTGAACTTAAGAAAGGGGGTTATATTAGTATCGATGGCGGTCGTTTATTAGACATGAAGAAATTACCGACGGCCTATTAGCGATGTTGCATAAAAGGTGTTTTTTTACATCAATTAAACACCTTTTAAAAAGTATTACGAACGATTGTCTTTCGTGTGTTCATGTATTAATTAAAAAGTCAATAGTCCTGATGGCATAGGGTGTATCTCATGACTATAGTTCTTTTAAAACATGAGGTTATCTGTAGTCCTATAAAAACAGCAGGTGATGATTGCAACTGTTTATACCTTTTATAATAATTAACTAATGTCAGAGTGTTTATTTGAGTGAGGCGATTACTGGTCAGTAAGTTATCTCATATTAATGACGTGAGTGTCTTCCTGTAGCATATAAAGCCAGGGATCGTCAGGCTGGCCTGAGCGAAAGCCCTTGTCCACCAATGTCTGATATTTATCAAACTATAACACTGGGTTTTTATTAAATTTAAAAGGGATTATATGAAAAAGCATCTATTAGCCATGATGGTGACTGCTATTTCTGCAGGCGGCATGATGACTTCCGCTTTTGCGGATACGGCGACCGTTTCTGGTGGCACTGTTAATTTTGTCGGCCAGGTTGTTAATGCCGCCTGTTCTGTTTCTGCTGACTCCGTTGATCAAACGGTCACCTTAAGCCAGGTTCGTGCCAGCAAATTAACGGCCGCCGGCATGGTTGCGAATCAAAAAGAAGATTTCTCGATCAAACTGGAAGATTGCGATACCACGGTAAGCCAGGAAGCCGCAGTTATTTTTAACGGTCAGCAGGACGGTACGCTGGCCGGCTCCCTTGCCAACACCGCAGGTGCTGGTGCGGCTACCAACGTCGCTCTGCAGCTGTATGGTCCGGACGGCCAGCCGCTCAATATTGGCGATACTTCTGGCACCGTAACGTTAATTGATGGTGAAAACGTGGTTCCGCTGAGCGTCGATTATATCGCCACCGGCGCTGTAGTTGCCGGTAACGTCTCTGCTACCGCCACCTTTAGTATGGTGTACTCCTGATTTCTTTTCAGGTATTCCTCCGTGCATCTTGCACGGAGGAAACGCTATTTATGTTGCGCCCAAAATCGTTTATTTACTTAGAAAATGCTTAAAAGAACAATTCAATTTCTATCGCTGTTGCTGGCTATCGCTGGAATAATAAACCAGGCGCACGCGGGCGGTATCGCTCTGGGATCAACCCGCGTTATCTATCCGCAGGGAAGCAAGCAGGTCTCTCTGCCGGTTATTAACTCCTCGGAGAACAACGTTTTCCTGATTCAGTCCTGGGTTGCCAATGCTGATGGTAGCCGGAGCGCTGATTTTATTATTACCCCGCCGCTGTTCGTGATTCAGCCGAAAAAAGAGAACACCCTGCGAATTATGTACATCGGTCCGTCTTTGCCCACCGACCGGGAAAGCGTGTTCTATCTCAATAGCAAAGCGATCCCCTCGGTCGATAAAACCAGGCTGGCGAATAATTCATTGCAAATTGCGACCCAAAGCGTCATTAAACTTTTTATTCGTCCTGCGGATTTGTCCGTTCCTTCCACAAATGCGCCCGCGATGCTGCGCTGCCATAGCCAAAACGGTCGATTAATCGTTACCAATCCGTCGCCCTACTATGTCTCTCTGGTTGAAATACATGCTGGAAGCCGAAAACTGCCGAATGCCATGGTCGCGCCAAAAAGCGAGCTGACGTTGCAGAGCAGCGAAAGCCGGGTAACCTTCCAGACCGTCAATGATTTTGGTGCGACCACGCCTGTACAAACCTGCCAGAGCCAATCTTAGCGTGCAGAAAATGGCTGCTATAAAGCGTCAATCGCCGTCTGTCAGTAAACCGGTGCTGATGACCCTGACTTTAGTCAGCGTGTTAACGCTGCCGAAGGGCTGGGCGGATAACTATTTTAATCCCGCGTTTTTATCGGACGATCCGTCCAGGATCGCCGATCTTTCACGTTTTGAAGGCAACGGCCAGGCGCCTGGCGTTTATCGGGTCGACGTCTATCTGAATGGCGCCTTTCTTGCCACCCGCGATATGACCTTCTACGAAGCGAAACCCTCCGCCAGGACGCCAGCCGCAGACGACTCCGGGCTAAGCGCTTGTCTGACGCCTGATATGCTCAAAGAGATGAAGGTGAACGTTGAGGCCTTTCCGGGGTTGTTAAAGCCCTCTTCTCAAGGGTGCGTGGATATTGCCGCCGCCATTCCCGCGGCTTTCGCGCGCTTTGATTTCACCCAGCAGCGCCTGAATATCAGTATTCCCCAGGCGGCGATGAAGAACAGCGCCAGGGGCTATATTGCACCTGAATACTGGGATGAAGGGATCAACGCGCTATTGCTTAATTACACGTTTACCGGTGCGAATAGCCGCGATCGCAGCGAGGGCGGCGTTGATGCCCGTACCCTGTTTCTTGGCCTTAACAGTGGCCTGAACCTTGGCGCCTGGCGCTTGCGTAACTATTCCACCTGGAACGATAACAGCGGCGGCGAGAGCAATAAAAGCGACTGGCAGCATATCAGCACGTATGTAGAGCGCGATCTGCGCGCTCTGAAAAGCGAACTGACCGCAGGAGATAGCTATACGCCTTCCGCGATCTTCGACAGTTTGCCCTTTCGCGGCATTCAGCTGGCTTCCGATGACAACATGCTGCCTGACAGTATGAAAGGCTTCGCACCGACCATCCATGGTATCGCTAAAAGCAATGCCCAGGTGACCATTCGGCAGAATGGCTACACCATCGACCAGCGCTACGTCTCTCCCGGCGCATTTACCATTGACGACCTTTACTCCACGGCCAGCAGCGGTGATTTAAGCGTTGAGATAAAAGAGTCCGATGGCAGCATCACTCGCTATAGCGTGCCGTATTCCGCTGTGCCAATTCTGCAACGTGAAGGGCGGTTGAAATACGCGGCCACGGCGGCGAGCTATCGCGGCGACAGCAGCCAGAAAGAGGACGTTAAGTTTGGCCAGGCGACGCTGATATGGGGCCTGCCGCACGGCTTTACCGTCTACGGCGGGACGCAGTTTGCCGATCATTATCGCGCGCTGGCGTTAGGTACGGGAGCCAATCTGGGCGACTGGGGGGCGATTTCCGTCGACCTGACCCAGGCGCGCAGCACCCTGGCTGATGATAGCGAGCATCAGGGGCAATCCACGCGTTTTCTTTACGCTAAATCGCTGAATAGTCTGGGAACTAACTTTCAGCTGCTCGGCTATCGCTACTCAACATCGGGTTTTTATACCCTCGACGAGACGGCGTGGAAGCGCATGTCTGGCTATAACGGTCCAACCGACGAAAACGAAGACCAGCGTAGCTGGAGCGATTACTACAACCTCTATTACACCAAACGCGGCAAGATTCAGCTGAATATCTCGCAGCAGCTTGGGCGTTTTGGTTCGCTTTATGTAACCGGTAGTCAGCAGAGCTACTGGCATACCGGTGAGAAGAACACGCTGCTGCAAGTGGGCTATAGCGATACTCTGGCGGGCGTGTCATGGAGCCTCTCTTATAACCAAAGCCGTGCCCCGGGAGAGGACAAGAGCGACCAGCTTATTGCCCTGAATCTCTCGCTGCCGCTCAGCCAGTGGCTACATCACAGCGATGATATTACCCACAAGCATCACAATATCTACGCCACGTTCAGCACCAGTACCGATCGGCACGGCGGCGTCAGCCAAAATGCCGGAATAAGCGGTACCGCGCTGGCGCAAAACAATCTCAGCTATAGCGTACAGCAGGGTTATCAAAATCATGGCGTTGGCAAAAGCGGCGCCGCCAGCCTCGAATATGATGGCGCCGAAGGCAATGTCAACGTGGGCTATAACACCAGCAATAACGGCGATTATCAGCAGATAAATTACGGGCTGAGCGGCGGCATAGTGGCGCATGCGCACGGCTTAACGCTGAGCCAGCCGCTGGGCGAGACCAACGTGCTGATCGCCGCTCCGGGAGCAGGCAATGTCAATATTGATGACGAGCCGGGCATTCATACCGATCGCCGGGGCTATGCGGTGGTGCCTTACGCCACGACCTATCGCCAAAATCGCATGGCGCTGGATGTGAACTCGATGGCGGATGACGTGGATATCGACGATGCCGTCGTGAACGTCGTGCCTACGCAGGGCGCGCTGGTACTGGCCAGCTTTAAAGCGCGCGTCGGCGAACGTGCGCTCCTGACGCTGCTGCACGACGGGCAGCCGGTACCGTTCGGCGCGACCGCCTCGACCGATGCGTCAGCGGAGGAGGCGATCGTCGGCGATGGCGGCGAAGTTTACCTGGCCGGTTTGAGCCCCCAGGGAACGCTCAAAGTGCAGTGGGGCCGGGGAGCTTCCCGGCAGTGTCTGGTGCATTATCAACTTCCCGCAACCCGGCAGGCCCTGGTGCGACAACGCGTGGAATGCCGCTAAATGAAGACAGGTTTATTTTTTATTCCGCTGGCGGGACTGCTGTTAGCCAATGCGGCTCAGGCTGCCGTCTGTCAAAACGTCAACGGCGCGCCTACTACGGTCGATTACGATCTGAGTACCACCCTCACGGCGGCCCAAAACGCGGCGGGGAATACGGTTCAGTTGACCAAAAACCAGGAAGTGAACGTTCAGGCCGTGTGTCCCGCAGGGTCGGCATTCTCGAACCGGACGTATCGTTCCTATGTTTCACCCTACGCCGTGGTTGAAACCAGCGGCCCATGGAAGTATTTAAAGCTCGACCCTGACTATCTGGAGGGGGCGATGAGAATTGACGACTCCGCGGCAGGAACCCTTTATCTCCCTACCAACTACGCCTATATGGGCACCGATGACAGCGTAAACGCCGGCAAACCGTTCTACATCCGCGACTCGAACCTGGTGTTTCAGCTCAAGATTGCCAGGCCTTTCGTGGGGACCGTCACTATCACTCCGAAGACCATGTTCAACGTCTACGTGACGACAGGGACGAGCGATCCCCTGAGCAACGTGGTTTACAACATTGCTTACAGCGGAACGGTAACCGTACCACAAAGCTGCGAAATCAACGCAGGGCAGACCATTCTTGTGGATTTCGGCTCGCTTTATAGCGGTGGCTTCAACCGCGCCGGGGCAAAGCCGGTGAGCGTCAGAAATAAAAAATTCAGGGTGCCGGTGAAATGCAGCGGCGTGAATTCGCAGGTTAATTTAAGCCTGCGGCTGATTGCGACAGCGGATACTCACCTTAACCAGGCTATCGCCTCGGATAACCCGGACGTCGGCGTGGTGGTTGAGACCAACGATGGCGCGGTATTGACGCCAAACGATGCCAGCAGCGTGGTGCCTTTCGTCACTGACGATGCCGGCAAAGCCAACATCGCGCTGCAGGCTTATCCGGTTAGCACGACCGGTGAAATCCCCGCAGAGGGCGTATTTACCGCGCTGGCTAACCTGCGGGTGGACTTCGACTAAATGAGCTTAAAACGCGGTCTCTTTTTAGCGCTCCTCTGCGGGAGCCCATTTTGCCAGGCCGGTGATACCGGCAACAACCTGGAATTTACCGGCACGATCGTTGCGCAAACCTGCGATGTGGAGATTTCCAGCGTCAGCCAGAGTATCGATTTGGGGCAGTTTTCGGTTGAGGATTTTCCCGCAACCGGAACGACGACAAAATTTAAGCCGTTTAACATTAATCTGAAAAACTGCTCCCGGGGAATTACCGGAACCAAAATCTGGTTTACCGGCACGGCAGACAGTGATGATCCGTCGCTGCTGGCGCTGACCGATACCGGCATGGGTAACGAAAATATGCTGGCCAGCGGCATCGGCGTGGAGCTGCTTGATGAAGATCAAGATGATGTCAGTATGAATAATAGTGAATCAGTAGTTTATCCCCTCAAGGCCGGGCGCAATACGCTCTCCTTCTACATTCGCTACAAATCGACACGGCCAGTGGTCACCTCCGGCAATGCGACGGCGGTGATGTATTTCGACCTGCAATACGAATAGGCGCGGCGATGAATAAATATGCTTATTATGCCTGCATGGCTTGCTGCCTTCTGACGACAGCAACGGCAGACGCGCATGACGGGCGTGTCTATGTCACCGGCACGATTACCGACAATACCTGCACGCTGTCGCCGGATTCAGAAAACATTAACGTGGAGATGGGCAGCGTATCGAACCGTCAGTTTTACCAGGCTGGCGATGGTTCCGCCTGGCAGCCTTTCGCCATTGATTTGCAGAACTGCGGCAGCACCGTCAGCGGCGTTACGGTGAGCTTCAGCGGGACGGCAAATCAGCGAAATACGGATCTCCTGGCGCTTATCGACGCGGCGGACGATGCCACAGGGATTGGCATTGGCCTCTATGACCAGGATAAACATCTTATTCCGCCAGGGCAGACGAGCGAAGTCATCGCGCTTTCTCCGGGGCAGACTTCCGCGCATCTGCAGTTCTATGCTCGCTATATCGCGGACGGCAGCGCGGTTACGGCCGGAAAGGCGAATGCTTCAGCCACGTTTATCCTCGCCTATGAATAAACTCCTTTTTTATATCGTCATGAGCTGGCTGCTGCCGATCCCTGTAGCTCAGGCGGGCGTGGTGATCGGTGGGACGCGGTTTATCTATCATGCGCAGATGCCGACCCTAAGCGTGCCGGTGAGCAACACCTCTTCTGAGAGCTGGCTTATTGATAGCCACATTCAGTCGGCGCGACGATGGCCCGGCGCGGCTATTGCCGCAGGGAACAGACCCCCCTTTATCATTACGCCGCCGTTGTTCCGTCTTGCGGCAGAGCAGGAGAATACGCTGCGCGTGACCTGGACCGGCGACGCGCTCCCCTCCGACCGGGAAAGCCTGTTCACATTGAGTATTGCCGCCATACCCTCCGGTAAGCCTGGCGACCATCATGTTCAGATGGCCTTTCGTTCCGCGCTGAAGCTTATCTATCGTCCTGCTGGCCTGGCAGGCAATCCCCAGCAGGCGTACCGGGGGCTGCGCTGGACGTTGACCCCGGAGGGGCTGTCGGTACAGAACCCGGGCCCTTATTACGTCACGCTCTTCTCGCTCAAGGCCAACGGCCGGCCCATTGATACCGCAGGTGTCGTCGCCCCTTTTTCGACGCGCAAAACCGGCTGGTGCCAGCGGGCGACCCGCTGCGAGGTGCGCTGGCAAAGCATTAATGATTATGGCCGCGTGCTGCCGCCGATAGCGGCGAACGTACTGCTGGCGCGCTGATTTTTATCCCTGGAATGAGAGTTTGTTTTATGCACGATTCATCTTTAAAGCTGAGCTGCCTGGCGGCACTGGCGCTGATTAGCGGCGCGATTTCTTTACCGGCGCAGGCGGAGAACGGCGAGCCGGCGTCGCAGATTGGTCCGGCGGCGGAGGCCTATATCGCCAGCCATCCGGATAAAGTCGGCGAAGCCGTAGCCACGTATCTGGCGAATCACCCGGAATTTCTCATCGCCGCCAGTGAAACGCTACATCAGCGGCAGCAGATCGCCCAACAGCAGGCTTACGTACAGCTGGCCCTGCAGTATCAGGCCGGGCTGTTGAGCAGCGCCAGCCCATCCGTTGGCCCGGCAGATGCGAAAGCTGCAGTGGTCATGTTCTTTGATTATCAGTGTTCATGGTGCAGCAAAATGGCGCCGGTTATCGAGGCGCTGATCAAAGCCAACCCGGATACGCGCTTTGTTTTCAAAGAGTTCCCTATTTTTTCTTCGCGCTGGCCGGTATCGGGGCTGGCAGCAAGGATCGGCGAACAGGTGTGGTTAAGCGACGGCGGCGCCAAATATCTTGACTGGCATAACGCGCTCTATGCCACCGGTAAAGTGGAAGGCGCGCTCACGGAACAGGATGTCTATGGCCTGGCGCAGCATTATCTGTCGAAAGAGAAGATCGCGGAGGTCAAGCAGGCGCAGGATAGCGGGGCGGTTCATGACGCTCTGCTGGCAAATCAGGCGCTGGCCCAGCATATGAACTTTTCCGGTACCCCCGCGTTTGTCGTGATGCCACAGGCGAAAACGCCGGAGGCTAACCGCGTCTCGGTGATGCCCGGCAGCTCCTCGCAGGACGCTCTGCAGACGGCGATTCAGAAAGCGAAAGGCTAGGGACGGCGTTCTCTACCGGGGTGGTCACGCCCCGGTGAAATCAAACACAGGAGTGTCGAAACATGGAAAAAATGCCCCTCATACATAGTGTGATGCCCGCGCTGGTCTTGCCGCTATGGTTTATCGGCTGCGCGTGCCTCGCCTCCGGCGGTCAGCTTCAGTTTTCCGGTAGCGTGATAACCGCCGCCTGCTGGAACGAAACGGGAACCTCCGATATTTTATGCCAGCGTCAGGATCGTCTTGAGCGTCATATCACCGTGGAAAACCTCATTGTGCCCATATCCTCCCCCTATGCCACGATTGAAAAGTCCTACCTGGATGAGGACAAACAGCTAACGCTGCTGCGCGTGGTCTATGACTGATCCTCACGCCCGTCTGTCATTGCCAATAATCCGATCGCCCCGGTCCCTCAGGCAAGATAAGGGGCGGAGAAGAGGGTATTTCTTGCGCATCTGTTTAATGAGTCAGTGCCGTTTTCATTATTGTTAAGAGAATATTCTCTGCAACAGAAACATTCATTTATGTGGTTATTAACAACATTCATTGACACCCTTTTTGCATGAGTTTTTATGCCGTTGCTATGTGAGATTTCAATCACTAATATCATTTTCTTTTCGATTGATACTTCTTTCCCGATTGGCCGGTTTGGCTATGGATACATCAATTTTACTCCCATGAATATCTGCAATTATAGGCTGGTGAGAAAGCAATAATACATCTGGCCAGAGGGCTTATGGGATTAAATGCGTTATATGTTGCGTTATCAATTTTTAAATTTTTTTCTGAGGGATTAACATGAAAAAAACATGTGTTGCCGGCCTGATTGGCCTGGCATTATGCGCAGGTAGCGCCATGCATTCTGTTTATGCCGCTGATGCTAAACATCCCAATCTGGTCATCATTCTGGCAGATGATTTAGGCTATGGTGACCTGGGCGCCTATGGGCATCAAATCGTCAAAACGCCCAATATTGATAAGCTGGCTCAGGAAGGGGTGAAGTTCACCGATTATTATGCTCCGGCGCCGCTCTGCTCACCTTCGCGGGCGGGCCTGTTGACCGGCCGCATGCCGTTTCGTACGGGCATTAGATCGTGGATCCCGGAGGGGAAAAATGTTGCCTTAGGCCGTAACGAGCTGACGATTGCGAATCTGCTGAAGCAGCAGGGTTACGATACGGCGATTATGGGCAAACTCCATCTCAACGCCGGCGGCGATCGTACCGACCAGCCGCAGGCGAAGGACATGGGCTTTGACTACAGGCTGGTCAATACCGCCGGGTTCGTGAGCGACTCGACGCTGGATAACGCCAAAGAGCGTCCTCGCTACGGCATGGTCTATCCCACCGGTTTTACCCGCAACGAGAAACCTATCGGTCGCGCGAAGACGTTCAGCGGCGAGCTGGTGAGTTCGGAAGTCGTCAACTGGCTGGATAAGAAGAAAGATAACAACCCCTTCTTCCTCTACGTCGCCTTTACCGAAGTGCATAGCCCGCTGGCCTCGCCGAAGAAATATCTCGATATGTACGCGCCTTATATCAGCGCTTATGCGAAGCAGCACCCGGATCTGTTCTACGGTGATTGGGCGGATAAGCCCTGGCGCGGCGCCGGTGAGTACTATGCCAACATCAGCTATATGGATGCTCAGGTAGGGAAAGTTCTCGACAAGATTAAAGCAATGGGTGAAGAAGATAACACGATCGTAATTTTTACCAGCGATAACGGCCCGGTTACCCGCGAAGCGCGAAAAGTTTATGAGCTGAACCTTGCTGGTGAAACGGATGGGCTGCGGGGTCGTAAAGATAACCTGTGGGAAGGCGGAATTCGCGTCCCGGCGATTATCAAATATGGTCACCATATTCCGCAGGGGATGGTCTCAGAAACGCCGATGTCGGGTCTGGACTGGATGCCGACGCTGGCGCAGATGATGAACTTCCCTCTGCCGAAGGACCGTACCTATGACGGCCAGTCAATCGTACCGGTACTGGAGAAGCAAGCGTTCAAGCGGGAAAAACCGCTGATTTTCGGTATCGATATGCCGTTCCAGGACGATCCGACCGATGAATGGGCGATTCGCGACGGCGACTGGAAAATGATTATTGATCGCGAAGGTAAGGCTAAATACCTCTATAATCTGAAGCAGGATCGCGCAGAAACGCTAAATCAAATCGGTAAGCAGCCCGAAATTGAGCAGCGGATGTTCGCTGAGTTTCTGAAATATAAAAATGACATCGATAATGATTCACTGATGAAAGCCCGCGGAGATAAACCGACGCCGGTGACCTGGGGCTGATGAAATATTAGCATATCATAATCGTATGCTACCAGGCGCCATACCTGCCTGATTCAGCGTTCTGACGTTGAATCAGGTATTTTTATTGGCCCGCATCGGCGGATAGACAGAGGCTGCAATAACCTGAACCGTTACTCATAATCAAAAAAAGGGTGATAACGCGCTTTTACCCTGGAGAAATAATAGTGATAAAATCAGCGAGGCCCGAGGGAAATATTCGCAGTGAGTGAATATGTTTAACGACGTTAATGTTAATAGTTGCAAAACGCCCGGTTGTAAAAATCTTGGCGTGCTTAATAGCCCTGATTATCTTCGTCAGGGAGAAAATATCCTGTGCCGGGAATGCGGCTTTCTCTTTCCGCCCATTTCGGCGATTTCCCTTAACGCTTTTCGCCGCACGGTAAACCAGGGATGGAAGGGGCTGGTTAAGCAGTGTCCGGGATGCGGCAGCGTTTCTCTAAAACGCTACGGCTACTCGGCGCAGGGCGAGCGGCGTATGGCATGTCGCGACTGCAGCAAGACCTTCGTGATACCGGACAGCCTGACCCTCACGCCTCGCCAGCAGGAGCTTGCCGCTTTCATCCAGCAAGGCAGCTCGCTTAACGATATTCGCACTCTACTGGCAATCGATAACACTACATTAGGCCGCGAATTAGCTAACCTCTCTTATCGCGCGGACCTGGCGGAGCGCGCTTTTGACTTTCCGGCGTTTGATATTGTTCTCACCACCCGGGCGTTTAGCCTTGGTTTTAACGGTGGAGAGAATCGGCTGTATGTGCTGGTCACCGCTGAGGAAAAAAGCGGTAAAGTGGTGGCTATCTCGACGAACTATACTCCACGCCCGGTTGAGCCGGCGTATCAGTATCAATCGCAATATGAAGAACGACTGCCCCCAGGCACGCTGGCGTATCTCGTGCAACGCAAAGAAATGCTCACTATGCGGCGTCGTGGCGCGCTGTTTGATATTGATTACGGGCCGGGAACGTTGCACCGGCATGTGCGAGGTATGCTGGTTAAACCCGTATTGCCGGCCTATCGACATTTTGAACTGGTGCGAATGTTAACCGATGAGCGTTCGCTAAATGTGCAGCATTATCTCGATCATGAGTGTTTCATCCTTGGCGGATGTATGATGGCAAACCTGGCGCAGGTCCGGCAGGGGCGCTGCCATATCTCATTCGTCAGAGAACGCGGTGTAAACCCCCCTCAGGGCGAAATGCCACCGCGACTGTTCTACAGCGGCGGGATCCGCAACAATGTCTGGCGAACATTCTCCACGCGGGACTACGCCATGGCCGTTTGTAACCTGACCGGAAGTAAGAAAACCGGCCTGTTACGGCATGCGACCCTGCGAAGCGCCAGCGAATTTATAGACTATATTTATCGCCATCCTTTCCTTCCCTGGCTCACCAGGATGTCGCCTGCCAACGTGACGTCTGCGCTAAATCATTTGAAATATGAATATAACAACCGTCTTTCCTGCCTGCCTTTTTAAACTTCACTGCCCGGTTAACCCGGTCAGCATTTGACGGGCGTACATTCGTAAAAAACGATCTTAACGGCAATTTAAACCTACTTTTTTCGATGTATTTGCGTCTGTATTATACTTTTATCGAGTTGTTTGCCGATAAGGTGAGGTAAAAGTGAAACATCTACAGCGTTTTTTTCATAGCGAGGCATCCGGGGGGATAATCCTCATCTTCGCCGCCGCTATGGCGATGCTATTAGCCAATACGGGCCTGACCAGCGGCCTGTATCACTCTTTTCTGGAGACGCCCGTTCAGCTGCGCGTAGGCGCGTTAGAGATCAACAAGAACATGCTGTTGTGGATAAACGACGCGCTGATGGCGGTATTTTTCCTGCTTATAGGTCTGGAAGTAAAGCGCGAGATGAAACAGGGCGCGTTGGCCAGCCGTCGCCAGGCCGTATTTCCGGTCGTCGCGGCGTTGGGCGGCATGGTGGTTCCGGCGTTAGTCTATCTGGCATTTAACGGCCAGGATGCGATTGCCAGAGAAGGGTGGGCGATTCCGGCTGCGACCGATATTGCCTTCGCGCTGGGCGTACTGGCGCTGCTGGGCAATCGGGTTCCCGCTGCGCTGAAGATCTTTCTGATGGCGCTGGCCATCATCGACGATCTGGGCGCCATTATTATCATTGCGCTGTTCTACACGCACGATCTTTCCGTGGTGTCGTTGGTTGTCGCTGCCGGCGCCATTATGGTGCTGGCGGCGCTGAATCTGAGCGGCGTACGGCGTACCGGGATCTATATTCTGGTCGGCGCCATACTCTGGACTGCGGTGCTGAAGTCGGGGGTTCACGCAACGCTGGCTGGCGTCATTGTCGGCTTTATGATCCCGCTAAAAGAGCAGAACGGTAAATCGCCGGCGAAGCAGCTTGAGCACGTGCTGCATCCGTGGGTGGCCTTCCTGATCCTGCCGCTGTTCGCCTTCGCTAACGCGGGCGTTTCTTTGCAGGGCGTCACGGTAGAAGGGCTGACCTCGCTGCTGCCGTTAGGTATTATTGCCGGGCTGTTTATCGGTAAGCCATTGGGAATTAGCGTATTCTGCTGGCTGGCGCTGAAACTGAAATGGGCCTCGTTGCCGGAAGGGACAACCTGCAAGCAAATTATGGCGGTCGGCATTCTATGTGGGATTGGCTTCACAATGTCGATTTTTATTGCCACCCTGGCCTTCGGCAGCGTCGACCCCGGATTGATCAACTGGGCCAAGCTTGGCATCCTGATTGGATCGATATTATCGGCAGTCACGGGATACATCATACTGCGTAAGCGCGTAACGGATTCGGGCTACGCGGCTTAACATCTCACGGAGAGCCGCTACGGCTCTCCTGGACATTATCAGGGAGAGAAGCATGTCGCATATCAACTACAACCATCTGTACTACTTCTGGCATGTCTATAAAGAAGGCTCCGTTGTTGGCGCGGCGGAAGCGCTGTTCCTGACGCCGCAGACCATTACCGGGCAAATTAAGGCGCTGGAAGAGCGCCTGCAGGGGAAGTTGTTCAAGCGAAAAGGAAGAGGGCTGGAGCCCAGCGAATTAGGCGAGTTGGTTTTCCGCTATGCGGATCGCATGTTTACGCTGAGCCAGGAAATGCTCGATATCGTTAACTATCGTAAAGAGTCGAATCTGCTGTTTGACGTCGGCGTCGCGGACGCGCTGTCGAAAAGGTTGGTGAGCGGGGTACTGGATGCTGCCGTTGTCGATAACGAACAGATCCATTTACGCTGTTTCGAATCGACCCACGAAATGCTGCTGGAGCAGCTTAGCCAGCATAAGCTCGATATGATTATTTCCGACTGCCCTATTGATTCAACCCAGCAGGAAGGGCTGTTTTCAGTGAAAATTGGCGAATGCAGCGTCAGCTTCTGGTGCATGAATCCGCCGCCGAAAAAGCCGTTCCCGGCCTGTCTGGAAGAGCGTCGCTTACTGATCCCTGGCCGTCGTTCGATGTTAGGGCGCAAGCTGCTCAACTGGTTTAACTCGCAGGGATTGCAGGTGGAAATCCTCGGCGAGTTTGACGATGCGGCGTTGATGAAAGCCTTCGGCGCGGCGCATAATGCGATATTCGTTGCCCCGACGCTGTATGCGCATGATTTCTATAGCGATGAGTCGATAGTTGAGATCGGACGGATGGACAACGTCATGGAAGAGTATCACGCGATCTTCGCTGAACGAATGATCCAGCATCCGGCGGTGCAGCGTATTTGTCATCGCGACTATTCGGCGCTCTTTACGCCGCCGCAGGCCCAGGACAGCGCTGTTTCTGGCGGTTCGGCAAAGCAATAGTCGCCAGAAGCGCGATGGTTGACGCTTTGAGCGATAGACGACAGACATAAAAAAACCCGCTTTCGCGGGTTTTTTTACAAAGCGACAACAAGCAGACGATTAAGCCAGTTTGTTGATCTGAGCGGTCAGGTTTGCTTTATGACGCGCAGCTTTGTTTTTGTGGATCAGACCTTTAGCAGCCTGACGGTCCACGATTGGTTGCATTTCGTTAAATGCTTTCAGTGCAGTAGCTTTGTCGCCAGCTTCGATAGCTGCGTATACTTTCTTGATGAAAGTACGCATCATAGAGCGACGGCTAGCGTTGTGCTTGCGGGCCTTTTCAGACTGAACGGCGCGCTTCTTAGCTGATTTGATATTAGCCAAGGTCCAACTCCCAAATGTGTTCTATATGGACAATTCAAAGGCCGAGGAGAATGCCCGTTTAGCCTTCTTTTGTCAATGGATTTGTGCAAATAAGCGTCGTTTAAACGAACAACGCTTCATTACGTAGTGATGGCGCAAGATTCTACCAGCTTGTTGCAGGCGAATACAGCCTTTCAACCATAAAAATCGACGACGCCGGAGAGATTTTCCCGCAATCTCGCGCTGAGTGAATGAATTCCCGGGATCTTTCGGTGAAGAGGTGCAATCGCTGGTTAACGTCGCCAGTTGTACAAGGTATACTCGGACGATTTTCACTGTTTTGAGCCAGACATGAAGCTGATACGCGGCATACATAATCTCAGTCAGGCCCCGCACGGGTGCGTGCTGACCATTGGAAATTTTGACGGCGTGCATCGCGGGCACCAGGCATTATTGCAGCGTTTGCGCGCAGAAGGTCGCCAGCGTGGCTTACCGGTGGTGGTGATGATTTTTGAGCCGCAGCCGCTTGAGCTTTTTGCCGCCGATAAAGCGCCGGCACGTTTAACGCGCCTGCGTGAGAAGCTGAACTATCTGGCTGAAAGCGGCGTCGATTACGTCCTGTGCGTGCGTTTCGATCGGCGCTTTGCGGCATTGACCGCCCAGGACTTTATCAGCGAACTGCTGGTCCGCCAGCTGGGCGTTCAGTTCCTCGCCGTTGGCGATGATTTCCGCTTTGGCGCAGGTCGCCAGGGGGATTTCTTGTTATTACAAAAAGCCGGCGTGGAGTACGGCTTTGACGTCACCAGCACCCAAACCTTCTGTGAAGGCGGCGTGCGCATCAGCAGCACCGCGGTGCGCCAGGCGCTGGCAGACGACGATCTGCCCCTGGCGGAGACGCTGCTGGGGCATCCGTTTACCATCTCCGGCCGCGTTGTGCACGGTGATGAACTCGGGCGCACAATAGGTTTCCCGACGGCGAATTTACCGCTGCGTCGTCAGGTTTCCCCGGTTAAAGGGGTCTATGCGGTAGAAGTGACAGGGCTTGGCGACAAACCTTTTATGGGCGTCGCCAACATTGGTACTCGTCCAACGGTGTCCGGCGTGCGTCAGCAGCTGGAAGTCCATCTCCTGGATGTTGTAATGGACCTCTACGGTCGCCATATAGATGTAATACTGCGTAAAAAAATACGTAACGAGCAGCGATTTGCGTCGCTTGATGAGCTAAAAGCGCAAATCGCACGTGATGAGTTAACGGCCCGCGACTTCTTTGGGCTAACCGGGCAGGCATAACCCTGACGGTGTTTATCAAACCGAAATACGGAACCGAGAATCTGATGAGTGACTATAAATCGACCCTGAATTTGCCGGAAACAGGGTTCCCGATGCGCGGCGACCTCGCCAAGCGTGAACCGGGAATGCTGGCGCGTTGGACCGATGATGACCTGTACGGCATCATTCGTGCAGCCAAAAAAGGCAAAAAAACCTTCATTCTGCATGATGGCCCTCCTTATGCGAATGGCAGCATTCATATTGGTCACTCGGTTAACAAGATTCTGAAAGACATTATCGTTAAGTCCAAAGGGCTGGCGGGCTATGACTCTCCGTACGTACCGGGCTGGGACTGTCACGGTCTGCCAATCGAGCTGAAGGTAGAGCAGGAATACGGCAAGCCGGGCGAGAAATTCACCGCCGCCGAGTTCCGCGCCAAGTGCCGCGAATATGCCGCCACTCAGGTTGACGGGCAGCGCAAAGACTTTATCCGTCTGGGCGTGCTCGGCGACTGGTCGCACCCGTACCTGACCATGGACTTCAAAACGGAAGCCAACATCATCCGCGCGCTGGGTAAAATCATCGGCAACGGCCACCTGCACAAAGGCGCTAAGCCGGTGCACTGGTGCGTAGACTGCCGTTCCGCGCTGGCGGAAGCGGAAGTTGAGTATTACGACAAAACTTCTCCGTCCATCGACGTGGCGTTCCACGCGACCGATAAAGCGGCGGTGCTGGCGAAATTCGGCGTGGCCGACGTTAACGGTCCGGTTTCTCTGGTTATCTGGACCACCACCCCGTGGACCCTGCCAGCGAACCGCGCCATCTCCCTGTCCCCGGAATTTGACTATGCGCTGGTGCAGGTTGACGGCCAGGCGCTGATCCTGGCGAAAGATCTGGTCGACAGCGTCATGAAACGCGCCGGCATTACTGATTACACCATCCTTGCGGTGGTAAACGGCGCCGAGCTGGAGCTGATGCGCTTTAAGCATCCGTTCCTCGATTTCGACGTCCCGGCGATCCTGGGCGATCACGTCACTCTGGACGCGGGTACCGGTGCGGTACATACCGCGCCAGGCCACGGCCCGGATGACTATGTTATCGGTCAAAAATATGGCCTGGAAGTCGCTAACCCGGTGGGTCCGGACGGCGCCTATCTGCCGGGAACTTACCCGACGCTGGATGGCGTAAACGTGTTTAAAGCCAACGATATTGTCGTTGCGCTGCTGTCTGAAAAAGGCGCGCTGCTGCACGTAGAGAAAATGCAGCACAGCTACCCGTGCTGCTGGCGTCACAAAACGCCGATCATCTTCCGCGCCACGCCGCAGTGGTTCGTGAGCATGGATCAGAAAGGCCTGCGCGCGCAGTCGCTTGCCGAAATCAAAGGCGTGCAGTGGATCCCTGACTGGGGCCAGGCGCGTATTGAATCGATGGTCGCCAACCGTCCTGACTGGTGTATTTCCCGTCAGCGTACCTGGGGCGTACCGATGTCGCTGTTCGTGCATAAAGAGACGCAGGAGCTGCATCCGCGTACTCTCGAACTGATGGAAGAAGTGGCGAAACGCGTTGAGATCGACGGCATTCAGGCGTGGTGGGATCTCGATTCCCGCGACATCCTCGGCGCCGAGGCCGATAGCTATGAGAAGGTGCCGGATACGCTGGACGTGTGGTTTGACTCCGGATCGACCCACTACTCCGTTGTTGACGTGCGTCCGGAATTTGCCGGTCACGCCGCCGATATGTATCTCGAAGGTTCTGACCAGCACCGCGGCTGGTTCATGTCATCCCTGATGATCTCTACCGCGATGAAGGGCAAAGCGCCTTACCGCCAGGTGCTGACCCACGGCTTTACCGTTGATGGCCAGGGCCGCAAGATGTCCAAGTCTATCGGCAACACCGTCTCTCCGCAGGATGTGATGAACAAACTGGGCGCGGATATTCTGCGTCTGTGGGTGGCTTCCACCGACTACACTGGCGAAATGGCGGTCTCCGACGAGATCCTTAAACGCGCCGCCGACAGCTATCGTCGTATCCGTAACACCGCGCGCTTCCTGCTGGCGAACCTCAATGGCTTCGATCCAGCTAAAGATATGGTGAAACCGGAAGAGATGGTCGTGCTGGACCGCTGGGCAGTAGGCTGCGCGCAAGCGGCGCAGGACGATATCGTCAAAGCCTATGAGTCTTACGATTTCCACGAAGTCGTGCAGCGTCTGATGCGCTTCTGCTCCATTGAAATGGGTTCGTTCTGGCTTGATATCATTAAAGACCGTCAGTACACCACCAAGGCGGACAGCGTCGCGCGCCGTAGCTGCCAGACCGCGCTGTACCACATTGCCGAAGCGCTGGTACGCTGGATGGCGCCGATCATGTCCTTTACCGCTGACGAAATCTGGGGTTACCTGCCGGGCGACCGCGAGAAATACGTCTTTACCGGCGAATGGTACACCGGTCTGTTTGGCCTGGCCGACGACGAAGCGATGAACGATGGTTTCTGGGACGAGCTGCTAAAAGTGCGCGGCGAAGTCAACAAGGTTATCGAACAGGCGCGTGCTGACAAGCAGGTGGGTGGCTCTCTGGAAGCGGCGGTAACGCTGTATGCCGATGCCGATCTCGCGGCGAAGCTCAACGCGCTGGGCGATGAATTGCGATTTGTCCTGTTGACCTCAGGGGCGAAAGTTGCCGATTATGCGCAGGCTCCGGCCGACGCATGGCAGAGTGAGCTGCTGAAAGGCCTGAAAGTCGTGCTGAGCAAAGCCGAAGGTGATAAGTGCCCGCGCTGCTGGCATTACACGACGGACATCGGCAAGGTGGCGGAACACGCGGATATCTGCGGACGCTGTGTCAGCAACATCGCCGGTGACGGCGAAAAACGTAAATTTGCCTGATGAGTAAACCGATTAGTTCAACGGGGCTACGCTGGCTCTGGGTCGTCGTAGCCGTGCTGATTATCGATTTAGGCAGCAAATTCCTGATCCTCCAGAACTTCGCTCTGGGGGATACGGTATCGCTGTTCCCATCGCTTAATCTGCATTATGCGCGTAACTATGGCGCGGCCTTTAGCTTCCTCGCCGACAGTGGCGGCTGGCAGCGCTGGTTCTTCGCCGGTATCGCTATCGGTATCTGCGTGATCCTTGCGGTGCTGATGTATCGCTCTAAGGCGACGCAAAAGCTGAATAATATTGCCTATGCGCTGATTATTGGCGGCGCGTTGGGCAATTTATTCGACAGGCTTTGGCATGGTTTTGTCGTCGATATGATCGATTTCTACGTCGGGGACTGGCATTTCGCCACCTTCAACCTTGCCGATACCGCTATTTGTATCGGCGCGGCGCTGATTGTGCTGGAAGGCTTCTTGCCGAACGCGGCTGCGAAGAAACAGGCGTAACAATACCCGCCGGGCGGCGCGACGTTTGCACGGGTCTACGTTCTCCGTAGGCCCGTTCAGCGCCAGCGTCACCGGACAAAACTAGTGAGCAACCTGCATGTCTAAATCAGTACAGAGCAACAGTGCGGTGCTGGTGCACTTCACCTTAAAGCTCGACGATGGCTCCACCGCAGAGTCAACCCGCAACAACGGTAAACCGGCGCTCTTTCGTCTGGGCGATACTTCCCTGTCTGAAGGTCTGGAACAGCATCTGCTGGGGCTAAAAGAGGGGGATAAAACCACCTTTTCGCTGGAGCCGGACGCCGCGTTTGGCGTACCGAGCCCGGACCTGATCCAATATTTCTCGCGTCGGGAATTTATCGATGCGGGCGAGCCGGAAGTCGGCGCGATTATGCTCTTTACCGCAATGGATGGCAGCGAAATGCCCGGCGTGATCCGTGAAGTAAACGGCGATTCGATTACCGTTGATTTCAACCATCCGCTGGCCGGGCGTACCGTTCATTTTGATGTTGAAGTGCTGGAGATCGATCCGGCGCTGGAGGGGTAACATGCAGATTCTGTTGGCTAACCCGCGCGGCTTCTGCGCAGGCGTTGACCGCGCTATCAGCATTGTTGAAAACGCGCTGACGCTATATGGCGCGCCGATCTACGTGCGTCATGAAGTCGTGCACAACCGCTATGTTGTCGATAGCCTGCGTCAACGCGGCGCTATTTTTATCGAGCAGATTAGCGAAGTGCCGGACGGCGCGATCCTGATTTTCTCCGCCCACGGCGTCTCTCAGGCCGTACGCAACGAGGCGAAAAGCCGCGATCTGACGGTTTTTGACGCTACCTGCCCGCTGGTGACCAAAGTCCATATGGAAGTTGCTCGCGCCAGCCGTCGGGGGGAAGAGTCGATCCTGATTGGTCACGCCGGTCACCCGGAAGTTGAAGGCACCATGGGCCAGTACAGTAACCCGCAGGGGGGGATGTACCTGGTGGAATCGCCGAATGACGTCTGGAAGCTGGATGTGAAAAACGACGCTAAGCTGTCGTTTATGACTCAGACGACGCTCTCCGTTGATGATACCTCCGACGTGATTGACGCCCTGCGCGAGCGCTTCCCGAAAATCGTCGGGCCGCGCAAAGATGATATCTGCTATGCGACGACAAACCGGCAAGAGGCCGTCCGCGCGCTGGCCGGGCAGGCTGACGTAGTGCTGGTGGTGGGGTCGAAGAACTCCTCGAACTCTAACCGTCTGGCCGAACTGGCCCAGCGGATGGGGAAAGCTGCCTATCTGATCGATGATGCGACCGATATCCAGGAAGCCTGGGTGAAAGACGCAACCTGCGTCGGCGTAACCGCAGGCGCATCGGCGCCGGATATTCTGGTACAGAACGTGATTTCGCGTTTGCAGGAGCTGGGCGGCGGCGAAGCGGTGCCGCTGGAAGGCCGTGAAGAGAACATTGTTTTCGAAGTGCCGAAAGAGCTGCGCGTAGACGTCCGTGAAGTAGAGTAAGTTCTTTTTCCCCGCAGTATGAGAAGATGCCAGGCTTAACGTCTGGCATTTTTTATGGAGAAACTATGCGCTTACCTATCATTCTGGATACCGATCCCGGCATTGATGACGCCGCAGCGATTGCCGCGGCGCTGTTCGCTCCCGAACTGGACCTACAGCTGATGACCACGGTAGCGGGGAACGTATCCGTGGAGAAAACCACCCGCAACGCCCTGCAGCTTTTGCATTTCTGGAACGCCGATGTTCCGTTGGCTCAGGGCGCTTCCATGCCGCTGGTCCGCCCGCTGCGCGACGCCGCCTCCGTACACGGCGAGTCCGGGATGGAAGGCTACGATTTCGTGGAACATAACCGTCAGCCGCTGGCAAAACCGGCATTTCAGGCGATCCGCGATGCGCTGATGCACGCTCCGGAGCCGATGACCCTGGTGGCGATTGGCCCGCTAACCAATATCGCGCTTCTGCTGACCCAGTATCCCGAATGCCGCTTTAATATCCGTCGACTGGTTATCATGGGCGGTTCCGCCGGGCGCGGTAACTTTACGCCGAATGCGGAGTTCAATATCGCCATCGACCCGGAAGCGGCGGCGAAAGTTTTCCAGAGCGGGCTGGAGATTGTGATGTGCGGGCTGGATGTCACCAACGAGGCGATGCTGGCTCCGGACTACCTTGCTACGCTACCGACGCTGAATCAGACCGGGAAGATGCTGCATGCGCTATTTAGCCACTACCGGAGCGGGAGCATGAGCAGCGGCCTGCGTATGCATGACCTGTGCGCGATTGCCTGGCTGGTTCGTCCGCAGCTCTTCACCCTCAAGCCCTGTTTTGTGACGGTAGAAACCCAGGGAACCTGGACCTCGGGAACGACGGTGGTCGATATCGAAGGCAAACTGGGCCAACCGGCAAACGTGCAGGTGGCGCTGGGTCTGGATGTAGAAGGTTTTCAGCGCTGGGCAGCGGAGGTGATTGCTTTAGCGCCCTAATCTGGCGATGAAGCGGCCGGCATGGCTTTCAGGTTTTCTGCGTTGAATCCACGACGTTGCGCCAGAGCGTGCCCGCTTCATCCGTCCACATCATCAGTAGCAGGGAAGCTAAGCGCTCTGCCGCTGCGGAAAGAGGCCTGTTTTTTACGCGAATCATACCCAGCGTGCGTCTGATGACCGGCTCCACAAGCGGGACGCTCACCACGGCGCTCTCTCCGTGGGGCATTGCCAGACAAGGGAGTGCGGAGACTCCGAGGCCTGCTTCGACAAGGCCGAGCGAGGTCGACAAATGTCTGACTTCATAAAACCAGCTCAGCTGCCAGGGTTTATCCGCCAGGCATTTCTCGATCAACTGTCTATTGCCGCTTGATTTCCTGACGCCGATTAACGTCTGGCTAACAAGCTCCCGCCATTCGACCAGTTTCCTGGTTGCCAGAGGATGATCTTGCCGGCAGGCCAGAACAAAAGGCTCGTTCACCAGGGGAATGAAATCGATATCCGGATGTGTGATGAAGTTCATGTTTATACCAAAATCAACATCGCCTTTTCGTACCGAGTCCATACAGGTTTCAATACCTTGTTCATAAATTCGTACTTTGATGTTGGGGTAACTTTGATTAAATTGCACGATAGCGCGCGGTAAAAAATAAAATACGGCAGTAGGAATGCAGGATAGCGTAACCGTATCATGCAATTGAGACGTTAAATCGTTAAGGTCAAATATTGCCGCATCAAGGCCGGAGATCAAAGATTTAGCTCTTGGGAGAAGCATTTTTCCGGCTTGCGTCAGCGCAATCTTTCGCGTCGTTCGTTCGAACAGCGCAATATCCAGATTACTCTCTATTTTTTTTATCTTCTTAGTTAATGCCGGTTGCGTAAGATTTAATTGTTCGGCGGCTTTACTAAAAGAGCCTAGCTCTGCAACTGTGACAAAGGCTTTCATCCCGGATAGTTCATTTTTCATTATTGCTCCGTAGGGCCTAATAAGTGTTTCTCTAAGTAGATGACAAGTGATTATTAATCGGTAATGGCACTTTTATTAATTCCTGGCAGGAATAACTCTTATGGCGAAATTTTATCAACCGGTAAAAATCTTGCAAGTAGAATGAATTTGTAAAATGCCTGACGTGAATGATGTAGCAGGTGAATTAAGTAAATAAAAAACTTAAACAGCATAAAGCAAATTAAATTCACAAGGCATTTCGTTTAATTCTTCTATGTTTTATCGGGTGAGGAACTTGCTATGAAGAGCATTCCCTGTGTATTAATGCGTGGTGGAACATCCAAAGGCGCCTTTTTATTAGCGGATGATTTACCAAAGGATATTAACCAACGTAATGACTTCCTGTTATCCATCATGGGATCGGGCCATGAGCTGGAAATTGACGGAATTGGCGGTGGAAGCCCACAAACCAGCAAAGTGGCCATTATTAGTCGATCTGTTAGTGAAAAAGCGGACATTGATTATCTGTTTGTTCAGGTTATCGTCAACGAACGGCGGGTCGATACCACGCCGAACTGCGGAAATATGCTGTGTGCTGTAGGGGGATTCGCAATAGAACAGGGGTTAATTAAAGCGGATTCTCCGGTCACGAGAGTGCGCATAAGGAATGTGAACACCAATACTTTTATTGAGGCTGACATTCAAACGCCTGAGGGAAAGGTTATCTACGACGGCGATACGCAGATAGACGGCGTTCCCGGCCGTGCCGCACCGGTTGCATTAACCTTTTTGAATTCTGCGGGTGCAAAATCCGGCCAGCTTTTCCCTACCGGGAATCGGCTGGACGTATTTGATAATGCGCAAGTCACCTGTATTGACATGGCAATGCCGATGGTCGTGATTCCAGCTCAGAGCCTGGGAAAAACCGGTTATGAATCTGCCTGCGAATTAGACCGGGACACAGCGCTTTTAGAATCGCTGGAGTCTATTCGGCGACAAGCGGGAAAGGCGATGGGATTTGGCGATGTGACAAATATGGTTATCCCGAAACCGGTTCTGATTTCTCCTGCGCTTAGCGGCGGAAATTTAAATGTTCGATATTTTATGCCCCACAGTTGCCATAAATCGTTGGCGATTACCGGCGCTATCGGCCTGGCGAGTGCATGTATTATTCCGGGAACGATTGCTAATGAACTGACGAAATTGTCTGGTGATGGCATCGTTAAAATCGAGCACCCCAGCGGGAGTATTGCGGTCGACTTAAGTAATACGACCGAAGCCCCTGAAGCGATCCGCGCCTCTGTTATTCGCACGGCACGGAAGATTCTTTCCGGCTCGGTTTATATTGCCGACTAAATACCGAGTCCCCTCCTTAACGAAAAATTACCGTGGATTGAGGCGGGGAGCTATGTGAATGCGTTCCACAAGCATCCTTAAATATTGAGTACAGCTAAGGAATGGAAATGCAAAAGAATAAGTTATGGAAGCTGCTGGTTATAATAGCAATACCGTTACTCATGAGTTTATTCCCGGCGCCGCAAGGATTATCAACACTTGCCTGGGTTTTATCAGGCATTTATCTGGCAGCCATTGTGGGGTTAGTCATTAAACCCTTTTCAGAGCCTGTGGTACTGCTGATTGCCGTCGCCGCATCAATGGTGGTCACCGGCAATCTGGGTGATGGTTCGGTAAAAGCCGCCAGCGTATTAAGCGGATATTCATCCGGCACCACCTGGTTAGTTTTCTCCGCATTTACTCTGAGTGCAGCTTTTGTTATTACCGGGCTAGGTAAAAGAATTGCTTATTTTCTTATCGGAAAAATTGGTAGTACAACGTTGGGCCTTGGCTATGTAACCGCCTTCCTTGACCTGATCCTGGCCCCCGCAACGCCATCGAATACAGCACGTGCTGGGGGGATTGTTTTACCGATCATTAATAGCGTCGCAGTCGCCCTTGGCTCGGAGCCGGAGCACAGCGCAAAGCGAGTTGGTCACTATCTTATGTTGAACATCTATATGGTGACGAAAACAACCAGCTATATGTTCTTTACCGCAATGGCCGGCAATATTCTTGCGCTGAAGATGATTGAAGATATCTGCCACATCAAATTAAGCTGGGGTGGCTGGGCGCTGGCCGCAGGATTACCTGGTATCATTATGCTGCTGCTGACGCCGCTGATTACCTACAAGCTTTATCCGCCGGAATTAAAGCGGGTTGATAATAAAAAGATCGCCAAAACGGGCATCGAAGCTTTGGGACCCATGACCCTGCGTGAAAAGATGCTCTCTTGCCTCTTTGTTCTGGCACTGGGCGGTTGGGTGTTCAGCAGCGCCCTGGGGGTTAATGAGTCAACCGTTGCTATCTGCGTCATGGCCTTGATGTTAGTGCTGAAAATCGTAACCTGGGATGATGTGATAAAAAATAAAGGCGGCTGGAATACGCTCATTTGGTACGGTGGGATTATTGGCTTAAGCTCGTTATTATCAAAAGTTGGCTTTTTCGTGTGGCTGGCTGATTTATTAAAAAATAATATTTCATTTGATGGTCACGGTAATATAGCCTTTATTGTTATTGTCGCCTTGAGCATACTGGTTCGTTATTTCTTCGCCTCGGGAAGCGCTTATATCGTCGCTATGGTTCCGGTCTTTGCCATGCTGGCGAATGTATCTGGTGCACCGATAACCCTCACCGCACTCGCGCTATTATTCAGCAATTCTTATGGCGGAATGGTCACTCACTATGGTGGCGCGGCGGGACCAGTTATTTTTGGTGTGGGTTATAACGATATCAAATCCTGGTGGATTATAGGTGGAATACTGGCGGTACTGACATTCCTCTTGCACATCACCCTCGGGGTATGGTGGTGGGAAATACTCATATCATCCGGGATGATTTAAGTCGTTACTGAGAAAGAATGCCGTGAATATCTGGGCATCGGTTGATGCCCAGGACAATTGTAGATGATGCCATTGCCATGTGGTTATTATCTTACCTGGAGTTTAATGATTTAAGTATGAAAAAACTCACATGATCGCAAATATTATTATATGACCTTTAACAAGGTGAGGTGCAATATATTTATGTCTCCAGTTACGATTACGTTGTCGCTATTGGTTTTTTCGATCGTCATGTTCGTTTGGGAAAAAATACCATTAGCTGTAACTGCCATGATAGTTTGTATTACTCTGGTTGTCACCGGGGTCTTCGATGTCAAAACTGCTTTTGCAGGTTTTATTAATCAGAATGTTATTTTATTTGTGGCTATGTTTGTGGTAGGCGGGGCTTTATTCGAAACCGGCGTAACCGATAAAATTGGCGGTATCGTGACACGCTATGCGCGTACAGAAAAACAGCTGATAGTCATTATTATGTTAGTGTGTGGGACCCTTTCTGGATTTTTATCGAATACCGGAACGGCTGCAGTGTTAATACCTGTTGTGATCGGCGCAGCGATAAAATCAGGTTATGCCCAGTCACGTCTGCTTATGCCCCTGGCCTTTGCCTCTGCGTTGGGGGGAAATTTGTCGCTTATCGGTTCCCCAGGAAATCTGATTGCACAGTCGGCGCTGGAGCAGGTTGGCCAACGTTTTGGTTTTTTTGAATATGCTAAGCTGGGTATTCCGATGCTGGCTTGCGGTATTCTCTATTTTGTCACGATAGGCTACCGACTATTACCGCAAAAAAGTACGCTACACCAGCAACGCACTGAAAGTATGCGCAAGATAGCGTGCCCGAAATACAAGCAGGTGATTGCGCTGTCGGTACTAATCGCAACCGTATCCGGCATGATTTTCGAAGAACAGATTGGATTGCCGATTGCTATTGTTGGCTCAATTGGCGCTTTAACGCTGATTGTCACCAGGGTGATTACTGAAAAACAGGCATACCAGGCCATCGATTCACAGACCATTTTCCTGTTCGGCGGAACGCTGGCACTAGCAAAAGCGCTGGAAACCACCGGCGCTGGTGCGATCATGGCGCGTGCAATGATTGAACAACTGGGTAATCACGCTTCCCCCTTCTTACTTTTAAGCGCGGTATTGCTCATCTCCTGTGTGTTAACAAACTTCATGTCCAATACGGCAACCGCCGCTTTATTAATGCCGATTGGTCTATCTATTGCGCATTCGATGGGGGCCGATCCCCGGGCGGTATTAATGGCTATAGTTATTGGCTGCTCGTGTGCGTATGCAACCCCTGTGGGTACGCCCGCCAATATGATGATTTTTTCTGCGGGCGGCTATAAGTTTATTGATTACGTTAAAACCGGATTGCCGCTTATTGTTATATCGGTAATCGTCAGCTTTATTTTATTGCCTGTGTTTTTTCCATTTTATTAGCCGATAACGGTAGTGATTAAAAAGCGTTGCTATTCTGTCAGACCTTGTTTTTTATATAAGGATATATGTCATGATAAAACTGTATGGCCATGGAGTATGTATATCACACCAGCATGGTATTATCCCTGTTGGTCATCCTTCCTTCCCGGTGGACAAGCAGGAGGCGCGTAAAGGCACGATTTCGTGGTCGATCCTCTCCGCCCATAATACTTCAGGCGATCACCGCAAGTTAAAAATAAAATTTGATTGTATGGCCTCACACGATATTACATTTGTGGGGATAATCCAAACCGCTAAAGCGTCTGGAATGCAGCGTTTTCCACTGCCTTACGTATTAACTAATTGTCATAATTCGCTATGTGCCGTCGGCGGTACCATTAATAGTGATGATCATATATTCGGTTTATCTTCGGCCAGAAAGTACGGCGGGATTTATGTTCCGCCGCATATTTCCGTTATTCATCAATATATGCGCGAGATGATGGCCGGCGGTGGCAAGATGGTGCTGGGCTCGGACAGCCATACCCGCTATGGCGCTTTAGGGACGATGGCCGTCGGCGAGGGGGGCGGCGAGTTAGTTAAGCAACTGCTGGGAGGGACCTGGGATATTGATTATCCCGAGGTTGTTGCGGTGTATTTGACAGGTAAACCCAGCCCTGGCGTGGGGCCTCAGGATATTGCCCTGGCGATAATTGGCGCGGTGTTCCGGCGCGGTTATGTGAAAAACAAGATAATGGAGTTTGTGGGACCGGGGGTGGCGACAATGTCTACCGATTTCCGCAACAGTGTTGATGTCATGACGACGGAGACCACCTGCTTATCGTCTATCTGGCAAACCGATGAAGAGACTCGAAGCTACTTGCGCGTTCATGGCAGGGAGCAAGACTATTGTTCGCTCTCAGCATCCGATATGGCTTATTACGATGGTTGTATAGAAGTCAATTTAAGCGCTATCAAACCGATGATCGCCTTACCTTTTCATCCCGCCAACGTCTATGAAATTGATACGCTGAAGGAGAACTTGCCGGATATTTTGCATGATGTCGAAATGGAATCCGAAAAAATTTCGCTTGGGCGCGCAAAACTCTCCCTGCTGGATAAAGTCGAAAAGGGTAAGCTCCGGATCCAGCAAGGAATTATTGCCGGTTGTGCTGGCGGAAATTACGTCAACGTAGTTGAAGCGGCAAATGCCTTAAAGTATCACTCCTGCGGCGACAACGTTTTCTCTCTCTCGATATATCCCTCATCCCAGCCGGTGCTGATGGATCTGACCAAAAAAGGGATAACGACCGATTTATTAAGCGCTGGCGCGATTATGCGTACCGCATTTTGTGGGCCCTGCTTTGGCGCAGGCGACACGCCTATGCATAATGGATTGAGCATTCGCCATACAACGCGCAATTTCCCAAACCGGGAAGGTTCAAAACCCGGAAATGGGCAAATGTCGGCTGTCGCGTTGATGGATGCCCGCTCAATTGCGGCGACGGCTGCCAACGGTGGTATTCTGACCTCGGCGTCAGAGCTCGATTGCTGGGAGAACATACCGCAATATGAATTTGACGCTTCACCTTATAAAAACCGTGTCTATCAAGGCTTTATTAAAGGCGCATCCCAGCAATCGCTGATTTATGGACCCAATATAAAAGACTGGCCGGAAATGAGTGAGTTAACGGAAAATATTCTCTTAAACGTTACCTCTAAAATCATGGATCCGGTGACGACTACTGACGAGCTTATCCCATCGGGAGAAACCTCATCATTTCGCTCTAACCCCTCAGGACTGGCGGAGTTTACCCTCTCACGGCGCGATCCGGGCTATGTTGGCCGCAGTAAGGAGATTGCCGCTCTGGAACAATTGCGCGTCGCGGGGGACAATCCTTGCAGGCTGCATCCTGAACTTGAGGACATCTTTACCCAAATCCGCCAGCTGCCGGGACAGGAGAGCGTCACCCTGCAGCAGACGGAAATAGGTAGTATGGTTTATGCGATAAAACCGGGCGATGGTTCAGCACGAGAACAAGCGGCCAGCTGCCAGCGCGTGCTGGGGGGGCTGGCAAATATTGCGCAGGAATACGCCACGAAACGTTATCGTTCGAATGTGATTAACTGGGGAATGCTGCCGCTGCAAATGAAAGCCTTACCCGAATTTGAAGTGGGGGATTTTATCTTTATTCCGGGCATAAAATCCGCCTTAGACAGCGAGCTGGGTCATATTACCGCGTTTGTCATTAGCCGCGAGCGCCCCATAAAAGAGATCGCGCTTTACATGGAGGGCCTGACCTCATCAGAGCGGGAGATTATTAAGGCAGGAAGCCTGATTAATTATAATAAATCACGCTTAACTTCCCACCATCAGTAAACGATAGTCCTCATTAAGGTAATAAACGGGGGTGATATAGCATCCCCGTTTTTATTCATAACGGCTTTTCCGGGGTTTTCGATCGTTGCGCTATGGCTGTGCTGCCTGCAGTCGGCTTCATCTTCTCGCTAAGATAATCAATCATTGCCCGCATTCTGGCGGGCATGTGCTTATTGCCCGACCACAGTAGCCAGAGCTGGCCGGAATAGCGGCTGATAAACTCCCATTCCGGTAAAACCTGCACAATCTCGCCGTTCGCCAGCGCCTCACGGGCGGTAAACAACGGCAGGCTACCGATACCCAGATTTTGCTTGACGGCATCAAGGCGTACGGCGGTGTGGTTTGCCGCGTAACGACCGTGGGTCTGGATAGTCTCCGTTTTGCCGTCGCGGCGAAACTTCCAGCGCGAATCGGCGGGCGTTTCCCCAAGGCTGATACAGCTATGTTCGCGCAGATCCTGCGGCGTTCGCGGTCTGCCATATTGCGCCAGGTAGCCGGGCGTCGCACAGACGATATGGCTGACGGACAGCAAAGGCTTACCGTGCAGCCCCGGCGAGGGCGTATGGGTGATGCGCAGCGCCAGATCGATACCGTCATCGATAAAATCGAGAACCCGATCCTCAAGGCGCAGACAGACGTCGATCTTCGGGTAGCGGCTAAAAAACTCCAGCATCAGCGGATGAATGACAAACCGTCCCACGGCTTTCGGCACGCTTAGCGTGAGCTTACCCTGCGGCACCGCCTGGGCGCTGCCGGCGGAATCCATGGCCAGACGCGCCGAGTCCAGCATCTCCAGCGCATGTTCATACACCGTTTTCCCGGCATCGCTAAGGCGCAGTTTGCGCGTGGTGCGATGCAGCAGCTTGCAGCCCATTTCCTGCTCCAGCCGCGAGACGCTGCGGCTAATGGCGGAAGGCGTCGCGCCTGTCTGGCGCGCGACGGCGGAAAAGCTGCCCTGATCGACAATCTGCACGAACAGGGCGAGATCGGGCAGTAAGTTCAGATTCATTTGTGCTTCCAGAGCAAAATTGCATTGATGATCGGCGGGATTATCGCTGTCGTTAATATCAATATACTGTCCTGACTGAGAGGAGGACAACCATGACTGAACGACTTTATTACACCAGCGATGCCACTGAATGCCCTGCGCGAGTCGTCAACTGCCTGGGCGAAGCCGATGGCCGCTATGCCATTGAGCTGGACCGCACGCTGTTTCATCCGCAGGGCGGAGGACAGCCGGCGGATCGCGGCTGGATTGGCGAGCTTGCGGTCGAGAGCGTTGCCGCGCGCGGCGAGAGCATCGTGCATATTGTTGCGCAGCCGCTACCCTCCGGCGAGGTGGCGATCCGGGTGGACGCGGACGCGAGACGGCTGCACGCTCGGCTACATTCCGCCGGGCACCTGATTGGCCAGGCCGGAGAGCGCTTTGGCTGGCGGCCGATTAAGGCGCATCACTGGCCGGGAGAAGGGCGCATCACCTTTGCCGCCGGGACGAACGCGTCACTGCCCGAAGCCAGCGCGCTGCTGGCGCAGATCGAAGGATGGCAGGCGGAGGATTTACCGCGTCGGATCTCTTTTGCCGAAGGTCTGCGCAAGGTCGGGTTCGGCGATATGCCGAGCTATCCCTGCGGCGGCACGCACGTGGCCAGCCTGTCAGAACTGGGAGAGGTCGTCATTACCCAGGTGAAGATGAAAAAAGGCCAGATGATTGTTAGCTACGCTATAGCGTAAACGAATAAAAGGAGATGCATGCTAAACAAAGCATCTCCGCGATCCTTAAACGTGCTCACTATTTTTGCCGTGATAAATCCGCTCCGGTCTGCCGACTTTACCGTAGCTTATTTCGGCCTCAAGAAAATCGTTTTTGACCCCTTGCTCCAGGTAGCGGCGGGCAGTGGTTTTGCTGCTGCCGAGGATACGCGCAAGGGAGTCTGCGGTATGGACGATCCCCGGGTCGGTGAAGAGCTGTAATACGCGGTTAAAGGTGCTTTCATCGATTCCGCGCAGGGCGGTGCCGGCGGCTTCCGCGTGCTCTTTGGCCTGGATATTGAAAAGGGCGTCAACGTGGGTCTGGCTCGCCTGCTCGCTCGAGCGCAGGGAGCTGCGATAGCGGGCAAAACGCTCAAGCGTATGCTGCAATCGCTGATAGTGAACCGGCTTAATCAGATAATCGAAAACGCCCATCCGCAGGGCTTCGCTGATGGTATCCATATGGTTGTCGGCGGTGATGAAAATGATACGTCCTTTATAATTGATATTGACGGCGTGACGGATCAAATCGAGGCCTTTGCCATCGGGCAAAAAGTTATCCAACAGAATCAGCTGGGGCTGATAGAG
Organism: Klebsiella sp. CN_Kp066; assembly: GCF_040065135.1. Classification (NCBI taxonomy): domain Bacteria; kingdom Pseudomonadati; phylum Pseudomonadota; class Gammaproteobacteria; order Enterobacterales; family Enterobacteriaceae; genus Klebsiella; species Klebsiella sp. CN_Kp066. The sequence continues at coordinate 2,291 of NZ_JBEAIU010000041.1, read as the reverse complement.
ACGAAGCATTTTTTTTGCGCTTTCCAGCTTATCCGCAATGCCAATGACTTCGAACTGGGGAAATTGCTTGATGGTATCCACCAGAATTTCCGCCAGCATAGGTTCGTCTTCAACGATGAGAGTTGTGATGCTATCCATGGTGTTCATCTCGGGTCAGGGGGATATAAAGAGTAAAAATAGTGCCAAAAGGGATGTTGTCGTCGACGACGATATTGCCGCCCGCCTGCTCGACGTAGCTGCGTACCAGCCATAGCCCGATACCGTGATCGCCGCTGTCGCTGCTGGTGACGCCGCGCTCGAAAATACGATCGCGCAGCGATTCATCAATTCCGCAGCCCTGGTCGGCGATCTCGACGATCGCTTCGCCGCCCTCGCTGTTGATCAGGCACTCGATCTGCTTCGATCCTGCCGGCTGCCGTAAGGCGGCATTGTAGGCATTGTCCAGCAGGTTACCGACGATCGAGATCCACTCATTATGCGAAAGCGATGAGGGGAGGGTTTCCACGTGACAGGCGGGATCGAAGACCAGCTCTAATCCGAGCTCTTTGGCGCGGTAATATTTGCCGATCAGCAGCCCGGCAAGATGGTTCACTTTAAAATTACGGGCGATAAAATCGAGAACTTTCTGGTGGCTTTCAGACTGCTGCTGAATGAGATCCAGCGCGTTATCGTAGCGTTTCAAAAACAGTAGCCCGGCAATGGTGGAGATCAAATTGCGGTGCTCGTGCTGCACGGCGCGAAGGTTATCCGCATACTGCTGGACCTGGCTGAGCTGCAGGCTCAGGGTGTTGATATCGTCTTTACTACGAAAGCTAATGACCCATCCCTGGGGCTCGCTATTGAGCGTGACGGCCATGCGGCTGGCGATCACTTTGATCTGATTAAAGGTGACAATTTCGTCTTTTTTATTTGTCTGCGGCGCGTCATAAAAGAACGTCTCCTGAGAGATCACGCTGCTGATGCTTTTGCCAATCAGGATAGTTTCCGGCTGGCTGAGGTTTAATAATCTCCTTGCGGTTTGGTTGATGGCGGTAATTCGGTAGTGAGAGTCAATGGCTATCAGTCCCTCGAAGACCGATTCAAATAAGACGCTTTGCTGGATAAGCAGCTGTGATAGCTGCTGCGGCTCCATATTCAGCATCTGTTTTTTGATATGCAGCGAGAAGCGTCGGGCGCAGTAGAGCAGCAGGAGCAGCATGATCGCCATCGGGATCATCAGCGATCCGATTTGCAGACTCAGCCAGTTCTCTAACTGTTCGATGGTGTAGCCCACCGAGACGATGCCGATCACTTTCCCGGTGCTGTCCTGGATCGGCGACTTACCGCGCAATGAAGAGCCGAGCGATCCTTTACGCACCGACACGTAGCTTTTAGCGTTATACAGCGCTTCGTCGCTGTCTCCGCCTTCCATATATTTGCCGATCTCATCCGGATTCACGTGATACAGACGCTGGCCTTTTGCATCACCGACGGTGATGTAGGTGGCATCGGAAAACGATCGCATGGGGTCGATAAGCGCTTTAATTCGCGCCAGATCGTGCTTTTCGACCGCCTCTACCAGCTCAGGCATGGCGGAGATCTGCATCGCCTGGATCAGCGCGCGCTGGCCGACCTGATAATGCAGACGCTCTTCCGTGATGCTGGTGAGATACCATGACATCGCCAGCATCACTATTGTCGAGGTAAACAGGATCAACAGGAAGATGCGGTTCTGGAACGAACGTCGGGCAAACCAGTGCGTGATTTTTCGGCTAAACATTGGGCGAATTGACATCAAAAGGCCATTTTCTCTTTTTTAGCGACCGACGGCGCGGAATCGGCCCACAGTTTTATGGATTTCAGAACACATCCAGATGGAATACGACGTTTTACGTATCCCCGGGTCGCGGCTGACGCCTTACCCGGGCTACGGGTTTACAGCCGTCTGCGATCCTGTAGCCCGGACAAGGCGCGTTAAGCGCCGCCTCCGGGAGAATCCCCGGGTCGCGGCTGACGCCTTACCCGGGCTACGGGTTTACAGCCGTCTGCGATCCGGTAGCCCGGATAAGCCGTTTACGGCGCAATCCGGGGAAAGGTAACGATTCACATCGCCAGCACGTACTTGAGCATCACCCCGGCGGCAATCGCCGAGCCAATCACCCCCGCCACGTTCGGGCCCATCGCGTGCATCAGCAGGAAGTTCTGCGCGTCCGACTCCAGCCCCACCTTATTCGACACCCTTGCCGCCATCGGCACTGCCGACACCCCGGCGGAGCCAATCAGCGGGTTGATTTTGTGCCGGCTGCACAGGT